>CAMTVF010000118.1:0-10354 GCA_947085115.1 uncultured Opitutaceae bacterium | reverse complement strand
TTGCGGCCAACTTCGCCGTCGGAGCGCAACAAATCCTTGAGTTGGGAGAGGTGACTCCGCAGCCGGGTAATCTCCTCGGTGACGTCCACACGATCGGCGAAGAGCGCGATTTCCTTCAGCACCCGTTCGTCGTTGAGTTCGAGTTCCAGTCCGGCCGCCCGCAGTCGTTGCATCAGTTGCTCGCGATAGGTGCCGGTGAGTTGCGGTGACCGCAGGGCAATCGCCTCGACGTGGGTGTGCAACTTTCCCAGGCGCCCCAGAAAATCAATCATCAAAGCTTCGCCTTCGCGGGCGCGCATCGCCCCGAGGCCCCGCAGTGCCTCGGCCAAGGCTTCTTCGATCGTTGTCCAGGCTTCGGGCGCATCTACCAGCAGACCGTCCTCGCCTCGCGAGTTGGCAATTTCCCACAGCAGGTCCGCACTCGGATTGAAGGGCACGCCGCGCGACGCGGCCAAGTCCTTCAAGCGATCGAGGGCTTCGCCCACCGCGGCCTCGTCCCACTCTCCGCTGCCGTTGTTGCCGCCCACTTCAATCGCCACGTGCACCTTGCCGCGCGACACGACTGCGCGCACCGCGTCGGTGACGGCTGACTCCAGCGATTCCCAGGCGTCGGGCAGGGCCACGGAGAGATCGAGTCCGCGCCGGTTAACTGAATTGGCCTGCACAGAAATCGTGAGTGAACCAAGGGTGGCTGTTCCGCGGCCGAAACCTGTCATGCTGTTCATGCCCACCAGCTAGCCACGGAAGATGCCGTTGGGCACGGCAAATCGCGCCGATTCCACCACCTCAGCCGAGCAGCTTCTGGACCTGTTGCACGTCCTTGTCGCCCCGCCCGCTCAAATTGACCACAAGCACTTGGTCCGGGCGCATCTCCCGGGCCCGCTTCACGGCATGGACGAGCGCGTGGGTGGACTCGAGCGCGGGAATGATCCCTTCCAAGCGCGAGCAGAGTGAAAAAGTCTCCATCACTTCGTCGTCGGTGGCGTAAGCGAACTCGATCCGCTTGAGGTCGCGATAATACGCGTGCTCCGGACCGATGGCGGCGTAGTCGAGACCGGCGCTGACGGAATGGGTGAGTTCGATCTGCCCATCCTCGTTTTGCAGAATGTAGGTCATGCCGCCTTGCAACACGCCGAGCCGCCCGCCTTCGAAGCGGGCCGCGTGTTCGCCGCGCTTGATGCCCCGGCCCCCGGCTTCGACGCCCGTCAACTTCACCGCAGGTTCGTCGAGAAACTCAAAGAAGACGCCAATGGCATTGGAGCCGCCGCCGACGCAGGCGATGATCTCGTCCGGCAAGCGGCCTTCGCGCGCGACAATCTGTTCGCGCAACTCAGTGCCGATCACGCGGTGGAAATCGCGCACCATCATCGGATAGGGGTGCGATCCGAGAGCCGAGCCGAGGATGTAGTGGGTGCCGCGGACATTCGCGACCCAGTCCCGCATCGCCTCGTTCACCGCATCCTTCAACGTGCGCTGCCCGGCCTCGACGCTGACAACCTTGGCCCCCATCAGCCGCATGCGGTAAACATTCAGCGCCTGGCGCTCCATGTCGACGGCCCCCATATAGACGGTGCAATCAAGGCCGAACTTCGCGCACACCGCCGCAGTCGCGACCCCATGCTGTCCGGCACCGGTCTCGGCGATGACGCGCTGCTTGCCCATGCGTTTCGCAAGCAGGGCCTGGCCAAGGGCGTTGTTGATTTTGTGAGCCCCGGTGTGAAGCAGGTCCTCGCGCTTGAAATAGATCTTCGCCCCTCCGCAATGCGCGGTGAGGCGTTCGGCGAAATAGAGCTCGGTCGGTCGGCCCGCAAATTCCTTCAAGTGGTGTCGCAAGTCGGCTTGGAATGCCGCGTCGGTCTTGGCTGCGGTGTAGGCCGCTGAGAGTTCCCCGAGGGCGGTGATCAATGTCTCCGGAACGAAGACGCCACCGTATTTCCCGAAATGCCCGGCGGAATCGGGCTGGAGGAAACGGGGAGCAGAGGCGTGGTCAGGCGCAGACATTGCGCTTACGGGTAGGTTTTGAGCGCACAAACGCAAACGCCTTTTGGCTTTATGGCAGAACAGCATTCTTGGCGAAGCTCGGCCGGGATTCTTTGGTTCAATTCGCGCCCTTCGCGGCGGGTTCACCGCTGCACGTTTCCCGCCACACAACTCAAGTCCGCTTGACGGTCAGCAGGGTGAAATCGTCGCGCAATTCGCCGGTGCCAAAATCTTCGACTGCGGCCAGAATTGCGTTGTTCAGGTCGCATGCATTGCACGTCCAATTGGCTTTTACCGCGTCCGCCAACCGCACGTTGCCAAATTCCTTGTCCTCGGCATTCGGAGCCTCCGTGAGCCCGTCCGTGAAAAGCACCATCGTCGCGCCCAACCCAAAGGGCACCGTGCGATCCGCGATCGTCGCAGAGAAAGTTTCCGCATCAACCAAGCCCAAAGGCATGCCTTCCGAACCGACAAATTCACACTGACAGCTCGACTGAATTTTCCCGTGCGCCGCCAACAGCGGCAACTCATGTCCCGCCCGTGCGAGCGTGACGGTGTTTTTCGCCGTATCGACGATCGCATAGGTCATCGTGATATACATGCTCTCGCGCATATCCTCCTTCAGCACCCGGTTCATCTCGGTCAGCACGCGGGCCGGCGATTGATGGTGAGGCGCGATCGCCCGCAGTTGCGTCCGGCAGATCGCCATCAGCAAGGACGCCGAGATCCCCTTGCCCGACACATCCGCCACCGCGATGCCCACCCGGTGCTCATCGAGCTTGATCACGTCGTAAAAGTCGCCGCCCACCATTTGCGCGGCGATGTAGCGGGCGTCGAGCTCGAGGCCCGGAAGCTGCGGCATCTCCTTGGGCAAAAGCATCAGCTGGACTTCGCTCGCGAGGGACAGGTCGAGGTCGATCCGCTGTTTCTCCACCTGGAGCGCCACAAAGTCCGCGTTGTGCACCGCGAGACCAGCCTGTTCCGCCAAGGCCGCCACAAGCGAGTAATCTGTCTCGGTGAACGGCAAGCCATCGGCCGCGTTGCAAACACAGAGCACGCCGATCAGGCGCTGCCGCACCAGAATCGGCGCCGCGATCACTGACCGCACGACCAGCGCGGCATCATCGTGCTTCACCACGCGGGGATCGGACGGTGCGTCGACCACCAACTCACCCTGCCCCGTTGCGGCAACCCGGCCAACGATGCCTTCGCCAACAGGAAACGCCTCCGATTTCAGCACCTGCTCGATGAATTTCGCGCGAGTGCCCATTTTCATCCGCAGCGTATCGGGGATCGGGCGATGAGGAGGGAACAAACCCTCCACGGCGACACCGCGCATCAAATTATCCGCGCCCTTCTCAAAGATGCACGCACTCAACGCCCCGGTGCTGAGAATCGACGCATGCACGATGCGTTGGAAAAGCTCGTCACGCGACAAGCGCTCGCCCACCGCGTCGACCATCGTGTGCATGTAATCGAGCACGATCTGCCGTTCCTCGAGGAGCGACGCCTTCTCCTCGTCGATGCGCGCGGCCTCCCGCTGGGCCCGCCAGTAGAGGGCATAGACAAGGGACGCGCCCAGAAATCCGCCGAGAATGAAGAGCAACATGGTGACTCCCTTCTGTGTAATTCCCTCCCAGCCGATGCCGAGTCCAAATCGTCAAAATAGCTCGCGGCGGGAGATTTTCCCCCGCACCGAAGCTACATCGGCAGGTTGCGCGATTCGAGCTGGTTGCGGAGGAAGGCAAGCACATCCTGGAACTTCTCGGCGTTGGCCGCATCCGCGCCGACCAGATTCTCATGCGCCTCGAGCACCAGTTTGGCGTGCTCGATCTCGTTGCGTTTCTGTTCGGTCAAGGCCTGCGGCTGGCCACCGTCGAAGTTCAACTTGAAGTCACCTGATTCAACCGTGGTCAGCCGGTGCAGTCCGAGATTGCGCACGAGCTCGAGGTTGCGTTCGCCCACCCGCACGAGCGTCAGGCCGCCGGGCGGGACCAGCTTGCCGAGGTGCAGCGCACTACCGGCCAAGACGCCAAGGAACGTGCTGTCCATGCTGGAGCAGTTTTGAAAATCCAGCACGAAGCGGGTCTTGCCCTGTTTGATCATCTCGCCGAAGAAATCCTTCAGGCTGCCACTGCTGGCAAAGGACGCGCGGCCCTCAACGCGCACGAGGACGGGGTCCACATAAGCGTTGACGAGGAAGACAGGTTTGACCGGTTCTGACATGCTTGGCTCGGGACAATCGGAAGGATGATGGCACAAGAAAGGTGCACCCGTGTGGCGCACCCGGCTTCTGCATCAGTTCTTCGCCACAATTTGGCGCAATACGTAGGGCAAAATGCCGCCGTGCTGATAATATTCGATCTCGATGGGCGTATCGATGCGGCAGGCGACCGCGACATCCTGGCGGGTGCCGTCCTTCCGCGTGATGCGCAACGTCAGGTCCTGCTGCGGTTTGATGGCCGGCGACAGGCCGATCACGTCGTAGGTTTCGCTGCCGTCGAGTTTCAGGGAATGCGTGCTGGCGCCGTCCTTGAACTGGAGGGGCAAAACACCCATGCCGACGAGATTGGAACGATGGATGCGCTCGTAGCTTTGCGCCACGACCACTTTGACACCGAGCAGGTTCGTGCCCTTGGCGGCCCAGTCACGGGAAGAGCCTGTGCCGTATTCCTGGCCCGCGAGAATGATGAGGGGCGTGCCCGCCTGCTGATGCGCCATTGACGCATCGTAAATCGAAGTTTCCTGGCCGTCCGGCCCAAGCGTGTTGCCGCCTTCCTTGCCGCCGAGCATCAGGTTCTTGATGCGCACATTGGCGAAGGTGCCGCGGGTCATGACGCGATCGTTGCCGCGACGGGAGCCGTAGGAATTGAAATCCTCGAACGCCACGCCGCTCTCGACGAGGAACTTGCCAGCAGGGGAACTCTTCTTGATCGCACCGGCCGGGGAGATGTGATCGGTGGTCACCGAGTCGCCGAAAAGGCCGAGAACGCGCGCACCCTTGATCTCGTTGATGGTGCCGGGCTGCATCGAGAAGTTCGTAAAGAACGGCGGTTCCTGGATGTAGGTGGAGTCGGCTTCGAAAGCATAAACGTCACCCGTGGTCGAGGGGATCTCGTTCCACTTCGGATTCTGCTCGGCGAAATTCGTGTAGAGCCTGCGGAAAACCTCCGGCTTGAGCGCCGCCTGCATGTGGTCGCGAACTTCCTGCAGCGACGGCCAGAGATCCTTGAGGAAGACGTCCCGCCCGGCCTTGTCCTTGCCGATCGGATCAGTGCTCATGTCGATGTCCACCCGGCCAGCGAGCGCGAAGGCGACGACGAGTGGCGGCGACATGAGGAAGTTGGCCTTGATGTTCTGGTGCACGCGGGCCTCGAAGTTGCGATTGCCCGACAGGACGGAGGCGGCCACGAGGTCGCTCTTGAGCACGGCCTCTTCCACCGGCGCGGCGAGCGGGCCGGAATTGCCAATGCACGTCGTGCAACCGTAGCCGACGGTCTGGAAACCGAGTTGGTCGAGATACGGCGTGAGGCCTGTCTTGTTGAGATAGTCCGTGACAACGCGGGAACCGGGAGCGAGCGAGCTCTTCACGACCGGGTTGACCTTCATGCCCCTTTCCACCGCCTTCTTGGCGACCAGACCGGCGGCGAGCATCACGCTCGGATTCGACGTGTTCGTGCAGCTGGTGATGGCGGCAATCAGCACGGAGCCATGGCCGATTTTTTGGCCGTCAACCTGCGCGCTGTCCGTGGCGAAATCCTCGGCCTTTCTGCCAAAACCGGCCTCGGCGACGGGCTTTGAAAATGTTTTGACGAAGCTCTCCTTCAATTGCGTCAGCACAATGCGGTCTTGAGGACGCTTGGGACCCGCGACACTCGGCACGACGGCCGAGAGGTCGATCTCGACGACTTGGGTGTAATCGATTTCGCCCTTCTGCGGGATGCCCCACAGATTTTGCGCCTTGTAGTAAGCTTCGTAGGTGGCGACATGCGCCTCGTCGCGCCCCGTGGCCCGCAGGTAATTGCTGCACTCGCCGTCGATCGGGAAGAATCCCATCGTAGCTCCGTATTCGGGAGCCATGTTCGCGATCATTGCGCGATCGACCACGGGCAGCGCCTTCGCGCCGGGACCAAAGAATTCCACAAATTTGCCGACCACCTTCGTCTTGCGCAGCAGCTCCGTGACCGTGAGCGCCAGATCGGTGGCGGTGACGCCTTCGCTCAACGCGCCGGTCAGATGCACGCCGACCACATCGGGGGTGAGGAAATAGACCGGCTGGCCGAGCATGCCGGCTTCGGCCTCGATGCCGCCGACGCCCCAGCCCACGATGCCGAGGCCGTTGATCATCGTCGTGTGCGAATCGGTGCCGACCAAGGTGTCGGGATAGTAAACATCGCCGGCCTTGAGGACGCCCTTGGCGAGGTATTCGAGATTCACCTGATGCACGATGCCGATGCCCGGGGGCACGACCTTGAACGTTTCAAAGGCCTGCATGCCCCACTTCAGGAATTGGTAACGCTCGCGATTGCGCGCAAATTCGAGATCGAGATTCTTCTGCAACGCGTCAGCCGAACCCGCGAAATCCACCTGCACCGAGTGGTCAACCACGAGATCCACCGGCACGAGCGGCTCGATGACCTTCGGATCCCTGCCCAACTTCGCGGCGGCAGAGCGCATCGCCGCCAAATCAACCAGCAGCGGCACCCCCGTGAAGTCCTGCAAGACAATCCGCGCCACCACAAACGGGATCTCCGCCGTGCGCGACTCCGTCGGCTTCCACGCCGCGAGTTCCTTGATGTTGGACTCAAGCACGCGCTTGCCGTCGCAATTGCGCAGCACGGCCTCGAGCACGAGGCGGATGCTTACGGGCAAGCGCGAAACTTTGAAACCGGCCTGCTCAAGCGCAGGCAGTGAATAGAACTTCTTGCCGTCGGCGAAGGTCTGGAGGGTGTTGAACGGATTCGGGAGGGACATGATAAAGGCTGAGTTCGAAACGCAATGGACCTGAATAGTCGGGAACGCGTGAAATTCCCCGTCAAGGTATCAGCCGGCGAGCGCGGCCTTGACCTTGTCGAAGCTCGGCAGGTCTTTCGGCGTCGGGGTTTGCTCGGCGTATTTAATCACGCCGTCCTTGCCGATGACGAAGGCGGCACGGGCGGAGGTGTCACCGACGCCAGCAAGATTGGGGAACACCACGTCGTAGGCCTTGGTGACAGTCTTGTTCAGATCGGAGAGGAGCGTGACCTTGATGCTGTTGGCCTTGGCCCACGCCTCGTGGGTGAACGGGCTGTCGACGCTGATCCCATAGACGGCGGCGCCGAGATCAGAGTAGGCGGTCAGGCCCCCGGTGACATCGCACATTTCCTGCGTGCACACGCCGGTGTGGGCGAGCGGGAAGAACAGCAGGACCACAGGCTGTTTGCCAAAGTGATCGCTCAACCTGATGTCTTTGAGACCGTCTGCGGTCTTGGTCTTGAGGGTGAAATCCGGGGCGTTGGTGCCGACTGCGAGTGCCATGGTGGGAAGTGGTTGTGGGTTGAAGTTTCCGGTGGCGAGACCGCCAACGAACGAACCGCTAAAATAGAACTGCGCTTTGCGGTGCCGCAACCCCCATTTGCCGTTATGAGCGGACTTACTGTCGGTGAGGTGAAACTCATTAGGTCACCTCCACTGCGCGCTTGCGCCCCACCCCGCTCCACTCGTTTACTGCGCCAGACTATGACCGACATATTGGCCGAACTCGACTGGCGTGGCCTTTACGCCGACAGCACTGATCGCGCCGCCCTGGCCGAACGCCTTGCGGCTGGCCCGCTCGCGCTGTATTGCGGCTTCGATCCCACGGCGGATTCGCTCCACGTCGGCAACCTCGTGCCGCTCTTCGCCCTCCGCCGTTTTCAACTCTCGGGGCATCACCCCATCGTCCTCGCCGGCGGCGCCACCGGCATGGTCGGCGATCCGTCCGGCAAATCCGACGAACGCAATCTCCAGACCCCCGAGCAAGTCGCGCACAACATCGCGTCGATTCGCGGCCAGTTGCAGAAATTCCTCGATTTCACCACCACGCAGAATCCCGCCCGCCTCGTCAACAACGCCGACTGGACCGCACCGATCAGCTTTCTCGATTTCCTCCGCGACGTCGGCAAGCACATCACGGTAAATACCATGGTCGCGAAGGACTCCGTCCGCTCGCGCATGGAGGACCGCGGCAGCGGCATCAGCTTCACGGAGTTCAGCTACATGCTGCTCCAAGGCCACGATTTCTACCATCTGCGAAAGACCTTCAACTGCGAGCTGCAGGTCGGCGCCACCGACCAGTGGGGCAACATCACCGTCGGCACCGAGCTCACCCGCAAGAAACTCGGGGCCACCGTCTGGGGCCTCGTCTTCCCGCTGCTCACCAAGTCCGACGGCTCCAAATACGGCAAGACCGCCGCCGGCACCGTCTGGCTCGACCCGAAGAAGACCAGCCCCTACCGCTTCTACCAGTTCTTCGTGAACGCCGATGATGCCGACGTCATCAAGCTGCTCAAGACGCTCACCTTCCTCCCGCAGACCGAGATCACCGCGCTCGAAACCGAATTGGCCGCCAATCCCGGTGCCCGCGCCGCGCAACGGGCCCTCGCCCAGGAAATGACAACCCTCGTGCACGGTGCCGACGCCTTCACTGCGGCAGTCAAGGCCAGCGGCATCCTCTTCGGTGGCTCGCTCGACGGCATCACCGAGGAGATCTTCAACGATGTCGCCGGGGAAGTGCCGACTAAAGACATCGAACGCTCGAAGTTGCAGGGAACCCATGCACAAGTGCTGTCAGAATTCGTCCCCATGCTAAGTGACAAGATAGTAGTTAGTCGCGACGGTATCTCGATCGCCGATCTTGTCGTGCACGCCGGTCTTGCTGCATCCAAAGGCGCTGCCCGCAAAGACCTCGAAGCCGGAGGGATTTATCTGAACAATGTCCGCGTCGACCACACTCGGGCCGTTACCTCTGCCGATTTGCTTTTCGGTAAGTATCTCCTGCTCAGGAAAGGCAAAAAATCTTACGCTGTTGTGCGAGTGCCAATTGATAATGCCCTATTGCAATAAGTGCGGTTCCCAAAACCCTGCTACAGTAAATTTCTGCAGCAAGTGTGGTGAAGCATTGCATTTCGAACCGGCAAGTTCGATTGCTGTAACTTCACAATCAACTTCACCAGCCCAGAAAGAGGTAAACCCGAAAGCCGTCATAGCGCGGTGGCGCATTAGCAAATGGACATGGTTTTGCCCAAGTAGTGCTTTGCTATTTGGTTTTATCCATGCCGCGATCCGTAAAGAGGGGATACCTGAAGCGATAGGTAGCGCGATGGGCTTGCTGGCTTTCGGTGGAGGCTTCGGATTGTTTTTGAAATTAATATCCTCAAGAAAAACACCGAACAGCGATCGCTGGATATTCTACGGGATACTAGCGCTTGGATTGCTTCTTCTTTTTGGGGCTATATCTGAAAGCTAATTGCCCAAGAGCAACCTCCCAGTAGCCTCGTTTGTCTTCCGACAATCTGGCGTGAAACGCCGCCTTGCCAAGACTGCCTCCCCGGCTAGGTTCCGCACCATGACACTGCTCCAGATTCAGCGCAAAGTGAAGGCGTTGCCCCGCTCTGAGCGGCTTGCCCTTTCCGCCTATCTGAAGCATCTCTCCCGGGCCGAGAGCGAATCCAACAAGCGGTCGCTGGACGCAGCGGCCGGTCGCATGGCCAAGGGTGAGAAGACGACACGCGCGCAGTTGCAGCGCCTGCACAAGTCACTCCGGGCCGCCGGAGTCTGATGTCGGCATACAGCTACGCCCTCGGCACCGAAGCCGTCCACGCCTTCACTTCGCTGCCGGCGAGGCAAAGGGAGAAGCTATTGCGCGCGCTCGACAGTCTGGCCCGCTTCCCCCACCAGAAAGGCGACTATCAGGAACCCGGGGCCTTCGAGCGCAGCTACGAAGTGGCGCTCTCTGGCGATCTGCTTCTCACCTGGTGGGTGGATCACGCCGTGAAGGAAATCCGCATCGTCAGAATAGAACTGATTGAATAGCCCAAACAAATCACACTCCGAGGTGTGATTTGTTCGCCCTGTTTGGCCGACTTCGTCGGGGCTATTCCCCTCCCTCCCGCCAAAGCTGCACCGTGTAGCCCAGTTTCATTGGAGCGAGTTAAGCCGCTTAAACCTTCCAATCAATCCTCAGCAACCCGGCGGCGGCGGCCAGAGCTCGATGCGGTTGCCCTCGCCGTCCTTGATCCAGGCGAACTGGCCGTATTCGGACGCCTCGATACCTTTCGGGTCGATCCACACGCGCTCCTTCTTCAGCGCCGCGAGCACCTTCTTCAGGTCGGCCACGCGGTAGTTGACCATGTGG
>CAMTVF010000117.1:0-22770 GCA_947085115.1 uncultured Opitutaceae bacterium | reverse complement strand
TACGTGGTCGCGCCGGTAAGCGGTCAGTTCGCGCTCGCCGGAGGTGGCCAGGTTGTGGTCGCGCCAGAAAGCCTCGCCGCTGGTGGGCGTGTCCAGGCCGCCGAGGATGTTGAGCAGGGTCGATTTTCCGCTGCCAGAAGGCCCCAGCAGCACGACGAACTCGCCCTGATAGATCTCGATATCCAGCGCGCGTAGCGCCGGCACTTCCACTTCTCCCATGTGGTAAGTCTTGGTCAGGCCGCGTGCGACGAATACGGTTAGTGGTGATGGCTGCATGTGTTGAAACCCTCTCCATTCCAGACTATCCAACAAAAGGTTCTTTTACAACTTTGGCGCCCAGAGCGGCATTCGCGGCAAATGATCTGAATTGGAAATTCTGGTTGCGTTTTGTCAACTGCGATACTAGAATTAGTAGTAAATTGATAGCCCAGACACAAGATGTTGTGGATATGTCGTGGATATGTTGTGGACAAGAGCTAAGCTACACAGACGAACCGCAATAATTAAAACAGGAGGATAACCATGCAGCTTTCTACCGATTCCGTTTCGCCTTCCCCTTTTGCATCCTCGAATTTCGGTTCCGGCGAAACCTCTACGGGCAGTGAATCCGTTTATGCCCAATACAGGATCATTCGCCGTAACGGCTCAGTGGTCGGATTCGAACCTGCCAAGATCTCGATCGCGCTGACCAAGGCGTTCATCGCCGTCAACGGCGGCCAGGGTGCGGCTTCCGCGCGCATTCGCGAGGTCGTCGCCGCGCTGACCGAGAGTGTGGTGTCCGCCCTGATGCGCCGCCAGCCCAACGGCGGTACTTTTCATATAGAAGATATCCAGGACCAGGTCGAGCTCGCGCTGATGCGCTCCGGCGAACACGATGTCGCCCGTTCCTACGTGCTCTACCGCGAGCAGCGCACCCAGGAGCGCGCCCGGCATAAGCAGGAGCAGCCCGCTGCTGCGCCGCATGTCATCAACGTCACCGAAAACGGCCAGACCCGCCCGCTCGACATGGCGCGTCTCAACGGTCTGCTGCAATCGGCCTGCGACGGGCTGGGGGCGGCGGTCAGTCCGCAGCCGATCCTCGAACATACCCTGAAAAATCTGTACGATGGCGTGCCGATCGAGGAAGTGGGCAAGTCGGCCATCCTCTCCGCCCGCACCCTGATCGAGAAAGAGCCGGCCTACAGCTTCGTCACCGCGCGCCTGCTGCTCGACACCATCCGCAAGGAAGTGCTGAATGATTCCGCCAGCCAGGCTGACATGGCGACGCGTTACGCCGAGTATTTTCCCGACTTCATCAAGCAGGGCATAGCCGCCGAGCGCCTCGACGAGCGCCTGGCCCAGTTCGACCTGAAGCGCCTGGGCGCGGCCCTGGACTCATCGCGTGACCTGCAGTTCGGCTACCTCAGCCTGCAGACCCTGTACGACCGTTATTTTCTGCACATCGAAGAGCGCCGCATCGAGCTGCCGCAGGCCTTCTTCATGCGTGTGGCGATGGGCCTCTCCCTCAACGAGACCGACCGCGAAACCCGCGCCATCGAGTTCTACAACGTGCTCTCCAGCTTCGATTTCATGAGCTCGACGCCGACCCTGTTCAACTCCGGCACCCGCCGCTCGCAGCTTTCCTCCTGCTACCTGACCACGGTGAGCGACGACCTCGACGGCATCTACGAGGCAATCAAGGAGAACGCGCTCCTGTCCAAGTTCGCCGGGGGACTCGGCAACGACTGGAGCCGGGTGCGCGCGCTGGGCAGCCATATCAAGGGCACCAATGGCAAATCCCAGGGCGTGGTGCCGTTCCTGAAAGTGGTCAACGACACCGCCGTGGCGGTGAACCAGGGCGGCAAGCGCAAGGGCGCGGTCTGCACCTACCTGGAAACCTGGCACCTGGACATCGAAGAATTCCTGGAGCTGCGCAAGAACACCGGCGACGACCGCCGCCGCACCCACGACATGAACACGGCGAACTGGATTCCCGATCTGTTCATGAAGCGCATGGAAGCCCGCGGCACGTGGACGCTCTTCCGCTCCAACGAAGTCGCCGACCTCCACGAACTCTACGGCCGCAAATTCGAGGAGCGCTACACGCACTACGAAAAGCTCGCCGCAGACGGCAAAATCCAAGGCCACAAGGTCGAGGCCCTCGAACTCTGGAAAAAGATGCTCTCGATGCTCTTCGAGACCGGCCACCCGTGGATCACCTTCAAGGACCCCTGCAACATCCGCTCCCCGCAGGACCACGTCGGCGTCATCCACTCGTCGAATTTGTGCACGGAAATTACCTTGAATACGAGCAACGACGAGACCGCCGTCTGCAACCTCGGCTCCGTCGTCCTCGATTCCCACCTCAAGCCCGACGGCTCCCTCGATCACGAAAAGCTCCGCGAGACGATCCGCATCGCCCTTCGCGCGCTCGACAACGTCATCGACATCAACTTCTACCCGACCGAACCCGCCAAGCGCTCCAACCAGCGCCACCGCCCCGTGGGCCTCGGTGTCATGGGTCTCGCCAATTCCCTCTACCTGAAGGGCATTGCCTTTGCCTCCACTCAAGCCGTCGAGTTCAACGACGAGTTCATGGAGGCCATCGCCTACTACGCCTACGAGGCTTCCTCCGACCTCGCCGGCGAGCGCGGCACCTACTCCACCTACAAGGGATCGAAGTGGGATCGCGGACTGCTTCCACAGGACACCCTCGACCTCCTCGAACAGGAACGCGGCGTAGCCGTCGACGTTCCCCGCGGTGGCCGCATGAACTGGGAGCCCCTGCGTGCCAAGATCGCCAAGCAGGGCATGCGCAACTCCAACTGCCTCGCCATCGCCCCCACCGCGACGATCTCCAACATCACCAACACCTCGCCCTGCATCGAGCCCTACTACAAGAACCTCTACGTCAAATCGAACCTCTCGGGCGAGTTCGTCGTCATCAACACCTTCCTCGTTGAGGACCTCAAGGCCCGCGGACTCTGGAACCAGGAGATGATCGACGCCCTCAAGTATTTCGACGGCGACCTCGCCGACATCGAGGCCGTGCCCGCCGACCTGAAGGAGAAATACCGCACCGCCTTCGACATCGACCACAAGTGGGTGATCGACGCCGCCGCCCGCCGCCAGAAGTGGATCGACCAGTCGCAAAGTGTGAACCTGTGGCTCAAGACGCCCGACCTCAAGACGCTCTCCCACATGTATCGCCATGCGTGGAAAGCCGGCCTCAAGACTACGTATTACCTCCGCACCCTCGGCGCCTCCACGATCGAGAAATCCACCGTCTCGGTGAAAAAGGAAGTCCGCGGTGCCGCCGGCGAAACCAAGGCCGAGACCGCGACGCGTGATGCTGGCTTTGCAGCAGCCGGGGCGGTGACTCGTGACGCCAAGGTTGTCGCCACCGCCGCCTTGGCCTCGTCACCGGACGCCAATTCCACGTCACCGGACGCCGCCACCTCGTCACACGCCACAAGTCACACGTCACAGCCTGCAAGGAAGGACTACTCCGCCGCTGAAAAAACCGCCTGCAGCATCGAAGCGATGAAGAACGGAGAAATCTGCGAGGCCTGCCAATAATCAAGTTGAACTAAACAGGCCGGAAGCATGGGCTCTGTTCGTGCTTCCCGATTCTTTTTTATGGTTCGCGACGTTTTAATCACCCCGGCGAAGACCAAGGCGAAGCGCGTGCCAGCGTTGCGCCGCCATGCAGCAATGGAATTGAACCGGCTGGCTCCTGAAGATCGTGCGGTGCACGACTGGTATCGATTTGTGCTTTCTTACCCGCCGCATCTTGTTCGCGAATATATCGCCAAATTCGAACTCGAGCCCGGGCAAACAGTCTTGGATCCGTTCTGCGGCACAGGAACTACCTTGGTTGAAGCAAAGAAACTCCGAATCGGTAGTGTGGGCATCGAAGCCCATCCCCTGTCCCATTTCGCATCTTCCACGAAACTCGATTGGCTAGTAGATCCCCGTGGCATGCTTTCGAATGCCGAATATATCGGCGCAGAAGTAACTGCTGAACTCGCGCGCCACGGAATACTCGATGACCCTCAAGGACACCTTGGCTTCGAAGCCCCCGCATTGCGCAAACTGCGCAGTCTCAGTGCAGAAGAAATGAACCTGCTACTGACCGATTCGATCAGCCAATTGCCTTTGCAGAAAACCCTGGTGCTAAGAGATTGTATTGAGAAATTTGCCAAACCGGAGTGGCACGGCCACCTGAAACTTGCTTTGGCCAAAGCTTTGGTCGGCCCAATCGGGAATCTTCATTTCGGTCCGGAAGTCGGTGTAGGTAAGCCCAAGGAGGATGCCCCGGTTATCTCTTCGTGGCTGTCAAATGTTCGTCAGATGGCTTCCGACTTGGAGCCCCTATACAAGAGTCGTGCCGTTTCCGGGAAGACTATCCTTGCCGATTCCCGCGAATTGCCGCGTGTCATCAAACCTGGCACCATCGACGCCGTTATCACCTCACCTCCCTATCCAAATGAAAAGGACTACACTCGAACTACTCGGTTGGAGAGCGTGATCCTCGGCTTCATTACCTCCAAAGCTCAATTAAAAGCGTTCAAGCAACACTTGATGCGGTCGAACACCCGCAATGTTTACAAGGCCGACACTGACGACAAATGGGTAAGCGATCATCGAGAAATTCAGCGAATCGCCACCGCAATCGAGGCTAGACGTGTCGAACTTGGCAAGACCAGCGGCTTTGAACGCCTCTATGCAAAAGTCACCAAAATGTATTTTGGCGGCATGGTTCGTCACTTGGCTGAACTCCGGCCAGCACTTCGCCCTGGTGCCCGTCTCGCCTATGTCGTTGGTGATCAGGCGTCCTATTTGCGTGTAATGATTCGCACCGGTGAATTGCTGGCTTCCTTGGCAGAACCACTTGGATACACAGTTGAATCCATTGATCTTTTCCGAACCCGCCTAGCTACAGCCACCAAAGAGCAACTTCGTGAGGAAGTCGTAGTGCTTCGTTGGAAAGGAAACAAACGCTATGCCCGCTAAGAAGAAACAGCCCAATCGCTACGAGAAAATCGTCGATCGCCTGTTTTTCGCGAATTATACGAAAGGCGTCCGTGAGGTGGAAGTTCAGCGTGACGAAATTGCCCCTATAGCTGCGAAATTGAAAATCACGCTTCCCGACAACCTCGGTGACGTAATCTATAGCTTTCGATATCGCGCCCCGCTGCCCGAGAGCATCAGAAAGCTTGCGGCTCCAGACGAAGAATGGCTGATCCGTCCTGCCGGCAAGTCTCGCTACAAGTTTGTCTTGGTGCGCAAGGTCGCCTTGGCATCGAATCCAGCCCTGACAAAAATCAAGGTTCCGGATGCGACTCCCGGTATCATTGCTCGCTACACCTTGAACGATGAACAGGCGCTACTTGCCCGGCTGCGCTACAATCGTCTCATCGACATCTTCCTCGGCATCACCTGCTACTCGCTGCAAAATCACCTCCGCACAAGCGTCAGAGCGCTCGGCCAAGTTGAAACCGACGAAGTCTACGTAGGCATTGATCGCGGAGGGGCTCACTATGTTGTTCCCGTCCAGGCCAAGGGCGGTCGGGATAAACTGAATGTGGTGCAAATCGAACAGGATCTCGCGATGTGTGCCGACAAGTTTCCCGGATTACTCTGCCGACCAATCGGCGCGCAATTCTCCGATAATGGCACTATCGTTCTGTTTGAATTGGAAATGACTACCGACGGCGTCCGTATTCGAAACGAGCGTCACTACCTTCTGGTGCCACCAAACGAGCTTACACCAGAAGAACTGCGCAGTTATCAGCTACCGAGTAGTAGTTAGTGTCTGGCTGGAAACTGCCTGAACGAGGATTCCCCGAGTGAGCGGTGATTTTTTCCGCATAAATCCGTCGGCGAAAGCGGATAAGGGCAGGGGCGTTTGCCCTCAACCGCCCTTTGTAGGGTCGCCGCTCGTCGGCGTGCCGCTCAAGGGAACGCGTTGACCTCAACGCGTTGGGTTCGCTTCGCAAAAGTGTGTTGGGGTCAACACGCTCCACCCGCCGAGGATTTCGGAGACGTCGGCGAGAGGCCCACACCAGCACGCGAGACGCGTGCGCTCCCCGGACCGGCGGCGCGAAGTGCGATAGCCTTCGCGGGAACCTTCAATCTCCCGGACGCGGCTCAGAAGCCCAGCGGCAGGCCGAGCTGGAAGAAGCCGAGCAGCAGCAGCGACCACACGAAGAGGAAGCAGATGGAATACGGCATCATCATCAGCAGCATGTCGCCAAGGCTGAGATCGGCGCGGTAGCGGCGCATGAAGGCGAGCACGATGCCGGCATAGGACATCATCGGTGTGATGATGTTGGTCGATGAATCGGCGACGCGATAGGCGGCGGCGATCACATCGGGCGTCATCTGCGGGTTCACCTGATAAAGCATCGGCACGAAGATCGGCCCGAGCAGCAGCCACTTCGAGTTTAGACCGCCGACGAAGAGATTGATGATCGACGTGGTGAGCACAAAGCCGAGCAACAGCAGCACCGGATACTCCGCCACACCCAAGCCCAGCAGCCCCTGCGCCCCGAGGTAGGTGATGAAGGCGCCCAGCCCGCTGTAGCTGAGCAGGGCTAGGAAATTGTAGGAGAAAAACGTCAGCACCAAAATGTAGCCGGCGGTGTTCATCTGCTTCGTCATCGCAGCCACGACGTCGCCGAGCTTCCGGAACCGGCCGCTGGCGAAACCAAACGTCATGCCGACAACCACGAAAAACAACGAGATCATCAAAATGATGTTGTTCACGAAGGGCAGCACGCGGACGCCCTGGGCGTTGTCGTAGGCGCGCAACGGGCCGAAAGCGAAGTAGGCGATGAGCATGATCGCCAACACGACGCCGCCGATCGTGAAGCGCAGCCCGCGGCGTTCGCCGTCGCTGAGCTCGAATTCGCCGAGATTGAGGTCGGCCGGCACCGTAAACGGCTGCCGCGAGAGCCGCGGGGCCACGAAGCGCCACGTCACCCACGCGCCGACCACCGAGAGCAGAAGGGTCGAGGCGGCCATGAAAAAGTAGTTCATCGTCGCCGGGTTCAACGGATTGCCGTTGGCATCGGCAAAGGGGACGCCCTGAGCCTCGGCGAAGATGCGCGCGTTCATGCCGACGATCACATCCGGCGGCGTCGCGGGAATGAGGTTGGCGCTGAACCCGGCCGAGACGCCGGCGAACGCGGCGGCCATGCCGATGAGGGGATTCTGCTTGAGCGCCGCATACAGGAGGCCGGCAAGCGGCACGAGGATCAGGTAGCCGGCGTCGGTGGCGATCGAGCTCATGATGCCCATGAACACAAGCAGCAGCGGCATCCACTTGAGCGGCACGTGGCGCCCCGCCTTCTTGATGAGCGCGCCCAGCAGTCCCGCGTGCTCCGCGACGCCAATGGCAATCGTGACCACCAAGATGACGCCCAGCACGCCGCCGCCGAACGCGAGCCAGTTCTGCACGAGGGCGTTGTTGAAGATCCAGCGGACGTGTTCACCCTGATATACTGGTTTGATCAACTGCGCGACCGCAGTGCCAGCCTGTCCGGGGGTTTCGAACGTGAATCCACCCAGCGCGCAGGCGGCCAGAAAGGTCAGCACATACATGCCCGCAAAAAGCAGGACGGGGTCGGGAATCTTGTGGCCGACACTTTCGACCCAAGTGGTGAAACTGCGGCGGGGAGCGGGCGACTCAGGCATGGCGCGGGATATTCATCAACTGGGATTCGGGGTAACGCGGCGACGGGGCGACCGCGCCCCCGAAAGCAACCAGAGGAGCCGCGCTTGGCAAGCGCCGTCCGCCGCCCAGGGCGGTGAAGCGCATGGTCCGGAAAGCGCACGCGTCTCGCCGGGAGCAGATCGGATGGCTCGGGCGGGACGCCCAAGCCGACACGCGGGACGCGTATGCTCCCCGGACCTCCCGATTACTTCAACCAACCTGTAAACCACTGGAATCAGCGAGTATTGCTTGGTGATGTTCCTCGCAAGAAAGCAGCAGCTCCAATTGTAACCTATTAGGTTACATTCCATCCGGGAATCGCCGACACCCTGACAGTGAACATCACAGAGTAATACGAGGAACCCGTCTTCTGGCCTTCGTCTCAAACCGACCCTTGTGGCTCGCCGCAAGATCGGCCAAGCAAGACGGGAGTGCCCGACCTCCCCTCACCGTCCGATTCTGACGCCACGCCGACTCCGCATCGGCGGCGGCCGCGCTATCGCGGCAAGAATCCGCGACGCTTCGAAGAGAAATACAAGGAGCACGACCCGCAGCGTTACGCGGCCGACGTCGCCAAGGTCATCGCCTCCGGCAAGACGCCCGCAGGCAGCCACCGCCCCATTCTCGTTGCCGAGATTCTTGAGGTGCTGGCGCTCCAACCCGGTGAAATCGCCGTGGACTGCACGCTTGGCTTCGGTGGCCATGCGCGCGAGATGTTGCCGCTCCTCGCGCCCGGCGGTCGGCTCATCGGCCTCGATGTCGATCCCATCGAACACCCCAAGACCTCCGCCCGACTGCGCGAGGCCGGCTGGGGCGAAGAGGTGTTCACGCCCGTCCGTTCCAACTTCGCCGGACTCACCAAGGCGCTGGCCAATCTCGGACTCGGCGGCGTCGATGCCATCCTCGCCGATCTCGGGGTTTCCTCGATGCAACTCGACGACCCCGCGCGCGGTTTCACTTTCAGGACCGACAGCCCGCTCGACCTGCGCCTGAACCCGTCACGCCCTCCCTCCGCCACCGATTGGCTCGCCCGCGTGTCGTCAGCCGATCTCGCCCGGGCGCTCACCGAAAATTCCGACGAGCCCCACGCCGCGCTCCTCGCCACCGAGCTCACTTCGCGCCGCCGTGCGACGCCCTTCACGCGCACGTTACAACTTGCCGGGGCCATTCGCGAGATCCTGTTGTTGCAGCAGCACCGCCCCGATCCTGCGGCCGACGACGACTGCGTGCGCCGCGTGTTTCAGGCGCTCCGCATTGCGGTGAACGACGAGTTCGGCGTGCTCGATCTGTTCCTCCGCCAATTGCCCAGCTGCCTGACGCCCGGTGGACGCGTGGCGATCCTCACCTTCCACTCCGGCGAAGACCGCCGCGTGAAGCACGCCTTCCGCGACGGCGTGCGCGACGGCATCTATGCGGAGACGAACGAGGAGGTCGTGCGTGCCGGCCCCGCTGAGCGCCGCGCGAACCCCCGCAGTTCCTCCGCCAAACTCCGCTGGGCCATCCGCGCCTGATTTCGATCATGCAGCAGGCCACGAATGCCTCGGACAAACACCGATTTGATTCAGAGTGAGCAATGCCCCACGCTCCACTCCTTCGGATGCTTCGGGTAATTCGTGGTGAGGTCAGGCTCGCCCCGATGATTGCTAAGCTTCGACTACTCGAACTAGCATCTCCGCAGCACCATGCCTGTTCCCCCCAAAGAAGAAGCCACTGCGTTGCTCCACGGCCACGTGAAGGATGAATACCAGCGCCTGCATGCCCTGATGGTCGCGACCGGCATGGAGGGCTATGCCCACCAGTTGGAGGAAGACCCGCTGCTGTGGTATGTCACCGGCCTGCTGCACGACCTCGACTACGAGTTGCACCCCGACGCGCATCCCGGTCCGTCTCTGGCGTGGTTCAAGGAGTGGGATTATCCCGAAGCCCTCATCCACGCCGTTGAGGCGCATGCTTACGGCTACCACGATTTCAAGACACTCCCGCAGACGAAACTCGCCGCCGCCCTGCTGGCCTGCGACGAGATCAGCGGCATCTTCTACGCTTACCGGAAAATGAACCCGGTGCCCTACAGCCAGATGAAGGCCAGCTCGATCAAGAAGAAGTTCAAGGAGCCCAGCTTCGCCGCCAAGATCGACCGCAGCACCATCACGCTCGGTTGCGACAAGCTCGAGGTGCCGATCGACGACCACATCGCCAGCCTGATCCGGTTTCTCGCGCCGCTTGGTTGAGCGCCGCGATCACCCACTCGCGCCTCAACGCAGGAGCGCGTCCGTCGTCACGATTTCGGCGAATTCGCCATGCAGGGTTGAGAGTGCGTGATAATGCACGTCCTCTGCGGCGATTTTCCGGCCATCGTGCGCCGTCCAGTCGCAGGCCGCGGTGGCATCGGACACCAGCCGCACCCTGAAACCAAGATTGGCCGCCATCCGCACTGTCGTGGAAACACAGTGCGGCGTGGTCAGTCCCACGATCACGAGATCGGTCACGCCTGCGGCCCTCAGTTCTCCCTCGAGGCCGGTGCCAATGAAACCGCTGTTCACGTTCTTCTCGAATACCGGCTCGCCCGGGCCGGGGGTGACGAGCGGATGGATCGCGTTGCCCGGCTGGTGCAGATGCAAGGGTGAGTGCGGGTTCGTCGAATTGTGCTTCACATGAAACACCGGGCGCCGGGCAGCGCGCCACGCCGCCAGCAAGCGGGCCATGTTGACCTCCGCGTCGGGATTGTTGCGTCCGCCCCACCATGTGGGGTGATCGAAACCTTGTTGCACGTCGACGAGCAGGAGCGCGGGAGCAGTGGGCATGGTCATGGACCGCACTTTGGGGCAAATCCCCGAAAACTCAACCAGCGCGGCCTTCTTGCCCCCTTGGTCTCGTTTCATACTCTAGCTTCCATGAAACCCCCTCCGCGCCGTCGCTCACTGCTTGCCCTGTTCGCTCTGTTCTTCGTCACCGTCGTGCCTGTTGTTCACGCCCAGAACCCCGACGCCACGCGCGCCGAGATCACTGCTTCGCTTCAGGAATTCCTGGCGCAAAATAGCGATCCCGCGCAGCATGAACGCTTCTGGGCCGCCGATCTTGTTTACACCTCCTCCGCCGGCATCGTGCTCACCAAGGCAGAGATCATGCAGAGCGTCACCGCTGCGGCGCATCACTCGATCGACAAACCCGCGAAGCCTTCCCCCGCTTACTCGGCTGAGGATATTCTCGTCCGCCCGCACGGCGGCACGGCGTTGCTCACGTTTCGCCTCGTAGCCCACAACCCCGACGGCACCGTGATGACCTACCGCAACAGCGGCACGTTTCTCCACCGCAATGGAAAGTGGAAGGTCGTCACCTGGCAGGCCACCAGGGTGCCGCCCTCCACCGAGTAGCCCTCCGCTGGACACCACGGGGCTCGCCCACCCCCGCCGGGCAGATGCTGCACCCTCCAGCGGACATGACACGTAATACGTGTCATTTGACAGGGCCGGTAAACGCCAACGTCACGAGGGTCGGTGCCCCTGACTCACGGCGGCGAGCCAGGCGAGCAACTGCAGCGTGCGTTCGGCATCGGGCATGTGGTCGCCCTGTGTCAGAAAAGCCTGCACACGTTGCCGAGGCAGCCCGAGCACGCGGCCCAGATTGGCTTGGTCTCCGTAACGGACGACATGGGAACGGAGTTGGCGGCGCAGTTCATTCCACAGCGGAGTCTGTCGTCCGGGCCGGAGGGTGCCTCCGCGGTGTCGGCCGGGCTTGTGGATTTTATAGGCCCGGTGTGCCTGCTTGCTCATTTCGAGCGCCGCCGAGGCGATCAACTGGCAAAGGCCGACCGGAAGGTTGAGTTGGGGAGCGAGTCGATCGAAGTCGGACATGACACGTATTACGTGTCATTGCTGGTTTTCCGCAGTGGCGAAAACCGCCTGAAAACAGGTGGGACGTCGGCCGAGGGATGCGCCGAGCCCCGTCCTTCATTCAACAAAGGTTCGCCAAGGGCCGGCCGAGCTGCCCTCGTCGGCGCCATCGACCCCCATCCTGATCTCCCCGCCTGCGCCGGCTGCGGCCGCTGTTGCCATTGGGTGGTCGAGTTGCGTCCGGACGACGTGGTGCCGGAGAAATTCATCGTCGAACGGGAAGGCGCACGTTGCCTCGACCAGCGCAGCGACGGGGCCTGTGTCGCCCTCGATCCCAAGACGAAGCTCTGCACCATCTACGAGACGCGTCCCCAGACCTGCCGCGACTTTCACCGCGGCGAAAGCCTCTGTCGCACCGTTCCCGGCCGATCCGCGCCGGTCTCGATCTGATCGGCAATCGCGTGTTCGTTGGTCCTTCAGGCCATGGCCTGCAAGGCATCAGGTTGGTTTGTCCGGGGTTTGCGCGCTCGCAAAATCGTTGAGTTGATCCCGCGCGCAGTCGGCGCAGATGCCATGGGTGAAATCGACGTGCGATCGCTTGGAAAAATACTCCTCCACCTGCTGCCAATACCCGCCGTCGTCGCGCACCTTCTTGCACCATGCGCAAATGGGGAGGAGGCCCGAGAGCGTCTGCATCTCCACGCGCGCACGCGCCAATTCCTCATAGTGCTGACGCAGCGTGGCCACCAGGATCGAAACGTAGAGGGCAACGATGAACATGCTCACCTCGAGATCGCCAATGAGCTGCAACCCACCCGCCACGCCAGTCCAGTTATAGGTGCCCGACAAGATCGACAGTGTGATGCGGCAAAGGTGAAACACCGCATGGAGGAGCAGCACGTTGGCCGGAGAGAAAATTGATTTCCAAAAATAGGCAGGCCCCTGCCGGAACACCACAAACGCCGCGACCGAGAGCGACGCCCACACAAGGCCGTTGCAGACCATGCGCCAATACGTCGGTTGCCCCAGCAAGATGAAAAAGAGCAAAACCACGCCGTGCGCCACGATCACCCCGATCCCCACTCGCCACATCAACGAGCGTCCGGCGGTCGCCCGCGCGCCGAACAAAATCCCGACATGCGCCACAGTGACCAACAACGTGGGAAACAACCGGCCCACCCAAAAGGGCAACATGGGTCGCGCGGCAAAGAGGCAATTGGTCAGCACCATCACCCACGCGGCCATCATCCAAAAGCGCATGGGCACGGACCTGCCCTGCGACGACCAAGAATGGGTCAACATCCCGGCTAACACGACGGTAATGCCGATATTGGTAAGGTAGGTGACCGTCTCTTGCGTCATGGGGTGTGAAAATTTGAGCGCATCCAGCCGTGGTTGCAAGGGGCCAAAACATCTTCGAGCGCAGATCCCACTCTCACCCGGACAACGAAGGTCACTCGAATGACACTGGGCCTACCTGCGACGCCGAAAAGGCGGGGCCTTGGGTAATCGTGGCTCGTCTGCGACCGCGATTCCCGCCCGTGCGAGTTCGTGTTGCAGGCCGGGCAGCAATCGACCGGCCAGATCCTCCCATCGGAAGACGAAACTTGTCTGCCGCTCGTTATCGC
This sequence comes from uncultured Opitutaceae bacterium, assembly GCA_947085115.1. Lineage (GTDB taxonomy): Bacteria > Verrucomicrobiota > Verrucomicrobiia > Opitutales > Opitutaceae > Didemnitutus. Next base: position 9,613 of record CAMTVF010000117.1, on the reverse strand, counting down.
TCAGGAAATTGAGAATGTCCGCCAATTCCACGATGTCTTCATCGAGAAAGTGCTCCTCGATCACCGACGGACTGCCCGCTGTCGCGTGCAGCGTTGGCCAAAAGCACTCCTTCTCGGGATCGGCAATGCGCAAGTGAACTTCGCCGCGCAGTTCCGCCCGGGCAATGCGCCCGGCGAATTCATTCAGGCGGTGATACGCAAACACAACATTGGCGAGACGCGCCTGCCGCAGCAGCTCCTCGCGTTGACGGAGCAGAAGGAAGAATTTCATGGGCTTGATCTCCTTGGCTCACGAATGACTCGGGGGACCCACGATCCGGACGCACCGGATCTGCTCAGCGCCACCTTGCATGGGTCTCACCGTTGCACTCGTGTCGCATGGGTTGAAGGTTGGAAAAAAACGCCATCGTTGGACGCTACTCATCGTTCATCGTCACAGAGCGGCACGATTGCCTGCTTGGATGCCGATTCACCAAATTTTCCTGTCGTTGCCTGACCTTGCTACCTCGCAGAAGTCGCTAACGCAGAACCGATCACCGTCCTCGCTGCCTGACTCAAATCACGCTTTCAGCCGTGCATCTGACCTAGCATCGAACACCCCTATCAATCGTCACATTCGTCCCGCGCGCAAGGTTCAACTGGGCCACAGTAATTTATTCTCGTCGCGCGCCGCATCTTTTTCGCCGGGGGAACGGAATACATGGCAATCACCTGCCGGCCGTGTAGACTGTAGGGATGAATGCCGCCGAAAACACTTCCCAGAACACCGCGCCTCCTCTCGTCGCCCGCAATTGTTGGGTCCAAGGTCGCCGTATCTACCTCGAAATTGATGCCGATCGCTCCATGAGCTTTCCCGCCAGCCAATACGCTGGCCTCGAGATCGCCTCGCAGGTCGAACTGGAGAAAATCCACCTGAATACCGACGGCAGCCAGATCACATGGGACTCACTCGACCAGATCATCTCCGTCGATGAAGTCGCCGCGCCGCGCTTCAGTTGATTCATTGGGCGCCCGTGGCGTCGACGAAACGTCGCGAACTGTCCGGCCGTTGCAGACGTTTGCCGGCCTTACCCATCCTCACTGCCGTTTTCATTCCCCATGCAGCGTTTCGCTGCTGACTTGTCCTCCCCGGCCCCGTTTTCTTTTACGCGATGAAGATTACTTCCGCCGAATTTGAGATCAGCGCACCCCATGGTGACTCCGCCCCGCCGGCGGATCGGCCCGAGTTTGCCTTCATCGGTCGCTCGAACGTCGGCAAGTCCTCACTGATCAATTTGCTCGCGCAGCAACGCTCCCTGGCGCGCGTGTCCGACCTGCCGGGCAAGACGCGCCTGATCAATTTCTTCCTGATGAACCGCAAGTGGCGGCTCGTCGATTTGCCGGGCTACGGTTACGCACATGTCGCTCGGACGGAGCGTTTTGAGTTCAATCTCGCCGTTGCCAATTATTTGGAGACCCGCCAAACGTTGCTGAACACCTACCTGTTGATCGATTCGCGGATCGAACCTCAGAAGATCGACGTGGACTTCATCGGCTGGTTGGTCGGGGCCAAGGTGCCCTTCTCCCTTGTGTTCACCAAGATCGACAAACAATCCGCCAATCAAACGAACAATTCCGTCGATCGTTTCAAGCGCACCGCACTGGCCGGCCTCGGCGTCACACCGAAGTGTTTTCTCAGTTCGTCCAAAACCAAGGCCGGCCGGAACGACATCCTCGCCGACATCACCAGTCGCATGGCCACCGGCTGAGCAACCCGACCTCCACGCCCTCGCACGACGCAGCGAGCGAGGCGAGGTTGAGTCGGTTTCCCGCCATCAGTCCTCAGTGTGCACCAGCCAGAGGACGGTCGCGAGGGCGGCCATCATCAGCGTGGGAACAATGATCCACGCGGCATGAATCGGCACCTGCCAGTGGTCGATTGCCCACCAGACGAAGCCGCACTTGGCGAGAATCAGCACCCACGCGACAATCAAGAACCAGCGCATCTTCAGCGGGTATCTCTCCGCATCAATTTGGAGCGATAAGTTCACGATCGCGAGTCTAGCACAACCACCCTCTATCGGCTCGGCATCGGTTGCCATAAGCAGGACTGCTCTCGCGAGGTTGGACTCGCCCCGAGCAACCGAAACAGCATAGTTTCCACCAATGAAGCTCTCCCCCGCCACGCCGGCCGACCTAGCAGAGCTCGCCGAACTCGAACGCGAGATCTTTGTGCGGGAAATTTATCCGCCGTTCTTTTTCCGGCAGGCGCATGATCTCTGGCCGGACTGGTTGCTGATCGCGCGGAGCGAGGACGCGCGAGTGATCGGTTATGTCATAGGAGCGCCCGCCTTTCCGCCCGGCGAAGCTTGGGTGCTCTCGGTCGCCACGCACCCCGGCCACCGTGGTCGCGGTGTGGCCAGCGCGCTGCTCGCGGCCCTGCTCGACGCATTTCGCTCGGCCGGCATCAATAGCGTGTGGCTCACCGTTCATCCCCTCAGCCCCACTCAGCGCCTCTACCAACGCCTTGGTTTTGAACTCGTGTCGAAGCACGCAGACTATTTCGAACACGACGATCCGCGTTGGCGTATGCGGCTTGATCTGAAGGCATGACGCCCTTTCAGCTCGTGACCGAACGGCTCGTGATGCGTCACCTCGCGGTTGACGATGCACCACTGATGCTCGACCTGCTCAACAGCATCGGGTGGCTGCAATTCATTGGCGATCGCGGCGTGCGCAACGTCGAGGATGCCCGCCGCTATTGGGTGACCCGGCAAATCGCCAGCCACACACGCCACGGCTTCGGCCACTTTCATCTGGCCCGGCGGAGCGATGGCGCAGGACTCGGCATCTGCGGCCTCGTGAAACGGGATACCCTCGAAGATGCCGATGTCGGGTTTGCCCTGTTGCCGAACTTTGTCGGCCACGGCTACGCCACTGAAGCCACGACCGAAGTGATTCGATTTGCGCAAACCGCCTCGGTCTGCCTCGTCTCGTCGCGGTCACCCAAAGCGACAATACCCGCTCGCTCCGGCTGCTCGAGAAACTCGCCTTCACTTTCGAACGCATGGTGCGGTTGACCGACGACGACGTGAAGTTGCGGCTCCACGCGCGTGCGCTTTCCCCGTCATGAAGAAACCAACCAAGGAACAGACCCAGCGCATGTGCACGCGCAAGCGCCGCTACCGCACCCAGGGCGATGCGCTCGATGCTGCATTGCTGGCGGGAGTGGAACGGCAGCGTTCCGCGTATCGCTGCCAGCTGTGCCAATTGTGGCACCTGACCACTTCGAAATGATGAGCCGGGCCCGCGCGATCGCTCCGCCACCCTTGCCGAAGGATCGTTTCCTCAGCTCAAGGACTTGACCGGAAGCAGCACGCTCTTCGACGGCAACCTGCCACTGTTCGACGCCAGCAAGGTTCGCGCTGATCTTCCGGGACAAAAAGAAATCGTCAGATCGGCCCCCCCCTGCTTCCTCCGGTTGACGCAGCGGTCGACGCTGGTCTTATTCGTCCCGGTGTTTCGTTTGCTCCCAGTCTTGCTAATCGCTCTGTCGCTCCAAGCGCCACTGACCGCGCAGACGACGTCAGCGGAGGAGGAATCGGTTTTTCAACTTCGCCCGGTCGCAGATTGGCTTGAGGCACAGGTCGAACTGCACCGCCGCGGCTTTTCGTGTGGTTCGATCGACGGCCTCCGCGGACCGCAAACAACGGCGGCCTTGCGCGCCTTCCAGCGGAGCGCCTACCTCGACGAAACGGGCGAGCTCGACCGGCCGACTCGCGAGAGTCTCCTGCTGACCGCTCCCACGCTCACCGAGCACGTTTTCACCTCGGAGGAATTGGGCCCGCTGCAACCGGCGCCCGACACGTGGCTCGGCAAATCCGAGCGCGATCGACTCGGTTACGCCACCGCGATCGAGCTGGCGGGCGAGCGTTACCGCGCATCTCCGAAATACCTGCAGCGACTCAATCCGGGCTTCGATTGGGAAGCCCCGTTGCCCGGCACAAAGATCAAGGTTCCCGCCGTCGCCCCTTTTCGCACCCCACGACTCGCCCGCCATGTGCACGTGAAGCTCGCGGAACGCGTGTTGCAGGTGACCGATGAGGACGGTCGCATCTTCGCGCATTTTCCGGTAAGCATCGCTAGGGCGGTGGATAAACGCCCCGTAGGCGAGTTGCATGTGACCGTGGTCGTCCCGAACCCCAATTACACCTTTGATCCCGCCGTGTTCACCGAATCCGAGGAGGGCCGGAAGCTCGGCCGACGCCTCATCGTCCCACCGGGGCCGAACAATCCGGTCGGGATTGCGTGGATCGGCCTCAATCGTCCCGGCTACGGCATCCACGGCACGCCCGACCCGGAAAAGGTCGGCCGCACCGAATCACACGGTTGCTTTCGCCTCGCCAACTGGGATGCGCGCACGCTCCTCGATCTCGCGTGGGTTGGATTGCCGGTGATCGTTGAACCGTAAGGCGCGCGGTGCGCCCACGGTCACTTGGGCTCAGATCTTATCGAGCGCCTGCTTGAGATCCCAAATCAGATCATCAGCGTTCTCGATACCGATCGAAATGCGCAGGAGATCGTCCGAGACGCCACTGGCCTTCTTTGCCTCGGCCGAAAGGCCGGAATGCGTCATCGCCGCAGGATGCTGCGCCAGCGACTCGGTCGAACCGAGCGAGACGGCGAGCTTCATGACCTTCAGGTTGTCAAGGAACGCGAAGGCTTCCTTTTCGCCGCCCTTGACGTAAAGCGAGATGAGCGAGCCCGGCCCGTTGTGTTGCTTCTGGTAGATTCCGTATTCCGCGTCGCCCGGTTTGAGCAGACCGAGAAAGTTCACCGCGCGCACCTTGGGGTGGGTCACGAGGAACTCGGCGCACAGCTGGGCGTTGCGGGCCGCGGCTTCGGCGCGAATCTTCAGCGTCTCGAGCGAGCGCGTGAGCAACCACGCCGTGTGCGGGTTGGGCATGCCGCCGAGGCTGTTGCGCAGGCTGGCAATCGCCTTGAGGAGCGGCATGTCGTTTGCCAACGCGACGCCGCCCACGATGTCCGAGTGGCCGCCGATGAATTTCGTCGCCGAATAAAGCACGATGTCCGCGCCCTGCTTCGCTGGCTGCGAGAACACCGGGCCAGCCATCGTGTTGTCGACCATGATCAACACGGCGCGGCCGTCGGTCGTCTTGCGCTGCGACGCGAGTGCCTTCATGGCCCCCAAGTCCGTAAGACGGTTGTTGGGGTTCGCCGGGGTTTCGATGAAGATGGAACGCGTGGCGGGTCCGATGAGCTTTTTCGCCTCTTCCGGCGCACCGACGCCCGCGTTGATGAAATGGCAGGTAATGCCAAACTTCTTGAGGAAGCCGCGCATGAACGTCTCCGTGCCACCGTAGAGCGGCGTGCAAACAATGACTTCGTCACCGGGCACGTGGGTCGCGAGCAAGGCCGTGCTGATCGCCGCCATGCCGCTGGCAAAACTGCACGCGCCCTGCATCCCTTCCCAGATCGCCATGCGGTCCTCGAAGATTTCGAGATTGGGATTGTTGAAGCGCGAGTAGATCAGGCCGGCCTGGTGCTTGCCGGTCGGTGCACCGCCCTCGCCGCGCATCCACGCGAAAAATTTCTTCCCGTCCTCCGCCTTTCGAAAGGCAAACGTCGAGGTCATGAACACCGGCGGCTTGACCGAACCCTCGCTGAGGAACGGGTCGAAGCCGTGGCTCAACGCGAGTGTTTCAGGGTGCAGGCGGGACATATCTTCGGGGGAGAGGTTGGACATGCGCCCGGAGCATTTATGACACGACAGCCGGATGCAAGGCGGCGCATTCATGACAGCACCAAATAAATAGGCTCGGGGGTAACAGCTTTTCCAGCCGCCATAAATCCTGCCTCTGTTAGCGGTCACTGCCTGATCCAACGGTATTGGCGCTCCCCAAAGGAGCGTTGCCATTAGGCGACGAATACATCGGTGGAAATCATTCGGCAGGATCCAAAACCCGGAATCACCGCCTCAGCAATGGATGCACAAACTAGGACAAGGGATGGCGAGAGATTAACTGCACTTATGTTATATTTGCACACATGAAGCTATGCTTATTCGCTCTGAAGTCGAACTGGAAGAGGATAACGTGCGTGCTGGTAGGGGCTTGGTGTTTCATCGGTCTTGCCTGCACCACTATGGAACATAAGATGTTCCGCGAAGCGCCCGCTGCTTTTCCGGGGGCCACTCACGTTGGCAACGCCTCATGCGTGAAATGCCACCAAGAAACCGTGGACGCCTTTGCGACGACCGTGCACGGCCGGATGCGCGGTGCCGCCGACCATTCGTGCGAGTCTTGTCACGGACCCGCCAGCAAGCATCTCTCCACGGGTGGTGACGCCATCGTGATGCCGAACGACGCAAGCTGTGTCGCCTGCCACACGGCGACCCACGGCTCGGCGAAGATCGCCGGTGCGAAATCGATGGGCGAGTGGTCGTATTCGACTCACGCGGGCGCGGGGGTCAAGTGCACCGATTGCCACGAGTCACACGGCAAGTCTCCCAAGCTGGTCCGCGCGAACAAGAATTTTCAGGCCCAGAACATGGACGCGGCCTCATCGATGTGCTCAAGCTGCCACCAGGATGTGTTCGCGCGCACGGCGATGTCCCACCATCACCCGATTCGCGAGGGCGCGATGAGCTGCACGAGTTGCCACGATCCGCACAGCCGTTCCTCCCGCCAGATGCTCGCGCAAAATGAAAGCTGCGTGAAATGCCACCAAGCCCAGCAGGGGCCGTTCTCGCACGAGCACCAGCCGGTCGTTGAAAACTGCACGACCTGCCATGATCCGCACGGGTCTCCGAACCCGAAAATGGCGAAGATTGCCCAGCCGATGCAGTGTCTCCAATGCCATTCGCTGACGCTCAACCGCCACACGAACGTCCTTGGCCAACTGAGTCCCGCGTCCCTACGCGACTGCACGTCGTGCCACGGCGCGATCCACGGATCCGACATGGAATCCTACCTGCGGCACTAACCCCCAATCCAGCTATTCGCCATGAACTTTACATCTGAATTCTCTCGCAAACTGGCAGTCGGCCTCGGGGCGGTCCTGCTCGGCGCAGCTTCGCTCTCGGCAACGACGCCGCAAACGATGGTCCCGCAGACCACTGCCCTGGAGTGGCAGGGCACCGCGACCCTGCAACTGGACCTCCACTCCTACGGCAAAAACTTCAACGACGGCACGCCGGAATTTGTTTCCCGTCTGCAGCCGTTCCGCAGCCTCAACGGGGATGATTTCCCCGGTTTCTACTTCGATCTCTCCCGGGCCAGCCTCCGGTTGGTCGATCCGGCCACGCAGCGGCCGGTCTTCGGTTTTGATCGGGAAGCGTATGGGTATTTCAACCAGAAGAACGCTCTCTTCTTCGACGGGGAGAAAGCCCGGCTCGACGCCTTCTTCTCCGTGTATCGCAGCCAGCAGATGCTTTACCCTAACCCCGTCGATCCCGCCGCGCTTACGCCCGGCGCCCTGACGAACAGCATCTTCTCGAAGTTCAACGACGACAGCTTCGGACGGAAAGACTACTACGTTGACCGCCGCGACTACGGCTTCGCCTTGGCGCTCCGGCCCCAGATGTTCGGCTACACGGGTAGCCAGATGGGCGACGTCGAGCTTTCCTATTTACGGTCCGATCGCAGTTCCGAACGCTTCTTTGATTGGATGCCAACCGCCCGGCTCGTGGGAGGCACGACGGCGCATCGCGTGCGCTGGCGCGGCATCAACCAGACGGTGAAAGAGGAAGTGAACCGGTTCGGAATCAGCCTCTCAGGCACGCCGTTTGGGTTGTTTGGGGTAAAATACGAGATGGTGGTCGAGAAATACGACCGGGAGTTCAACAACGACACCGTCGCTCGCACCGCGCAGGTCGCCAATGTGCCGATCGTCCCGTGGTCGCCTGCCGCTGTCTCGACCGGCGAAGAGAAATTCATCGACCTGCACAACACCGAATTCTGGCCGCTTGCCCAAGTGACGCTCGGCTGGGTTCCCTCCACGATGAAGTTCACCAACAAGATAAAATTCGACAAGGCGATCGGCCGCGGGCTGCTCAACTTCGGCTGGACCAACGTGGTGCTGGATCAGGAATCGTTCACGGCATTCTCGCTGGATCGTGGTCTTAAGAAGGGTCAGATCATCACCCAGACTGGCTTTGCCAACTGGACAATGCGGGTCACCCCCACCGTTACCTGGAACGCTCATGCGCTCAGCACCGTGCGGGACAACCGCTCCACCTTCCCTGCAGTCGATCCGCAGAAGCGGCTTTACAATACGACCCTCGATTCCTCGGTCTACGACTACCTCAATCCGCGGCTCGACGGCGGCAAACATGGCGGCGTGTTTGCGCCCTACATCACTGGGATCGACACCGTGAAACTCGGCACCGACTTCACCTTCCTGCTGCCCGTCGCCTCGTCGCGCGTCGTGGCCGGCTGGACGCGTGAGGACACCTCCCGCGATCTCGTCTTCGGTAATCCGGCGGCAGGCTTGGTCCGCTCGATCGACCCGAACGAGGCGTTCGTGCGCCCCGAATCCGTGAGCGATACGTTCTATGTCAACTACAGCGGCAAACTGAAATCCGGAGTAAAACTGCGGTGGAACAACTCGTATGTGGTCGGGGACGAGGTGGGTCTGATGACGGATGCCAAGGAGGGCTACAAGGGGCGGCTGAGCGCCAGCTATTACTGGCCCACCCTCTGGCAGGGCGCCGGAGTGGATGTCTTCCATCAAGTGCGCTACGGCTACAACAATGGGTTCCGGATGACTTCCTTCAGCAACGATTTAACCACCCTGCTTTCGTCCGAGAAACATGAACGGGAACAGTTGTTCCAGTCGGCCGGCATCACCTTCAACGCCAGCCCAAGCAAGACCGCAACCGCTTATGCCGGTTACATCTGGAACCGCGACCAGCTTGATGCCAATTTGTTGTATACAACCACGAGACGCTATGAGGCCAACATGCTGTATAGAGTCGGCGGGCGCGAACAGTTTCTGAGTGACGCGCATACCGTGTTCGTCGGCGGGTCCTGCCAGTTTACCCCGAAGGTGCTCGGCACCGCGGACTACTCGCTCACCGGAGTCGACGGCCACCTCGGCACCGGTCCGGTCAAGACCGCCCTGGGAAGCGACAACGCCATCGACAACGTGACCCATAACTTCGGCGCGAGCCTCACCGTCACCCTGCAGAACAATGTGACCGTCGGCGGCCGCTACACCTATGCGCGCTACGACGACTCGGTCGCCACGGCATTCGACAGCAGTTACCACATCCTGAGCGTGATGGTGACAAAAGCCTTCTGAGTGTGCTCATTGGTTTCGGGGGGTGTCCTTACAGGGGCACCCCTTTTTTTTGCGCCCCTCTTACACCGGCCCGCCGCGCAAATGAAGGTCGTGAACCAATGAACCGGGCGATCCCCGCTTTTGGTGGCACGAGGCCCAACCATGATCATTCGCGCGATTCGAGTCGCAAGACGCCGCCTGCCGCTACCTCGAACGCTCAATTCGCCCGAAGGCGCATCGAGTGGAGATTGCCCACTTCCTTGGAGGTGGCCTTGTGCAGTTTCCTATTGAGCCTCGCGCAAGTCGGTAAGACCGGTGGAACGCGTTGACC
>CAMTVF010000116.1:0-9831 GCA_947085115.1 uncultured Opitutaceae bacterium | reverse complement strand
CGATGCCGGCAAACCCAAGATGGTCGCGCTCGTGGCGGTGATGCGCAAGATGCTGCACGTGCTTAACCGGCTCATCGCCGATCCCAATTTTGTCCTTGTCCGCTAACACCGCTGCTCTGTGGTTCAACTGCGCTTTTTAGGCTGAATGACCGCCGAATCCAAACTTCCCCTCTGGAGAGAAGAGTTCGACGCCATCGTCGGCGCGCGCGCGCACGGGTTGTTCAAGGAAATCCTGCCACGCCTGAAATCGCTCGACGCACGCCACCCCAACGTCGCCGAGATCGCCTACCAGATTGCGTGGACCTGCGACACACTCGGGCAGCCCGCCGACGCCCTGCCCCATTACGAAAAGGCCGTCGCACTGGGGCTCAGTCCCAATGAACTTTCGGGTGCGTTGCTCGGGCTCGGCGCCACGCTGCGCTCGTTGGGTCAGCTCGACCGCTCCGCAGAAGTGTTGCGTTCGGGCAAACTCCAGTTTCCGAAGAATCGCGAGTTCGATGTGTTCCTTTCGTTGACCCTGCACTTGCAAGGCAAGCACACCGCCGCACTGCAACTCGCTCTGGAAACACTCTGCGACACGACCGACGATCCCGGCCTCACCACCTACCAACGCGCCATCCGCCACGCGTCGAATCAGCTCAAATAAGCGCGGGAGGAGCGATTTGTCCCCAACGCGTTAGCTTCGGGATTGCGCTCTCTGAGGTTGAACCACAGAGGCACAGAGAGCACAGAGAAAGACAGATCCTGACTTCTGACTCCTTCTCTGCTCTCTGCTCTCTGCTCTCTGCTCTCTGCTCTCTGCTCACTGCTCACCGTTCACTGCTCCCTGCTTTGAACCACGGTTACACTGATCGCACGGATGGGCGCTTCATCCATTTCGTGTGTTTGGTGTATTTCGTGGTGACCTTCTGGGGCAAGCCGGTGGAGCGGCTTGTCCGCTACGCGAGCGCGCCGTTTTGCCACTCGCCATTCACAAGCCGGCGCACGCCGTGCGGATTCTCATTTCGCAATTCCGGCGGGAGCAGTTCGTCGGCGAAGCCCTGGTAGCAGATCAGCCGCGCCCAGCGATTGAGCGCGCGTGTTCCGACCGATGTGCTGCGTCCGCCGTCGCTCGTTGCGGGATACGGCCCCCCATGCACAATCGCGGGACTGACCTCCAGGCCCGTCGGAAACCCGTTGAAGATCACCCGGCCGGCACGTTCGGCAAGCACCGCCAGCAAATCGCGCTGCGCCTCCAACTCCGAAGCTCCGGCGTGCAAGGTCGCGGTGAGGCTCCCTTCGAGTCGTTGCGCGACGGCGAGCACCTCGGCTCGATTTTCGCACCACACCACAAGTGAGCTCGGGCCGAATATCTCCTCCGACAATTCGTGATTGCCGAGGAAGAATTTCGCCTCGGTCTCGAACCACAGCGGCGCCGCACCGCAAGCAGTGGTGGTAGCCGCTTGCGCAAGAACGGTCACCCCGGGCTGGCGGGCGCGTTTCTCCGCGTTGCTGACAAAGGCCTTCTTCATGCCCACGGAAAGCATCGTGGCCTCGGGCGTGGCGGTGAGTTTCGCGGTCAGGGCCTGGACGAACTGCTCCGCCGCTGCTGAACGCTGCAGCACGATCAAACCGGGGTTCGTGCAAAACTGTCCGACTCCGACGGTCGCGGAGGCATGCAGCCCATCGACGAGCGCGGCCGATTTCTCCGCCAATGCTCCGGGCAAAATAAACACGGGGTTGACGCTGCCCATCTCGGCATAGACCGGAATGGGCTCGGAACGCGCCGCTGCGAGATCGGTCAACGCCCGACCCCCGCGCAACGAACCCGTAAAACCCACGGCCTTGATTGCCGGGTGTTTCACCAGCGCTTGGCCCACGGCAAACCCCGAATCAAAAAGCAGGGAGAATGTGCCTTCCGGAAGTCCACACTCATGCACCGCGTGAAGAATCAACCGGCCGACGAGTTCGCCCGTGCCGGGGTGTGCCGGATGCGCCTTGACGATCACGGGACAGCCCGCGGCGAAAGCGGAAGCGGTGTCGCCACCCGCCACCGAATAGGCGAAGGGAAAATTGCTCGAACCAAACACCACCACCGGGCCGATCGGTCGCAGCATCGATCGATGGTCCGGTTTGGGAAGCGGCTTGCGGTCGGGCTGGGCCGTCTCGATCCGAACATCCAACCAATCGCCACACTCCGCGCTGTCTGCATAGAGGCGAAGTTGTCCCGCCGTGCGTCCCACTTCCCCCTTGAGCCGCGCCTCGGGCAATCCGGTCTCTTGCATCGCTCGCGCCACGAGGTCGTCGGTCTTCGACTCAAGATTATCCGCAATCAGGCGCATGAATCTGGCCCGGGTCGCACCGGGCAACCTGGCCCACACAGGCGCCGCGCTCGCGGCCAGTTGCACCGCCCGTTCAATGTCTTCTGTGTCAACGGAAGGAAACGACGGCTCGATGAAGCTATCTCTTGCCGGGTCGAATGCCTTGAAGCTCGCGCCGCCGGGACCGCCGGAACCGAAGCCAATGAGAGAGCCGCCGTCTGGTTTCATCCCAAATCCTCCAGTTCGAATGGAACCACGGAGGCACCGAGGACACGGAGCCCAAACGCTGCCCGGACGAAGCGAGCCAATGCAATGCCCCGCGCCAGAGGGAGCGATATTTCCGACACCACATCCGAAATAACTCCGTGCTCTCCGTGCCTCTGTGGTTCCATTGCGCAATCTCCGTTCATGCGGCACGTTGGCAGAACCGTCCAACGCCTGCCAGTAACTTCTCGTGCCACGCGCAATCGCGCTCGAAACGATTCATGGCAACCGCGAGCCGCGCGCCGTTGCCAACACCGCCTGGGCCAGCGCCAAGTCAGCGCCCGACAATTCCCGTCGCGGCGGGCGCACATGCGCCGTGCCGCGCCCCACCTCTGCCTGCACCCACTTGATGAGCTGCACGAATTTCGGCACGGCATCCAGTTTCAGCAGCGGGAGAAACCACGTGTAGAGCGCCATCGCTCGCGCCTTGTCGCCCCGACTGGCGCAATCGAAAAGTTCCACGCTCTCGGCGGGAAAGGCATTCACAAGTCCGGCGATCCAGCCCACGGCACCCGCGTAAACGCCTTCGACAACGGCATCGTCCATGCCCACGAGCACTTCCAGTCGCCGTCCGCACAACGCGCGAATCGCCGTGATCCGCCGCACGTCCCCGCTCGATTCCTTGACGGCGTGCAGGTTCGCGTGCTCCGCCGCCAGCTCCGCGATCTGCTCCGGCAGGAAGTCCGTTTTGTAGGCCACGGGATTGTTGTAGGGCATGCACGAGAGCGGCGTCGCGGTGATCACCGCAGTGAGGTGCGATTTCATCTCGGGCCAATCACTGGTGTAAACGTAGGGCGGCAACACCATCAGGCCCTGCGCGCCCGCTTGCGCAGCCGCCTGCGCCAGCGCCACGGCCTCAGCGGTGCTGAGCGACGCAATGCCGAGCACCACCGGCGCGCGTTTGCCCACGGCACCCACGGCGGTGCGCACGATGGCGATTTTTTCCTCGAAGGAGAGCGTGGCGGCTTCACCGAGCGAGCCACCGCACACGATGCCGGTGCACCCACTGTCGATCATCCAGCGGCAATGCGCCGCCAGTGCCTCATGATCGATCGTGAGATCGGCATTCAAGTTCGTGGTGATGGCGGGAATGACACCTTTCCAGTTCATAGAGTAAGTTTTGTCGACGGTGGAGCGGCTTGACCCCAAGACCCTGGTTCGAGCCCGGCCTTGGGTGGAGCGGCTTGTCCCAAGACGCTAAAAAACGCGTTGGGGTCAACGCGTTCCACCTGGACGCTTGTTTCGGGTGGAGCGGCTTGTCCCCAAGACGCTTTCTTCACTTTCGCCGAGCACTCCGCTCCACCACCACGGCCACGCCTCCTCCTCCGCGCACAGCTGCTTGGCCACCGGATTCCGCCGAATGTAGTGCCATGTTTCCTCCCGCTCCCGATCGTTCCGCACGCGATGATCAAAGAAGTTCTCCTGCCACTTCGTCCCCTGAAAGCGCGCCGTCGCGCGTTTCCAGTCGCGAAGAGTTGCCGCCATCCCCGGGCTCTGCGGAAACGCCAGCATCGCATGCAGGTGATCCGGCATCAGCAGGATCAACTCACACCACCAGCGTCCGGCGGCGTGGTAGCGCCGGGCCGCCGCGAGGAGCTCCCGCGCCAACTCCGCCGCAACCAGCGGCGTGGCCTGCGTGGGTGCAACGCGCAAGCGCACGTGGAAAACAGCGCCTGCCTTCACCCAGGCCGGAGTGTCGTGATGCAAACGTCGGGGGAACTCGGTCACGGGAAACAGCGAGCAAGTCGGCCCGGAATGTTCGCGAGATACGTTTCGAGGAAGAACGCGTTGAGGTCAACGCGTTCCACCTGCCTTGGGTGGAGCGGCTTGTCCTCAAGACGCTTGCCTTGGGGTGGAGCGGCTTGACCCCAAGACGCTTGCCTTGGGGTGGAGCGGCTTGTCCTCAAGACGCTTCTTCAAAGCGAGGGCTTCACGCCCAGCTCACGCAAAACGCGTTGGGGTCAACGCGTTCCACCGACGCTTCTTCAACGCGACCGCTGCGCGTCGCGCCTCACGCGAAGCGATCCGCCGAGAGCAGCGAGAGATCCATGCTCGGCGCCTGGTTGGCAACGATCTCGGCGACCAATTTGCCGGTGATCGGTGCCAGCGTGAGCCCGAGCATCGCGTGTCCACTGGCCGCGATCAGATTGGGGTGTTGCTTGAAGCGCCCCACGTAGGGCAAGCCGTCCGGTGACACCGGGCGATAACCGAACCACGGCTCGATGCCGGCGAAGTCATCGGCCCGGAATTCAGGAAAATAGAATTGCGCGGCGTCGATGAGCTGCTCGATCCGCTCGGGGCGCACACGGTCGTCATGTCCGCTGATTTCCATCGTGCCGCCGAAGCGCAACTTGGTGCCCATAGGCGTCACGGCTGCGCGGCGCTCGGCGAGGATGATCGACTTGGTGAGTTGAAACCGTGGATTCTCGATCGTGAGGCTGTAGCCCTTGCCCGGTTGCATAGGGAGCCGGATCTCCAATCCGCGCACCGTGTCCGGCGCCCACGAGCCGGTCGCGAGCACATAGTCATCGGCGACGAGCTCGCCTGCCGACGTGCTGAGGCCGCTGATGCGTCCGCCATCCGTTTTCCAGCCACGCACGTTCGTATTCCAAAGGAAGGTCACGCCCAGGCTCTTGAGGTGGTCGATCAAGGCGGGCATGAACACCCGCGGCGAAAGATGGGCATCAATCGGAAAATAAATCGAGCCCGCCACGTCCATGCGGACGCCCGGCTCCAGCGCTGCGGTTTCCTGGGCGTTCAGGACCTGCGCCTCAACACCCGCCTCGCGCGCAATGCGGGCCATTCCCTGCGCCTCGTGATCGAGGCATTCCGCAGTCTTGCAAAGATTGATCAGGCCCTCGGTCTTCAGTTCGAACGCATCCCCCATCTCCCTGGCCAGATCAACGAAGAGCTGGCGACTGCCGAGACTGAGTTCCGCCAGCAATGGCGCGGCACGCTGCGTGTGTTGTGGCGAGCACGCGCGGGCGAAGAGCCAGCCCCAGCGGATCAGGTCGGAGTCGAGGCGCGGCTTGATGTAGAACGGACTGCGCGAACTCATCATCCATTTGAGCCCTTGCCAGATCATGCCGGGCGCGGAGAGCGGCACGACATGACTCGGCGAGATGTAACCCGCACTGCCATGCGCGCACGAATCGGCGTCCTCGGGGTTGCGCTCGATGAGCGTCACGACGACCCCCGCGCGGGCCAAGTAATACGCGGTGGAGAGTCCAACGACCCCACCGCCACAAATGATCACGGAACGTTGCAAAGTCATGTTGAACGGATGCCCCAACAAAAGAGATCGGATGGATCCAGCAGGAGCGCACCCTCTCCGCAGACGTGCGCGGTGCCGGTCACCGTCGGGATAATGGCATCGCCGACCCGCCGGTATTTCGCCCGAAACACGCTGCCCACGATGCTTTCCTGCAGCCACTCTTCGCCCTCGGCGAGTTTCCCCTCGGCGGCGAGGCACGCAATTTTCGCACTGGTGCCCGTGCCACAGGGCGAACGATCGTAAGCTCCACCCGGGCACAGCACAAAATTCCGGCTGTCCACCCCAGGCGAATCGGACGCGGCGAACAGCTCCACGTGATCGACCTCGGGAAATCCCTGCGTATTCACCGCCTCGCGCACCTTGACCGCGTAAGCGAGCAGGGTCGCGACGTTCGCCACCCCGAGCGTTTGCCCGTGCGCTTCGATCAGGAAGAACCAATTCCCTCCCCACGCGACTTCGCCGTGGACCTTTCCGTGGCCGGGCACGTCGATCGAAACGCCCGCCGCTTGACGGTAGCTTGGCACGTTATCAAACGAAACGCTCCCGTCGTCGTTCAGTGTCGCTTCGATCACGCCCACCGGCGTGTCGATCCGGGCGCGGCCCGGCTTCAACCGGCCCAGATGAGCCAGGGAAACGACCAGCCCGATCGTGCCGTGGCCGCACATGCCGAGGTAGCCGACATTGTTGAAAAATATCACGCCGACGTCGCAATTCGCCGCGTGCGGCTCGACGAGCAACGCGCCGACCATCACGTCCGACCCGCGCGGCTCGTTGACAGTGGCCGAGCGGTAATGGTCGAATTGTTCGCGAAAAATCCGCACGCGCTCGCTCAAGGGGCCATTGCCCAGATCCGGCCCGCCCGAAAGCACCAGACGCGTCGGCTCCCCACCCGTGTGGGAATCGAGGATGCGGATGAGCTGCGGTTTCGCGGCGGACATGGGCAGAATTCGCGTCGAGTCTTGGAGCAGATTTCCGCGGGCGCACGCCGTTTTCGGTTCGGATTTGGGATTGATGCAGCCAACCTACAGGGCCGCCGGACCCTGTTGCGAGGTGTCGATCCGCGTGACCTCCTCGAGCGGCAGCACAAACACCCGCCCATCGCCAGGCGTGCCGGTGTGGGCGGCTTGCACGAGGGTCGAGACCACCTTGTCCTTTTGCTCGTCCGACACAGCAACCTCGATGCGCACGCGCGGATGAAAATCGACCGTGTATTCCGTGCCGCGAAAAGTCTCCGTGTGCCCTTTTTGGTGACCGAAGCCTTTCACCTCGGCCACGATCATCCCCTCCAGCCCGATGCGGGCGAGGGCGTCTTTCACTTCCTCGAGTTTGAACGGCTTGATGAGCGCGATGACCAGTTTCATGCAACGCGCAGGATTCCCCGATGGAGGTCCCGCCGCAAGGTTTTCCTCCGGCGCGGCATGACGCTTTTGTCCGTTGCCAACGCTCGCCTGCGCCAGCCACTCTTGCCCAACTTCCCCCATGGCCACGCCCCAGGACCTCAACATCGATTACGTCGCCAATCTCGCCCGGCTTGCGCTCACACCGGCCGAAAAGGTGAAATTCGCCGCCCAACTCGGTGACGTCCTCCATCATATCAAGCGGTTGGGCAAGGCGGACGTCGAGGGCGTCGAGCCCACCGCCCACGCGTTCCCGGTGGAAAACATCTGGCAGGAAGACATCGCCCGACCGGGCTTGCCGGTCGAGGCCGCCCTCCAGAACGCCCCTGCGCAACGCGACAACATGATCAGTGTCCCCAAAGTCGTGGAATAGCCGGATCGCAGCCTACGCGCATGTCTTCCGAAATATTCCACCAACCTCTCGCAACCCTCGCCGGGCAACTGGCCGACGGCCGGCTTTCCGCCGTCGAGTTGTTGGAAGCCGTCATCGCCCGCACCAAGACGGTGGAACCCCGCGTGCGCGCCTTCAATTCCTTCGACGAAGCCGATGCGCGCGCCCAAGCCACCGCCTCCGACGCCCGTCGAGCAGCCGGACAAGCGCGCGGACCTCTCGATGGCATTCCCGTCGGACTGAAGGATGTCATCGCTGTCGCCGGGCAGCCTCTCACCGCCTCCAGCAAGATCCTGGCGAATTTCGTTTCCCCCTACGACGCCACGGTCACCCGGAAACTGAAGGAAGCCGGCGCCGTGTTGTGGGGACGGCTCAATCTGGACGAATTCGCAATGGGCTCGTCCACCGAAAACAGCGCGACGCATCCGACGTGCAATCCGTGGGATCTCACGCGAGTGCCCGGTGGTTCCTCAGGCGGCAGCGCCGCCGCGCTCGCTTCCGGCACCGCGCTCGCCACGCTCGGCTCCGACACCGGCGGCTCCATTCGCCAACCGGCCGCGCTCTGCGGCGTCGTCGGACTCAAGCCCACTTACGGCCTCGTCTCGCGCTACGGCCTCGTCGCCTACGCGTCTTCACTCGACCAGATCGGACCGTTCGGTCGCACCGTCGAGGATGCAGCGATCGTGTTGCGCACCATCGCCGGGCACGACCCGCTGGATTCGACCTCGTTCAAGTCCACCGTGCCGGACTATCAAGCCGAGTTGGGCCAGCGCACCGGCCCGTGGCGACTCGGCATCCCGAAGGAATATTTCGGCGAGGGCCTTGATCCCGAAGTCGCCGCCGCCGTCGAGGCCGCGGTGAAATTCTACCGCAACCGCGGCTGCGAGGTGAAAGAGGTCTCGCTCCCGCACATGCGCTACTGTCTCGACACCTATTACATCATCGCCACCGCCGAGGCCTCGTCGAACCTCGCGCGGTTCGACGGCGTGCGTTACGGCCACCGTTCCAAGGACGCCACCGATGCCATCGACCTCTACGCAAAATCCCGCGCCGAGGGTTTCGGCGCAGAGGTGAAGCGCCGGATCATTCTCGGCACCTACGTCCTCTCGAGCGGTTACTACGATGCGTTTTATCTCCGCGCGCAGAAAGTCCGCACGTTGATCCGGCAGGATTTCCTCAACGCCTACCGCGATGTCGATGCGCTGCTCACGCCAACGACGCCCACGCCGGCCTTCAAGCCCGGCGAGAAGGCCGATCCGCTCGCGATGTATCTGTGCGACATCTACACGATCGGCGTGAACCTCGCCGGTTTGCCCGCGCTCAGTGTGCCGTGCGGGTTTTCGTCCGGCGGCTTGCCGATCGGGTTGCAATTGATTGGACAGCCCTTCCGCGAGGCCGAGTTGCTCGCCATGGCCCACACCTACGAGCAAGCCCACGACTGGCACACGCGGCGGCCGGTGTTATGATTTTGGTCACAGGAAACTTGAGATGAACCACGGAGACACAGAGATCACAGAGGCAATCATCGGTGCCGCGATCGAAGTGCACCGGCACCTCGGACCCGGCATGCTGGAGTCGGTCTATGAAGCCGCGCTCGCTTACGAACTCACCGAGCGCGGACTCAGCGTCGAACGCCAGAAGGCAGTTCCGCTGGCTTACAAAGGATTGCAATTCGACGAAGGCTACCGGCTCGACCTGCTCGTCGGTAACGCCGTGATCGTGGAGCTCAAATGCGTCGATGCCCTCCTCCCGATTCACGACGCGCAGTTGCTCTCCTACCTCAAGTTGACCGGCCTCAAGCTCGGCCTGCTGATCAACTTCAAAGTCCCCGTGCTCAAACAAGGCATCAAACGCTTCGCCAACTAACCCCACCCCCGCCCCCCCTTCTGTATTTCCCTCCGTGCTCACTGCCTTTCCCTCCTTCCCCTCTGCCTTTCCTCCGTGTCCTCCGTGCCTCTGTGGTTCAAATTCCTCAGTCCCTCCCCTCGGTGACCCCGTCTTTCTCCGTGCCCTCCGTCTTTCCCTCCGTGCTCTTCCGAAATCCCCTCTGCCTTTCCTCCGTGTCCTCCGTGCCTTGTATGTTCAATCCGATGTTAAAACTGGATGAGGGGAAAGCCAAAGACGGCTTCCGAGAATGGGCCTCACGGCTCGTCGGAGGAAGCCGTCTTTGGCGGGATTGCACGCCGGGGCCGCAAGGTCTTGGAT
>CAMTVF010000115.1:0-36230 GCA_947085115.1 uncultured Opitutaceae bacterium | reverse complement strand
GCAGCGAGGGGTGCGAGTGCGGCGACGGCCGTGCCGGCCGCGAGGAGGCGAAGATTCATGCGGGGGAAGGAATCGAGTTGGTTTCGGCCTGACTGCGGCCGGGTGCGAGGCCGTAGCGGTCGAAGAGCCGGCGGAAACCGGCCTCGACCTGTTCCAAGAGCCGCAGGGACGCGGCGGAGACAACCGTTTTCGGCGCGCCGGGGTCGAAGCCGCGCGCGGCGATGCCGGCGGCGACGTTGAGCGGAAAGGTGAGCTGGTCGGCCACGCGGCCGACCTCCTGCATGCGCCGGCCGAGTTCGGCGAGGTCGCCGGGCAGGCCCTCGTGCGCGATGCGGTAGAGGGGCACCACGAGGTCGGGCACGAAGTTCACCAGGCCGCTGATGCAACCGGTCGCGCCGAGTGCGAAGACCTCCGGCAAGCGTGTGTCGGCGCCGGTGAAAACGGAAAAGTCTCTTTCGCGGCCGAGCGCGATCAGCTCCCGGTGATAGGTGAACTCGTCACCGCTCTGCTTGATGCCGGCCAAGTCGGCGCGTTCGGCGAAGGCGGCGATCGTCTCCAGGCCGATGCGGTTGCCGGTGCGCTCCGGGAAGTTGTAGAGGGTGACCGGCAGGTCGATCTGTTCGGCCGCGCGCAGGAAGAACTCCAGCATGTCGGCCTGCGACATGGGGAAGAACGGCGGTGGCATGAGCGCGACGCCGACGGCTCCGAGCCTATGCGCGGCCCGGCCGAGCGTCACAACCTCGTCCAGCCGGATGGAGCTGATATTCGCGACCACGGGCAGGGGCGCGGCGAGTTCGACGACGGCGGCGAGAACCTCCTCCCGCTGGGCGAGCGAGAGGAGGGGAAATTCTCCGGTGCTGCCGAGGGCGAAGACCCCGTGGATGCCCTGCGCGCGGAGCCAGGCGAGGTGGTCGCCGAGGGCATGGCGCAGCAGGTGGCCACGGTTATCGAGGGGAGTCCAGAGTGCGACGAGCACTCCTTTTTGGGGGGAAATGGGTTTCATCATAAAACGAGGCGACGCCGACGGCCGGGCTTGGCCCGGATATTTCATCCCAAGAACGGATTCACTTTGGAAAAAACATCCCTCTGCCGCGCCTTGTCGGGGTTGTCGCGGTTGGCCCCGACAGGGTGCACATTTTATCCCTCTAAGTGTGAAACATGCAGGTTAGAAGCGGCCGCTGACGCCGATGCTGAGCCGCGAACCGTAAACCTCGGCCATTTCAATGCGCCGCGGGTCTGTGCCGGAATACCAAGAGGGCCATTTGTTGAAAATATTGATGTAATCGACGAAGAATGTGAGCCCGGGCCGCCATTTGTATTGGAGGTTGAGGTCCACGGTCTTGTCGTCGGTGAAGTAGATGGGGAAGGACGGATTCGCGACCGTGCCCGGCGAGCGCGAAAGAAAACTGCTTTTGAAATTGTAGGCGGAGCGGAGCTCGAACTTGCGCCATTCGAACGAGAAGCCCGCGTTGATCGTCTCGGGCACGAAATCAGGCAGCGTGGTGGCGCCGCGCGAATAGGTGCCGGAGGTTTCAATTTTGGTGTAGTTGGCGAAGAGCGAGAGGCCGTTGAAGGGCTTGGGCAACTGGCTCAACTGCTGGTTGTAGCTGAGTTCGTAGCCCGAGATCTTCGCGTCGCCGCTGTTGGTGGGGCGGATGAGCGTGAAGTTGGCGTAGCGCCCGTTGAAGCCGTTGTTGGCACCGGTGCCGATCAAGCTCGCCTCGGTGAAGAGGAAATCGCTGAGGTCCTTGTGGAAGTAGCCGGCCGAGACGACACCCGCCGGCTCGAAGTAATACTCCACCGTGATGTCGTAATTATTGCTGTATTGAGGCTTCAGGCCGGGATTGTTCTGCACGACGGTGCCGAGGGCGGGGTTCAACGGGTCGTAGGTGACGATCGTGGTCGGCACGACATCGCTGAGAGCCGGCCGGGCGCTGCTCGTGGACCAGCTCGCGCGGAAGACGAGGTTGCTCCTCGGCTCGTAACGCAGGTGGACGCTGGGGAACAAATTGCTGTAGCTCGCATCCTTGTTCTGGGTGGATCCGACGGGAAGCAGCGAATCAATGAGGCGGCCGGTGGCGGCGATGTCCGTGTTCTCCATGCGCACGCCGCCGGTGACGAGCAGCTTGCCGATCTCGACCTTGCCCTGGACATAGGCGGCGGAGACCTCCTCGGTGACTTCATTGGTCGGAAAGACGTTCGCGACGGACAGGCCGACAGGCCGCCACTGGCCCGGGTTGGCCTTGAAGTGTGCCGCTACGCGGC
This sequence comes from uncultured Opitutaceae bacterium, assembly GCA_947085115.1. Classification (GTDB taxonomy): domain Bacteria; phylum Verrucomicrobiota; class Verrucomicrobiia; order Opitutales; family Opitutaceae; genus Didemnitutus. The sequence continues at coordinate 33,965 of CAMTVF010000115.1, read as the reverse complement.
GGTAGTCGAGGGCGTCGCGCTGCGGGTAGGTGCCGTTGAAGAGGCCGTAGCCCGGCTGCGGCGAGAGAAACTGGGCGATATTGTCGTCGTTCAGCCCGGTAATCGAGTTGGTGCCGGCCACGCCGTCGGCCCCGATGAGATCCCAAGCTGGACGGTAAATGACGAACGTGCGGTGCTGGCGCCGGTAGTTGAAGCCGGCCTTGAGCGTCACCGGGTAGCGCGCGTCATCCAGCTTGAGCTCGTAGTCAATTTTGCCGGCATTGACCTCCTCCTCGGTGCGGTCGAGGCCCTCCACAAAAAGCCGCCCGGTGTAGGAGTTGAAATTGGAGCCGGAGCCGATCGTGGCGCGACCGTAGGTCTGCGTGAAAACCGGGCGCTCCAGGTCGGCCGAGCGGTCGACGCGCACGCCAACCCTGGCCTGCGTGGCGGTGAAGCCCTCGAAGGTGTTTTCGTAACGCGCCGGGTTGTGCGACGCGGCGTAGGTCAGCTTGCCGTTGTTGAACGTCGTCTCGCCGCCGACGCCAATCTTGAACTGCTGCGAACGCTTCGCCTCGACCGCGACTTGGTTGATCCAAGTGGCGTGCAGCATTTCGCTGACCGTGTCGGTAAAGCCGGGTGCCACGCCGGCCACCGCGCCCGTGGAAGTGCGCGGCGTGGCGCCCCCCTCGATGTCCGCGCGGCTGACCACGCTGTAATCCGCCACGCCGAACGTCGCACCGGTGGTCGCCTGATAGTTGACGCGCTCCATGTCCGCGTTGAACTTGTTCGCAGTGAGGCTGACGAAGAGCTGCGTCGACGCCGTGGGCCGGAATTCGAGCTTGGCGCCGATGCCGGCGCGCAGGCGCTCGCTGATGTCGTTGAGCAACCGCGCCCGTGTGTTGCGAAAATCCGCGGTGCGGAATTCCATCATGACGCGGTCGCGGGTGTTCGTCGTTTCGGTGTAGCTGGCCGAGAGCGCGAGGCCGAAGTTCTTCTCCGCTCCAAACGTGTCAAGGTAGGTTCCCGCAAGGCTGGGGTGCCAGGGATTGGAAGAGCGGTAGGTGTTCAGCGTGGCGCCCGCACGGTAGGTGATGACGCGGTCCTTGAAGTCGAAGGCGGACTTGGTGACGAGGTTGACCGTGCCGCCGAGCGAGTCCGCCCATTGCTCGGGCAGGTTGCCCTTGGTGACCTCGATTTCCTTGATGAACTCGGATGGAATCTGGTCGATCAAGGGCGCGCGATCGCCCTGCGGCGTGAAGCCGGCGATGGCGGCCGCCGTGCGCGTGCCATCGAGCGTGACGGCGTTGAGCCCGGGCGGCGTGCCGCGGATGCTGATGCCGACGATCTCGCCCGCCTCCTTGTTGGCGGCGAGACCGGTGAGCTTTTGCAGGAAGTTGCCGATGTTGCCGTCGGCCACATTGCCGTAGGTGTCCATCGAGACGACGTTGACGACGTTTTCAGCATTGCGCTGGCGGGTGATGGAAGCGGCGTTGCCCTCGCGCTGGCCGGCCACTGTGAAGGTATCCAGCGTGTAGAACGACACCGTCAGGGCGACGTCCACACCCGAGGTCTCCCCGGCGGCGACCTGCACCGTCTGGCTGTGGGGATCCAAGCCGGTGTAGGTGACATGCAGGGTCCGGGCACCGGCTGGCACGGGGGTGAGCGTGAACGAGCCGTCACGCTGCGTGAGCATCGTGAGGTTCGTGCCCTCGACAGACACGGCGGCCCCTTGCAAAAAGGTGCCGGTCCCTTGATTGCGAACCCGGCCGGAAATGGTGCCGCCAATGTCTTGGGCGAGAGCGGACAGGGCGAGGAGAGGACAGACGAACAACGCGAGCCAGACATGGTTTGCCCGGCAGAGAGCACTTGGGGGTGTGGGGGAGGTCATGGAGTTTTGGGTTTGGGGCTGAAGATTCATGCAGAAACCAGGATGCCGGAACCTGCCGGCTTAAAAATCAGGATCACACTCTGCGCATGCGAGCGGCCAGCCGCGCGGTGGCGGCGGAACACTCAGGCCAGATTCGTTCCTTCCCGTCAGGCCGGTGTCGGCAAAACAATCTCTGCCGGGCGATTTCATGGCTGCGCGGTGGTGAATATCACGGAAAGCCCAACCGATTTAGCTCCGGACGGGCGTTTTTCCCAGCAGCGCGCTTTGTTAGGTTGAGGAGTGATTCTCTATTAATAGCTAAATGGATTTAGCTTCGTCAAGCGTTTTTTCCGATTTTTCTGAATTTCCCCAACTCCCCCATCTCACGCCCGCCCCCCTTGCGCTGCCTTCCGCTTCAAAGTGGACTCGCGCTCGAGGAAGGGCGGCACGACGGCCCGACAGTCCCGGGGCCTCTGGCTGGTGTGACTCGTGTTCAGATTTCAAAAAAGCGTTCGAATCCTCGCTCCCTCAAACCCCGTTTGAGCTCGAGGTCATCAGTCCAGAGCCTTCCGGCGAGATGCAACGTCAGCGCCACATAGGGCGTGTCCTTCCCGTCCACTTCCCGGCAGAGACGCCATGCCTCCATCCAAGTGCCGAGCGGAATGTTCGCCTCGTTGATGAACTCCAGCCGGCTGACCAGCGCGTGCAGGGCCTCGGTCAGTGCCTCCTCTCCGAGATTGCTGGCGCTCAACAGACGCGCCTTGTGTTTGAACAGTTCGACAAAAAGAAAGCGCGGAGCGCAAAATACACAGTTGGCGGACGGCCCCAGCCTGTCGCGCAAGTCTCCCCGTCCCGCCACCAGTGTCTTGAACGCAATATTCGCGTCCACCACGACATGACCCGAATCCGTCATGCCCCGGGCGGGATGAGTCTGCTCCGGTTGGATTCCCACCAATCCTGCTTGCCTTCCTCGGCCACACGGTCGGCCTCGGCTTCGGTCAGGGCGCTGCGACCGGCCACGGTTTCAAAGCGCAGCCAGTCGAGAAACGAGTTCAGCCGGCCGGGCGGCAGATCCCCCTTGGGAATCGTCACCCGGATGCCGGCTTCTGTGGTTTCAACCGAGATCATCCCATTCAAAGATGCCGTGGCTGGCAGTAATCGCAAGTGCAGATTTCAGATTGCAGAGCGCGTCGCCAGGCCGCGCGTCAAGCACTTTCAGATGCCGGGCCGAGCGGCGGTTGATGCGCTCGAAGTCCCATGTGCCCGCAACCAACAATTTTCGCGTCCGTTCGCGACGCATCAAAAGTAGTGGTTGAAAATCCACCACCGTCTGGTTGAACATCCGCCATGAAACGGCGGAATCTCACGCCCCAAGTCCTGGCCGCCTTGCGGGACACCCCGGTCGTGTATCTGCAAGGGCCGCGCCAGGCGGGCAAGTCCACTCTGGCTCAGGCGCTGCGCAACAGCCGGGGATGCGGCGGCCGAGAACCACCACAGAATAAGGTAGCCGCGCCTCCGTGAGGAACCGGTCGTCCTCCGGCAGGGCTTACGATGGCTTGTTCCAAGATCGGAAGCGCGTCGCGATCCATGGAAACCCATTCCACCCGACCGTCACCGAGGCGGTAGGCGGTGAAGTGCGGGTCGTCGAGCCGGAGCCATGGATTGCCGCTGGCCGACTCCACCTTCTGCCAGGCGAGGCCCGGGGGCGGAAGCGCGCCGGGTAGGATCACGCCTGCTCCACTTCTCCACGGCGCACCGGCACGCCCTCGACCCATAACCCAGTCCTGCCAGCTTTTCACCGACTTCCGGTATGTCGCTACGCCAAGTTGGTGGCGTATTTTTCCGAGGTCTTTTCGCAAAGATCGATCAATTCGTGGATGCGCTGATCCGGCACGCCGCAGTCGATATCGGCAAAGACCAGATCGCACGGGCCATATTCGCGGGCGATTCGATCTATGTCGCTGGCGAGTTGTTCGAACGTCTTTCTCTCCACATCCATCGGCGTATACATCACGGCGCGGCGGGCATGGGGGAAGGCGGCGCGCGCCTGGACGAGATCCGACTCCAATCCCATGTCGATGTAGGCGACATGGGGCAGTGTGGCGTAGTGCGGCACGTAAGGATCGGCGTTCCAAGCGCAGTTGTGGACCCCGACCATGCTGAATGCCTCGGCGATGCGCCGATCATGGGGCAGGACAAGTTCCTCATACTGGCCGGGGGAAAGCAGGTTGACCAGGCAGTTGCTGATCGTCACGTGCGTCAACTCCACGCCCGATGCCTTTTGGCGCCTATAGAGCCGGTGGATGCCGTCAATCATCGTCTGCGTCACGCACTCGAAAATGTGCCTGACGCGATCGGGGTCGCTGATCATGTCCAGGAACAATTCCTCCCCACGCAGGCGATAGGCGTTGTTGAACACGCCCTGCCAGTTCATGAAGCCAACGATCTTTCCGTTCTCCTTCGCAATCCACTCCACTTGGTTCATGAACTGCGCCCAGTGCGGGTTCCGGTCCAGATCGGGCGGTTCGAGCGTGTTTGCCATCTCGTCGCTCAAGAACTGCCCGGGCTGGCTCCACGGCCAGTCGAGATCCTGAAATTTAGTTGGCACACCGTAGATGCCGGGAATGAGCAGCGCGCCGAAGGTTCCGGTCAAAAGGTCCAGCGGCTGATCCGAGTCCTGCAGGATTCCGATGTCGCCGCGCTTTCCGAACCGCCGTTTGGTTTCCTTGTCCATGGCGATGATCGTGTCGCGGCGATGGGCGGGATCGGTGTGCCACTTTTCGCCAAACGTGACTCCCACCGCGTCGTTATACCATCGGGGGGTGAAACCGATCTCTGGCCGGAGATACGGCTCATGGCCGGTAGCGGGTCGGCGTGTGGCCGGCGCGGCATGAGCGATGTAGCTCACGAGTTGCGGCAGCGGTTCATTCATCGGAGGAGTTTTTCGGCGGATGATGCCTGCTTGCTTCCGGCTGCGGCTTGCAGGGTGCGAGCGAGCCCGTCAACAGACCCGGCCGCGTTTCATGGCGGACGTGTGGCCGGGGGGCTTTTCGCCGACCCAGCGCTCGTCGCTCGGGTCGCTGGCGAGTTGGTAACGGGTATCGGTCGAAAGGCGGATCCGATCGGTAGTGTTGTCGAGACTGCCATGGACGAGCGTCATGTTGAAAACCAGGACGTCGCCCATCTTGAATTCCTTCGCCGTGAGCCAGCGGCCGCCCAAGCTCTGCTGCAGCGCGAGCGGATTCTTCGAAAGCGCGCCGTCCCACCACTTGCGGCCGGAGGCAAAATCAGCCGCGTCGGCGTGGTTTTCGCAGTATGTGTCCACATCGCGCGAGAGGTAGGCCTGCAGCTCCGTGGATTTCCGGTGGCTGCCTTCGAGCAGGAGCAGCCCGCCCATGTCGAGGGGAATGTCGCCGAGCGGCACCCACGCGGTGTAGAGCCGGTGCGTGCCGCGGCCCATGTAGACCAGGTCGCAGTGGATGGCACTGCCGTGGCCGGCGCCCTTCGTGCGAAACCAGATGAAGTCGAAATGGCGCGCGGGACCGCCGAAAAAGGCGGCGAAGAACGCCATCATGCGCTCGCCAAAGAGCAGCTCTCGCACTGCAGGGCCGTGCTGGTCGAGCGGGTTGCCCATGGCGCGGCCGACTTCCTTGCCCGGGATGCATCTCGCTTCGTCACGGGGAAAACCGGGGCGCAGGAGACCGAGCCGCTCGAGCTGGGCCGTCAGCGAATCGCGCACGTTTTGGACTTTTCCCCGGTTCCAGAATTCGCGGAGGTAGAGACAGCCGCCTTCCTCCATGCGCTGGCGCAGCGTGTCCACCCCTTCGTCGGCGCGGGTCTCGTCCAGAAAACCAAACTTATCTGGCGACAAATCGAGCGGGACACCCATCGCACAGAGTCGATCAGGCAGGACCGTGGGCGGCGCGGCGGTGGAACTCATGGCGGGCCGGTGCGGATCAGCCAGACCTCGGCGACCTGGACACCGCGACCGTTGCCGCCGAGACCTGCCGGCCGGCTCCAGGTCAGGCGCAATTCCCCGTCTTTGGTCGCCTCGGCTGGCACGTCGAATTCGACCGGCTGGGCGGCCGGGTCCTTGGGACGCATCCCGTGGATTTCGTGGCGGCCGTTTGCGACGAGCCGGATAGTCATGGGCGCTTCGGGGGTGCCCATAGCCCCGATGCCGTAGACGATGCGCACACGGTAGCGCGCGGTGGGATCCAGATCGCGATAAAGCATCTCGAGCGGATGGTCGTCGCGAGATTCCGCATACGTGCGGGACGAAATGCGAAGCGCGAGCTCGCCGCCGAGGCTGGAGGCCATGTGCGGCGCCTTGAGGAACGCGGGGTCATCCGCGTAGTCGGTGCCGCGGACCAGATGGGGCTGCGTGGTGCTGTTGCCCAGATTGTCGTAGAAACCGCCCGGGCCGGGATTCTCCCAGTTCAGCACTTCCTCGATGCCGCGCAGCCTTTTTTGCTCGGAGGAGCGCTGGCGGATCGCGGCGAATTGCTCGCGCAGCCATGCCGCGTTGTTCAGGGGCGCGTCGATCAGGTCAAGGTTGGCCCCGCGGCCGACTGAGATCGCCTTGTAACGGGGCACGCTCAGTTGCATGTGGATGCTCTGGAAGAGCGCCTCCGCCAGCTCAAAGGTCCGTGCGCGCAACTGCGCCGCCGGGGGCGCGGCCGGCGGTGCCAGCCGCTGCTCGGCGTTCGTCAGAGCCGCCGCCGCGCCGATCACAGGCGCACGTCGCAGTTCCTCGAGCGCCGCCTGTTCCTGGGCGGTCTCGGCGAGCAGTCGCGCCCGTATCGTGGCGTCGTAATACGCACGATAAAGCGCCTGCTGGAACCGCCAGTTTCTCAGCTGCGCGGGAGAGGCGGAACGTTCCATCGCCTGAAACTGCGCCAGCGTCGTGTCCACACCGTTGTTGGTGGCCAGCGGACCACGCCAGTTGCGTTCGAGGGCGAGCAGCCCTTGGGCAAATGCCTCGGCGAGATTCGCGCCAATGAAGTAGCGGCTGTAGTCCCGCAGGATGTCCAGGACGTTTGTGTCCGGCGCCCAGCTCAACGAGCTCCAGATGATTTTGTTCACGTCGTCGTTGCAGCCTTCCGAGTAGGTCAGCACGCCGTAGTCGTTGTGCGGCTGAAGGCGCCGGAAAATCGCCGCCTGGTCGAGCGGGCGGGGATTGATCGGCTCGCGGTGCAAGGTCGTTTGAAACGCATAGTCCCAATCCGGGACGGGAAACTGCGCGTTCCACGAGTGCGTGATGTCCGGGTAGAAGCGGATGGGGTAGCGCTTCGGCAGGTTGGCGCGTAATTCCTCCACACTTAAGCGCTGCTGCGGGCCGAAGACCACGCCATCGAGCCAGGCCGGCTCGGCCTTCATGATGGCAAAAAAATCCTCCATCCACGCGGCATCGAACCCCTGCGGCGACATCCACACCCCCGCCTGCGGGTGTAACTGCCGGAGCTGGCGCGCCTGCTTTTCCATCATCGGGAAAAGATGCTTGGGCGGCGTGTGGCCCGGATCCCCGCCCGGGATGAACAGCGCGTCCACCTTCGGCAGCTGGCGCAACACGTCGCCCCACTCCTTCAACGCGAAGGCCACCTGCGACGCATCGCCGTAGTCCTTGTCCAGTGCCGGATACCAGATCCAGAGATGGATGCCATAGTCCTGCGCCAGCCGCGACAACTCGATCATCATCCGCATCGGCGACAGGTTGAAGTGCGGGCTGTCGGCGTCGTCGTCGGAGCGCGGCGGCATGATTTCAATGGCGTTGGCGCCAAACACGACGATGTCGCGCAGGTATTGTTCCCACATTGGCACGGTCCAGCCATCATAGGAGTTTGTCTTCGGACGATAGCCGATCTGGTACCCCCGCAGGCGATAACGCGGAGCGCTCGCCAGATTCAGCGGCGTGCGAAGCGAGACGGTCTCGCGTCCGTAGTCCAGCGCCCGCAACAACCGGCCCGCGCCGAACAGCACGCCGCGCGCGTCGTTGCCCGCCACGACCAAGGTGCCAGGGCCGGTCGTGACGATCTGGTAGCCCTCGGGCTTGGGCTCCGCGCCAGCGGCAAGGGCTGGCGCCAGCGGCGGATAAGCGCGCGCCAAGGCGCCGCGCTGCCCCACGTAGATGGCGGGTTTCCCCGGTGCCGGAGCGGCCTCGCTCACGGACCAGCGGATGAAACTGCGTTTCTCCACCTCCTCCACAAGCATGGTCACCGCCTTGCGCTCGGGGCCGGTCATTCCCGATGGCACCACCACCGTCGCGGCGTTGAGGTTGAGCCCCGTCTCCGCCGCGCCGGAGACAGTTGCCGTCTGAACCACCATCCCTCCCAGCAGCAGGGCTCCCAGCTGAAGCCGCCGCCAAGCAGGACGGCAATGGTTCCGCCAGGAACCTGGACAGAATAAGCGAGTGCGCGCAGTTGACTGTGTATTCATGGAAGAGGACCGAGTTAGCATCGGACGGGAATTTCTTCCCTCCGGGGTTACAGGTTGTTTTTAGAGTGTGTTAGGACTGATGCTAAATGGATTTAGCTACGTCAAGTATTTTTGCCGGATTTCCTGAATTTTCCTACCCACGCTCGCCCCTTTGTTCTGCCTTCCGCTTCAAAGTGGACTCGCGCTCGAAGACCGGGGGCACCACCAGCACTTCGCGCGGCGCGTCCCTTTCGCCGCGCAGCATCCGGAACAGCAACGGCACGGCCTCGGCCACCATCGCATCGTTGGCGCCGGCCACGGTCGTCAGGGGCGGATCAAAATACTCGGCCATTTCGTTGTCACCCACCCCCACCACGGCCACGTCGTGCGGGATCTGACGCCCGCTCCGCTTGAGCGTCTGATAGGCGCCGATGGCCAGGCTGTCGGTCACGGCAAACAGGCCGTCGAGTTTTCCGCCTTGAACAAAGAATGCCTCCACTGCCGCCGCACCCTGTGGCGGCTGGAGACCGTCGCTGACCAGCACGGCAGGCTCGCGGCCGGTCCGCTCGCGAACCGTGCGGATGAACGCCCCAAGCCGGTCGGAAGTGGTGTGCGTCAGCAGTCGACCGTGCAGGACGGCCGGCTCGCGGCAGCCGGCCTCCAGCAACACCTCGGCCGAGTGCCGGCCGACGAAGTCCGGCGCCTCCAGCACGCAACAATAGCCGGGGATGCGGCGGCCGAGAATCACCACCGGATACGGCAGTTTTGCCTGGGCGAGAAACTGGTCGTCCTCCGGCAGGGTATTGGTGATGATCACACCATGATACCGGTCGGCATCGAGCACTCCGGGTTTCTCCCGGAGCCGGCCGGCGTGAAACATCTCGATGGCGACGGCATAGCGGGTGTCCTTGGTCGTCTGCACGTCCACCGCCCGCTGCAGGGCGTGCAAAGCCTGGCCGACCAACGGCAGGGGCGCTTGGAAGGAGGTGAGAATCGCCAGATCAAACTGCCGCGTGGCCGACTTGTGCGCACGGAGCCGGCGGCCGGCCATGTTGGGCACATAACCGAGCTCCGCCGCCGCCTCGCGGATCAGGAGCACGGTGTCGGCCGCGATGCGTCGCTCGACGTGTCGGTTGGCCAGCACCGAAGAAACGGTGGCGGGGGACATCCCGACATGCTCCGCAATCTCGTAGATGGTCACGGCGGGTTTGCTGCCGGATTTGGAGGGCACGCCGAACGTTTGGCGCATGCCCTCCCCACTTTCGAGGGAATTCTTTGCCTGGCGTGGTCGCGGCGGCCCCTCAGCCGAGTCTGGCGGGATCGATACCGAGGGCTTGGGCCGCCTTGGCCTTGTCCCCACCACAGGCGTGCAGCACGCGGGCGAGATACTTTTTCTCCTGCCCGGCGAGATAATCGGACAATGAGGGCCAGTCCTTCAACTCGTGCACCCGGAGGGGCAATTGCTCGGACGTGACGACACGCGTTTCGGAGGTCGAGATCACTTGCGAAATGACCTGGGTGAATTCCGCGAGATTGCCCGGCCAACGGTAGGCCCTGATCGTCGCCATGGCGTCTTCGGTGAACTCAATCTGGTGCGCGTCAAACTGCGGATTGGCCGATTTCATCGCCACGTCTTTCAGGAGCAGCGGGATGTCTTCCAACCGGTCCCGCAGCGGCGGCATGTTAACCGGCAACGCGGCAATGCGGTAAAAGAGATCTTCGTTGAACCCGCCTTCCTCCGTCAGTTTTTCGAGGTCAACTTCGGTGGAGCAAATCAGGCGCACATTCGCGGCGTGACCGCGCAACACGGACACGAGTTTCCCCTGCGCGGCCTTGTCGAGGCACTGGATGTGTTGGAGCACCAGCGTGCCACCCTTGGCCTGAAGAACCCACTTGCCGCCGGAGCCATCCGCTCCGAGGAGGCCTTCGCGCAGCACCTCACCGGTGTGCAACTGGCAATCAATATTGACAATCGGGCTGCCCGCCGGCGTGCCGCCCAGATGCAACAACTCGGCAGCAATTTCATGCCCCGCGCCGAGTTCGCCCGAGATGAGCACCGGGTTCTGGGCCGTCGCCAGCTTCTTGAGCTGCGTGCTGAGCCGCTTGATTTTCGCGCTCGAGCCAATGAGCCGGGCGTCAAAATCACCCGGTTTGGCACCGCCGCCACCGCCACCCAACGACTCGCGCTCCGACACGATCTTTTTGAATTCAATGCCCCGCTTGAGCGTCTTGATGAGCTCGTCGACGCGGAAGGGTTTTTGCAGGTAGTCAAACGCCCCGTATTTCAGGGCCTGAATCGCGCTCTCCGTGCTCGCGTAGGCGGTCATGATCACGACCACGGCCGACGGATTGTATTGCTTCAGTTGCTTGAGCAACGTGATGCCGTCCATCGGCTTCATGTCGATGTCGGCCAGCACGAGGTCGAAACTCTCGGCCTTGTAGCGGATCAGCGCTTTCTCACCATCCGTCGCGAACGCCGTCGTGTAGCCGGTCGGTTGGATGACGGCTTCCAGCATCTCGTGAATGGAAATGAGGTCGTCGACTATGAGAATAGATGACATAACAAAATGGGTTTTGACCCTGCAACTCGGCCACGTCGCATGCAAGCGACTTTGCGTAAATTGTCGGTAAAGGCACCCTGGACCTTAAACGCCACCGGCAACCGCACCAAGTTGAAAGATGGGGAGGAACATCGCCATGACGATGCCGCCCACCACCACGCCAAGGAAGACGATCAACAGCGGCTCGATCAGGGAAGTCAGCGCCGCCACCGTGGCGTCGCACTCCGTGTCGTAGAAATCGGCGACTTTGTTCATCATGCCATCCACATTACCCGTGGACTCACCGGCCTTGACCATGTGTTTCATCATGGGCGGAAAAAAATCATTGGCCGCCATCACTTCGGAGACCTGACCGCCCTGTGAAATGTGCTTGGAGATTTCGCTGCAAGCTTCCTCCACCTGCACCATGCCCGAAGCCGAGGCGACGATCTCAAGTGTGCGCAGGATCGGCACGCCGGAGCGCATGAGCGTGGCATAGGTGCGGCAGAAACGGGAGAGCGCAATCTTGTGCACGAGCGAGCCAAAGATCGGCGCACGAACCAAGAAGAGATCCTTTTGACGCCGACCGACCGGGGTCGCCGTGTATTTCTGCATAAACTTAAAGACGGCAAAACAACCGATGAGGATGGCCCACCACCACGCCTTCATGAAATCGCTCAAGTCGATGAGCAACTGGGTAGGAGTCGGGAGCTTGGCTCCGAAATCGGCGAACATTTCGGCGAAAACGGGAATGACGAAAATGAGCAGCACGTTGACCAGGGCGACCGCGAGGCCGATGACCGCCACGGGGTAGGTCATCGCAGATTTCACCTTCTTGGTCAGTTTCACTGACGACTCGAAATAGGAGGCCACCTTGCCCAAGATTTCCGCCAAACCGCCGGACGCTTCGCCGGCCTCCACCATGGAAATAAAGAGGTTGTTGAAGGAGTTCGGAAACTTCTTGACCGCTTGGGAAAAGGACGTGCCCGTGGCGATGTCGTTGCGCACGTCGCGAATAACGATGCGAAACACCTGATCTTCAGTTTGATCCTGCAGCGCTTCCAAACACGAAACGAGCGGCAGACCCGCCTGCAGCAGCGAGGCGAGTTGGCCCGTAAAAATGGCGAGCTCGCCCATGTCCAACTTGTAGGACTTGGCCTTCTTCTCGAGCGCCTTTTGCTTGGCAAGATTTTGCGCGGCCAATACAGCAGATTTGGGGTTCGCGGCAGCGGTGGTGGCCATAGGGCTCGGTTAAAGACGATGGACCGGAGGCTCGCAACCCTTTCCTGTCCCCACCCGACTTTAACAAAAGCTTGAAGCGGTGCTTGGCGCCGACACTGTGACCGCACTGTGCTCGCGGGCATAGTTTAGTGGTAAAACTCCTGTCTTCCAAACAGGTATCGTCGGTTCGATTCCGTCTGCCCGCACCATTCGGAAATTCCCTCCGCCTCACTTGGGCTCTTCGCCCGGCGCCCGCGCTTTCCCCTTACCCCCGGCCTTAGCCGTAACGATGCAGCAGGAAACCACGAATGGACACCAATGAACGCCAATTCGGAAGAGGCTGGGGAAAGGCGGGGAAGGAAAATCATTCACTTCTTGGTGGGCATCAAAACCGGCTGCCTGCAGGCCTGTTTTTCATTCGTGTCCCTTCGTGTTCATTCGCGGTTCAATTGAATGGATCCGGCTTCGCGCGGGGCCGACCCGCTCAACCCTCGTGAATCTCGCCCTTTTTTCGCCAGACGAAATTTTCCGCCCTCTGCCACGCTCGGACCGCCGCGCAACGCACGTCCTCGACGTCTTGCACGCCACGGTCGGCACGCAGTTTGACGCCGGCCTCGTCAATGGCCCGCGCGGCAAGGCCACGGTGCAATCCATCGACGCCGAAACGATCTCGCTTACTTTCGATTGGACAACTCCGCTCCCTGCGGTCGATCCCATCACCTTGCTGATCGGTCTGTCGCGCCCTCAAACCGCCCGGGATATTCTGCGCGATGCCACGACGCTCGGCGTCAGTGCGATCCATTTTGTCGCCACGGAAAAGACCGAACCGAGCTACGCCCAAAGCACCCTGTGGCGCGACAAGGAGTGGCAACGCCATGTCTTGGCCGGAGCCGAACAGGCGTTTTCGACGCAAATTCCAACGGTAACGGCGGATTTATCTCTCCCCGCCACCCTGGCAACCTTGCCGCCGGGAATCCTGCGGCTGGCCCTCGACAACTACGAGGCCACGGCACCGCTGGCGGGTTATGCCGGCGGGCGCGACACTTCCCCGACAACGCCGGTGGCGCTGGCATTCGGACCCGAGCGCGGCTGGTCTCCGCGCGACCGAGAACAACTGAAAGCGGCCGGATTTGCCCTCGTGCATCTCGGGGCCCGGGTCTTCCGGCTTGAGACGGCAGTCATCGCCGCGTTGACACTCGTGAAATCCACCCGCGGCACTTTGTAGGTTGGGGCCAACCCTGATCCAAGACCGTTACGCTTTCCGGAAGAACCTCACCGTCGGTTGGTGCGCCCCCTTGCCAAGGCGCTTCACGCAAGTCCACCCAACCGGCGAAAGCTCCAACTCACCGGGCATTTCGAAAATGATCACCGGGTCATCTTGTGAGGAAAGCAGGTCGGATAGATTTGCAAATAACTTTGGCCCAATCGCTTCGACGATCTCATAGGGTGGATCGATAAAAACGAGATCGGGCGCGGCACCAATCGTAAGCGACGCCGACGTCGCATCGCCGGTCAGCACCACGAGGTCGTCGATTTCGCGCGCGAGGCTCTTTCCCACCGCCGCCAGATTTTGCCGGATACAGGCCACCGCCTTGGGGTTCTTCTCCACAAATACCCCGTTCGCCGCTCCGCGACTCAAGGCTTCAAGCCCGTAGGCCCCGCTGCCCGCGAACAAATCAAGAAACCGCGCGCCCGGCACACGACTGGCAATACTGGAAAAAACCGCCTGACGCATCGCGTCCGTGGCCGGTCGCACGGCGTCGCCCTTGGGGGCCGACAAAGGGATGCCTCGCGCATTGCCGCCGGTTATGCGCATGGGGCGTTCGCCGTTATAGTCGCACCACTAAAGCGAAAAGTCGGTCCGCTTAGTGGAACACTTCCAGTTGGCTCGGGTTGAAACATACTGTTTGCGCCCTCCAGCAGACGGATTTATCTCTCACAATCCGCTGGAGGTCATCACCTAACTGGCCACCAAGAATCACAAAGGCAATGCCTTACCTAACACCACGCATCTTGTCCCGGCTTCCCGTCCGGCTGCTCCTCGCCGTTGGACTGGCGGGCGCGTGCGCGCAAGCCGCGGAAGTGAACGTGTGGCCGTTGTGGGTCGGCCACCAGGACGAGCAGTCCGGCGAGGTGACGGCGGCGCAGGCCATCGGCCCGCTGCTGCACGAGCTCCGCTCGGCGGACGGCGCGGTCACGCAGATCTGGCGCCCGATTTTTCTGCGCCAATCCAACGGCGACCGGACGACAACCCATCTGTTCTATCCCTTCTTTAGCTGGCGGCACGACGTCGATTCCTCGTCGTTCACTTTCTTCCAAATCATCAACCAGAGTCGCACCACCGCAGCCGACGATCCAGCAGTGGAAAGGTTTGACCTGTGGCCGGTCTATTTCTCCCGCCAGACCAACAATCCGGCCACCAGCTACCGCGCCCTGCTGCCCGTGGTCGGCACGATCAAACATCGCTTTGGGAAAGATGAACTGATCTGGCTGGCCTTCCCGCTCTATTTCCGGGTCGAACAAGCCGGGAAGCGCACTCACTACACGCCATGGCCCTTGGTGCGCCGCATCGAGGGCAACGGACATCACGGCTTCGAGCTGTGGCCGCTCGCCGGTTCGCGCGGACGCGCCGACGACTATCGCGAGCAATTCGCCCTATGGCCGCTCCTCTACCGCCAGGAGAAAAACCTCTCGGCCGCCGTTCCCGACCAGCGCCTCGGCGTGCTGCCGTTCTATACTCGCGAAACCGGACCGGGTTACCGCAGCGAGAATTTTCTTTGGCCCTTCTTCGGCTACACCGATCGCACTGAGCCGAAACCTTATCACGAAACACGCTACCTTTGGCCCCTTCTCGTGCAGGGCAACGGCGCCGGACACCACGTCAACCGCTGGGCTCCCTTCTACTCCCACTCGGTCATCAAGGGTTACGACAAGACTTGGTTGATGTGGCCGCTGCTCCGCAACGCCCACTGGCAGGAAGGCGACATCACCCACCAACGCAGCCAGCTGTTGCTGTTTCTCTATTGGTCAAGCGAGCAGCGCAGCCTCGCCCATCCCGCCGCCGCGCCCGCCTACAAGAAACACCTGTGGCCCCTCCTCAGCGTGTGGGACAACGGCGCCGGTCGCCGCCAATGGCAGACGCTGAGCCCGCTCGAGGTCTTCTTTCCCACCAACGACACCGTTCGCCAGCTCTACACGCCCCTCTTCGCACTTTTCCGCTACGATCAACGCGCGCCCGGCGAGATGCGCTGGTCGTTCCTCTGGAGCGCCGTCAGCCACCGGCGCACGCCCACGGAGCGCGAGTTTCACCTCGGTCCCCTCTTCAGCACCTCAACCAACCCCGGCGGCTCCCGCGTCGCGCTCGGCGCTGGCCTGCTGAGCTGGCGGCGCACGGCGGCGGGCCAGCCGTGGAAATTTTCACCATTCGATTTTCGCCGCTCCTCTGTTAAGAACGGTTCAACGGCGCTGTCTCCATGAAACCTCTTCAACTTATCCTTGGCCATGTCGGCGGAGTTCTTCTCTTGATGACCCGCACGCTGCGCTTTGCGCCCACGTTGCCCCGCCAATCGCGCCGCTTCATCGAGCAATGCTACCTGATTGGCTACACGTCGCTGCCGATTGTCACGATCCTGAGCTTCTTCATCGGCAGCTCGCTGGCGCTCCAAGCCGGTTACAGCATGGAGCACCTCGGCACCAAGCAGTTCATCGGCACGCTCGTCGGTCTCTCCATGGCCCGTGAACTCGGGCCGGTCATGGTCGCCATCCTCATTGCCGGTCGCGTCGGCTCGGCCATCACCGCCGAGCTGGCCTCAATGAAGGTCTATCAAGAGATCGACGCGCTCGTGACGATGAACATTTCGCCGGAGCGGATCCTTGTGCTGCCTCGCCTGGCCGCGATCCTTGTCATGATGCCCGTCCTCGCGCTCATCGCCAACCTCTGCGGCTGGTATGGCGGTGCCCTCGTCTGTCAATACACGCACTTCATCTCCGTCGACAGCGAGGCCTACTTCGCCGCGCTCAAACGCTACATGGAGTGGCAGGACATCGCCAACGGCCTGTTCAAGGCCGAGGTGTTCGGCTTCGTGATTGTGCTCGTGTGTTGCTACATCGGCTTGAACACCCGCGGCGGCCCGCGGGAGATCGGACTCTCCGTCACCAAGGCGGTGGTCACCTCGCTCATTCTCGTGCTGGTGCTCAATTATTTCGTCACCAAAGCCCTCCTCTGACCAGCATGAGCACCTTTACCGCCACTCCTTTCGCCGACAAAACCTTCGGCGTCACGATCACCAGCCTCAGCAAACGCTTCGGTGACGTTACCGTGCTCGATAACATCAACCTCGAGATCAAGCCGGGTGAAATTTTCTGCCTGATGGGACCCAGCGGCTCCGGCAAGAGCGTCTTGCTCAAACACATTGTCGGGCTCGAACTGCCAACAAGCGGGCAGGTGCACATCGGCGATTTCGACGCCGCCGATCCCGAGACCCGCGCCAGAGTGCACATCGCCATGGTGTTCCAGGCAGGCGCGCTCTTCAATTCCCTCTCGGTTTACGACAACCTCGCGCTCTACCCCCGCGAACACCAGCTTTGCAATGAAGCCGGTATTCGCGAGCGGGTGATGAGCAACCTCGCCATGCTCTCGCTGGAAGACGCCGCCAACAAATTCCCCTCCGAACTCTCCGGCGGCATGAAGAAGCGCGTCGCGATTGCCCGCGCGCTCGTGATCGAACCGCAATTGCTCATCTATGACGAGCCCACCTCCGAGCTCGATCCGGTCATGAGCGCGACCATCACCGAGATCATTGCCACCCTGCGCGAACAAACCGCGGTCACGAGCATTGTCGTCACCCACGACCGCGATCTGGCGCTCAACATTGCCGACCGCATCGCCATCATCATGGACGGGCGGATCCATGCCACCGGCACGCCTGCGGAATTCCGCGAACCCACCGACCCGACAATCGCTGATTTCCTCTCGCCCGTCATCGACACCAAGAATCCCCGTTTCAGGAATCTAAAAGGCTAATCTCATGAACAACACCCAACAGTCCATCCGCGTGGGCCTCTTCTTCTTGCTCGGCTGCGCGCTCGCCTGGATCACGTTTGAATCGCTGACTGGCGGTCAGGCGTTCAAGCACAACGATTACACGCTGATCGCGCCATTCTCCAACCTCAAGGGCCTTAAGACCGGCGACGAAGTGCTGATGGCGGGCGTGCGCATCGGTTCCGTCAAGCAGACCCGTCTCGGCAACAAGCGCGTCGAGGCCCTGCTCTCCATCGACTCCAAGGTGAAGATACCCGACGACGCCGTAGCCTCGGTTGAAACCTCCAGCCTCCTCGGCAGTCAGCATCTCTCCGTCAGCTTCGGCAACTCCAGTTCCGTGCTGAATCCCGGCGACAACATCAAGACGAAGAACACAGTCGATATGAACGAGGTGATCTCTCAACTCGGCTCCCTCGGCGCCAAGCTCGAAGACGTGGCGGACAATATCAGCAAAGCCCTCGGCGGCGACACCGGCGGCTCCTTGTTCTCAAGAGTCGACAAGCTCATCGAGGACAACGGCCCAAGACTCACCGCGACGATCGCCAATCTGCAGGACATCACCGCCAAGCTGAAGACCGGCGAAGGCACGCTCGGCAAACTCGTGAATGATTCCAAACTGCACGACGAGCTGCTCGGCGCCGTCAGCGAACTCAAGGTCGCCGCCGCCGACGCCCGCCTGGTCCTCAGTGACACGCGGACGATCATGGCCGACGTGAAGGCCGGGAACGGTGCGCTCGGTGCGCTGCTCTACGATCCCGCAACGGCGGATAATCTGAAGCTCAGCATGAACAACCTGCGTGAACTTTCTGCCAAGTTGAACAGTGGCGAAGGCACTTTTGGCAGACTCCTCGCCGACGACACGCTCTACAAAGAAATGCAGGGCATCGTGAAAAAAGCCGATCGCGCGCTCGATGGTCTCGGCGAACAGGGACCCATCACTGCGGTGGGCATCGTCGCCGGCGCCCTGTTCTGATCCCGCGGACAATTTTCTCCCCCAACGCCCGCCGCGCGGGAGTTTTCCCGCGCGCGACGCTTCCGGCTTCCTGTCAGATCCAGTCTTCGCTTGTCGCGCCTGCGACCGCCGGGCTTGATCAGCCGGGGAGCTTGAAGGACTCGAACTGCCGCTTCACTTCCTGCATGAACGCCGCCGCGCCGGCGCCGTTCACCACCTTGTGATCAAAGGTCAGGGAAAGCGTGACGACCTCGCAGGGATAAACGACGCCCTCGTCCTTGATCATGCGTTCGTGCGCCGTGCCGATGAACAGCGTGCCCATGGCGGGCGGCACCACGATCGGCATCGCGCATTCAACCCCAAAGGCACCGAGGCTCGTGATGTTGAGCGGAGCCTGCACCTCGAGCAGCTTGCCCCCGCGCGTCTCTTCCAGGGCGCGGTTGTAAGCGGCGGAAAATTCCATCCAGCCCAGCTTGTTCGCGTGGCTGATTGCTGCCGTCGCGAGCCGGTCGCCCTCGAGCGCCACGGCGACGCCCTGATCGAAGTCTGGTTGTTCGTAAATGGTGCCGTCCTTGCCGACGATCGCGCGAAACGCCGCGTGCTTTTCCTGCGCGCGCGTCACGCACCAAGCCATCATCGCCGAGGGCGAGGGCGCGGCCTTGCCGTGCTTGGCCTTGGCCTCTTCCCGCGCCTGTCGCAACGCCTCCCAGCGCACATCCATCAACATGTTGGCCGGCACGACGGCATCGAGACGCTTCGTGATCGCAGGGGGAAGAGCAGGGGGACGAATGTTGCCTTTCATAGAGCCGGCGGGGAGTGGCGCCGCGATGGGTGCCGGAGTGGATGAACGAGCGAGAACGGTTGGCGCAGCGGCCATCGTTGTTGCCGGCTGAGCCGGGGATGTCGTTGGTTTGGACGCGACCGCGCCTTCGACAAGCAGTCCGGCGACGCTTTCGGCATCACCAGCGACCAAGGCGATGACCTGCCCGATGAGCACCGTGTCATCGAGCTTGATGCTCCATGACTTCAATTTGCCGACGAACGACGCCTCGACGGGATACACCGCCTTGTCCGTCTCGAGTTCACACAGCACGTCGTCGTGCTGCACGTCATCGCCCGGTTTCTTGTTGAGTGCGACCACGCGCGCAGAGCGCAGTCCTTCGCCCATGATCGGCACGCGCACAATGATGTCGCTCGTGCCGGCCACGACGGTGTTTTGCGGACCGTGGGAATCCACCGCCGTCGGCGCGGGTTTCGCGGCGGGAGCAATGGGGGCCGATGAAACCGGGGATGCCTCGGGCGTTTCACCGCGGGCGACGTTCAACGCCACACTCTGCCAGATTGCTTCCACAATGCGCGGCACATCGGGCAGCGCGGCGTATTCGTAAATCGGATTGTAGCCAATCATCACGTTGCCCTTCGTGATCAACTTCGGCGGCGCCTTCATGCCCGCCCAGAGGTCCATCTGGCCGAGCAGGTGCGTGATGATCATCTGGCCGACGGAGCACGCCTCGGTGTCTTCCTGCACCACAATCAAGCGGCCGGTTTTGCGCACCGAGGCTTCGATCGTGGCCTTGTCCCAAGGCATGATAGAACGCAGGTCGATGAGTTCGACCCCCACTGCGCCCTGCAATTCGGCAATCGCTTCGTGCGCCTTTTCCATCGTGTTGCCCCATGCCACGAGTGTGAGGTCATCGCCCTCGGTGACCACGCGCGCCTGGCCAAGCGGAATCGAAACGATGGGCGCGGCCAGTTCGTGCTCGGCCCACAAGAGGTGTTTCGGGGCGAGGAAGATCGTGATGTCTTCGGCGTGCATCGCCGTCCAAAGCAGGCCGGCGGCGTCTTCCGGCGTCGAAGGAATGACGATATTGATCCCGGGAAAATGAGCGTAGGCCGCCTCGTTTGCTTGCGAGTGCCAGAGACCGCCGCCGGGCAGGTAGGCGCCGTAGGGCGCATAGAAGACCGCCGGCACTTTCCATGCGCCATTGGAACGCCACCGAAGATTCGCAAGGTTGGAGACAACTTGATTGAAGCCCGGGAAACTAAAGTCGATGAACTGCAGCTCGAAGACCGGCCGACGCCCGTAGAGCGCCAACCCGCCACCCACGCCGAAAATCGTGGATTCAGCCAGCGGTGAATTGAACACCTGTTCCGGAAAATCCGTGGAGAGCTTTTGCGTGAGCCGGAACACGCCGCCCTTGGGATCCTCGATATCTTCACCGAAGATCATCCGACCGGGATCGATGTCGAGACCGGCCCGCAACGTCTGGTTGATGACATCGCCCATGCGATATTTGCCGGCCTTGAAAAGCTCCTCGTTCAGGTCGGGCGACGGCCCGGTGACCTCCAGCAGCAGTTCGTCGGCGCGCGGATCCTCAGCCTTTTCGGCGGCGGCATATTCAGTCCGCACCTTTGCTTTGATCTCCGCTTCGAGCTTCTCATAGGCGGCTGCGGTGATTTCGCCGGCCTGCACCATCTTCTCCTTCAGTCGGAGAATCGGATCGGCATTTGCCAAGGCCGCGATGTCCTCCTTCGAACGATAAAGCGTGTGGTCATCCGAACTCGTGTGGCTGGAAAGCCGCTCCATCTTGCACCACAGCAACACCGGTCCATTCCCCCTCCGCAGTTGGGCGAGCGCCTGCTTGCTCTCGGCGTGGACCGCTTCGGTATCGGAGCCATCAAGCATGCGCCACTGCGCCCTGTTCAACACATCAATCGCGAGCGGATTCGTCTCCCGCGTGGGGGTCGAGATGCCGTAGGCGTTGTCCTCGACAATGATCAGAACCGGCAGCTTCCGCTCGAGTGCGAAGCTGATCGCCTCGTAGAAGTCGCCCTGGCGGGTCGCGGCATCGCCGACCGTCGTCACGACCACGCTCTCCTTTCCATCGAGCTTCATGCCCCACGCGACGCCGCATGCCGGCAGGAGTTGCGCGCCCAGCGGCGTCGGCACACTGACAATGTTCAGCGCCCGGCAGGAAAAGTGCGAGGGCATCATGCGACCGCGCGATTCGGACTCGCGCTTGGCGAAATACTCCAGCGCGAGAAGCCGCGTGCTGACACCCCGGCCCATGCACAGACCGCGATCACGGTAGTAGGGCAAAATGAAATCATCCTTGCCCAACAGCGTGCCCAACGTGCTCAGCGCTTCGTGCCCCCGACCGGAAACGTGAAAATGCCCCTTCCCCTGCCGGTTCAAACTTTCCTCGCGCAGATCGCCCAACCGGCTCTCCAGCATCGTGCGCAGCAGATGATGGCGTTGTTCCTTGTTCAATGTCGTGGACGCAGTCTTAGCCATGGGGGCAATCGTGGAAGGACTGAAAGGTTTTCAAAAATGTCATAACCGGCAATGGATTTCTCCCAAAAATCGCGGGGAGTTGCGGCGAATATTCGCTGCCTGGTGCGTCCGCAATTCCTCCCGCCAACGCTTTAGCCAACGCTCCCGACCGGGCGCGCGACCGGCATTTCGCCGGATGGCGCGGTCCGGCGCACGCGGGGTGGTCGCGGAAAAAACCGCCGCTCAGCAAAGGCCAACGCTCTTCGCGTAGCGCATCAGTCCGCCGCGAAACGCCGGGAAACCCGTGCCCATCAACAGCGCAAAGTCGGCTTCGTTGGCCGTCTTGAGCACACCTTCGTCGAGCACCCGTTTCGTCTCGGCAATCATCACGCCGTTGAGGTGGTCTTGAATCGCCTTGGCTTCCATCGACTTCACCGCAGCGGGCGCGAAGGGCTGCATCGCTGGATTCAACGCCTCCTTGCCGCCCTCGTAGGTATAGAAACCCGTCGAGGCGCCGTTCTTCCGGCCTTTCAGGCCGGTTGCGAGCATGCGATGGCAAACGGTGGCACTCGGAAACCGGTCCGCAAAATAATGTCTCATTTCGCCGTAAATAAAATCCGTCACGTCCACGCCCACCTCGTCGATCAGGCGCATCGGGCCCATCGGCCAGCCCCAGTCCCGCATCGCGCGGTCGATCACATCGCTCGGCACCCCCTGCTCCCACAGCAGACAGGCCTCGTTGAGGTAGAAAAACAACACGCGCGTGACGAGGAAGCCCGGCGAGGATTTACAGATCACCGGCGTCTTGCCGAGGTGCTTGGCGAACGCCAGCACGCGATCCGCCGTGTCGCGCGTGGTGTGCGGACTGAGCACCATCTCGATCAACGGCATCCGGCTCACCGGATTGAAGAAATGCACCCCAATGGTGCGACCGGGGAAGGTCGCGGTGGCCGCCAGCTCCTCAATCGGCAAAGCCGAGGTGTTCGAGGCGAGCACGCAATCGGTCCGGACAACCCCGGAGATATCCGCGAATAATTTTTGTTTGGCCGCGACATTTTCGACGATCGCCTCAATCACCAGATCGCAATCAGCGAAATCAGCGAAATCCGTGGTGCCCCGCACGCGCGCGAAGCCCTGCTCCGCCACCTCGTCGCTCAGCTTGCCCCGTTTTGCCGCCTCGGCAAAGAGGCCTTTGATCACGCCCAGGCCACGGTCGACAAATTCCTGCTTCACGTCGCACATGACCACCGTGTAACCGCGCGCCGCACACCACTGCGCAATGCCGGATCCCATGACGCCGGCCCCCACCACGCCCACGGACCTGAACGGCACGGGCGCAACCGCACCCTCCGGCCTGGGAAACCACGCATCGACCGTCAGTTTCTTCACCGCGTCCTTCAGGAAAAAGACATGGACCAGATTCTTGGCGACCTCACCCGCCGCGATCTCACCAAACAGCGTCGCCTCCAACGCAAGCGCAGCCTCCAACGGAAGATTCGCGCTTTGCTCAACGACATCGAGCACGGCGAGCGGCGCGGGCTGACCGCGCATGCGGCTAAGAGCGAACTTGCGCTGCTCGGCAAAAAACGCCGGGTCTGCCGCTGCCGCCGTCGCGCGCACGGGTTTGCCTTCGGTCGCCAGCTTGAGGGCGGCCGCCTTCGCACGCGCTTTCAAATCGGCAGGCGCGACCAATTCGTCCACCAACCCCGCCCGGTGAGCGTCCGCCGCCGGGAGCAATTGCGCCTTGAGGATGTGGTCCACCGCCGCCTTGCCGCCGAGCAGTCTCGGCAGGCGCGCGCAGCCACCCCAACCGGGGATCAAGCCGATGCCTGCCTCCGGGAGCCCGATGACCGTCTCCCGCGCGCTGGTGGCGAGGCGCCAATGACAGGCGAGCGCGATCTCGTAGCCGCCGCCGGCGCAGGCCCCATGAATTGCGCACACCACGGGCACCTTGAACTGGTCAAGCAACCCGAACAGCGCCTGTCCGTCGCGCGAGGCCGCTTGCGCCTCGGGGGCACCAGCCAGCTTGCCGAGCCATTTCAAATCTGCTCCCGCGATGAAAATCTTCTCCTTCGCGCTGACAACGACGACCGCCTTGACCGGTTCGGCCGCGAGGGCCTCGACCGCGGCGCGCAACGCCGCCTGGGTCGGAGGATTGAAGACATTGGCGCGGCTCTCCGAATCATCGAAGGTGATCCAGCCGATGCCATCTGCGTCCACGGAATGGGTTACCGTCGGGGAGTTGCTCATGGGGATAATTTTCCCCAGCAGGAACCGTGAGCTCCGCGCTGACAACGCCAAGGCTGGCGGCTCGGACAACTATTAGCCCGTTGATGCCGGGGGTTAACGAACAACGCCTCTCCGCTGTGCCGGATTCACGAGCGCCGCTTGGCCCCCGGTCCGGCGAATTTCCGCAAATACTTCAACGCGACTTCAAAATCCTTCGGCAGCGGCGTGGTGAGCGTGACGCGCTCGCGCGAGACGGGATGATTGAACGTGACCGCCGTCGCGTGCAGCGCGAGGCGCCCGAGGAGCGGCCGCTCTTCGTCACGTCCCTTGTAGCCCCGCTTGAGGGCGGACAGCAGGAGCGGCGTGGAGTTGCCGTAGAGCGGATCGCTCAAAACCGGCGTGCCGGTGGCGGAAAGGTGCAAGCGAACCTGATGGGTGCGCCCGGACTTGGGCCGGCATTCGACCAGCGTGAACTGACCGAAGCGCTCAAGCACCCGCACGTCCGTGACCGCGGCCTTGCCGTGTTTCTTCACCACACACATTTTTCCCGGGGCTCCCTCGTCTTCCTTGAGCACGAGATCCACGGAATAGGCGTCCTGTTCGGGTGCTCCGACTACGAGGGCGTGATAGACTTTATCGACCGTCTTTGACTGGAACTGCCCGCTCAGAAAATCGAGCGCCACCTTGTTCTTGGCGCAAAGAACAATGCCACTGGTTTCCGCATCGATGCGGTGCACATTGGCCACTCCGGTCCCCATGACCTCGCGGACCAACCCCATCAGCGTCACCGCCGACCTATCCCGCCGTTCAGGCACAATGAACATCCCGCTCGGCTTATCGAACGCGATGATCGCTTCATCCTCAGAGACAACCGGCGGCAGCATGGAGGGCGTTTCAACGCGAACCGGCCCCCGCCCGCAACCCTATACCCCACCCCCCGACCCCGTATTCATAACTTTTTTTGCCAAAACGCGTTGCTCCGCACTGGCGTCGGGTCCGCGAATCCTTTCAATGGGCCCATGACTCTGGCCCCGCGTTTCCTCGTCAATTTCTTGGCGAACTACCGTGTGCGGCGTTTACGGAGCAGACTCAAAGCGAAAGAGAGTGGCACGAGACAGCAGCAAGCGACCCTCCTTTCTCTGCTTTCCCACCAAGAAAACACCGCCTTCGGCAAAGAGCACAAATTTGCGGCGATAAAAAATTACGACGATTTCCGCACCCACGTTCCGCTGCGCACCTCGGCGGAATTTCGCTCGTGGGTCGAGCGGATGGCGGCAGGTGAAGCCGATGTGTTGTGGCCAGGCCGTTGTCGCTTCTTCGTCTATACCGCAGGCACGGTTGCCGGGACCCCGAAGCTCCTGCCCGCCACCGCGAACATGTTGAGGCACTTTCGGGGCGCGATCAGCGATGCCCTCCTGCTGCACGCCTCGCGCGCCGGGCACGCAAAGATCTTTGGTGGACTCCATTTGCACGTCGGTGCCAGCACCGCGCTCTCCTCGGCGAATGGCGCCTATGCGGGCTATCTCGAGGCCGTGGCTGCGGTCACGCTCTCCGAGTGGTCGGCTAAAAATATCTACGCGCCCCATCCCGAACTCGCCCGCTTGCCAGAAGGCCCCGAGAAAACGGCGGCCATCGCCACGCAATTCGCCTCGCGCGATGTGCGCGTGGTCGTCGGCACCCCGAGCGCTCTCATCATCCTCGCCGACACGGTCCGGCAGCAGGCCTCAACGGGACCAAGGGCTGCGCCAAACATGCAGGCGATCTGGCCCCATTTTGAGTGCGCGGTGCACACAGGAGCTCTCCTCGGATTACTCGCTCCCGATCTGCAGGCGGCGGTCGGTCCCGGCGCGACCTTGCACGAAGTTTATTCCGCCGCCGAAGGCATTTTCGCGGTGCAAGATGGCGCGCCTGACGCCGGTCTGCGGCTTTCTACAGATTCCGGAATCTTTTTTGAATTCCTGCCGCTTCAGGATCTTCCACCCGGTCCTTTGGCCAAGATGGGCTCACGGTGCATTCCGCTCGAAAAAGTCGAAGCGGGTGTGAATTACAGCTTGGTGGTCTCGACCCCCGCCGGCCTCAGCCGCTGCGTCGTCGGCGACAGCGTGCGGTTCATTTCCACCCGTCCCCCGCGGTTGATTGTGACTGGCCGGACGGAATTGACGCTGAATTCGTTCGGTGAACAAGTGACCGAGCGCATGCTCTCCGAAACGCTGCTCGAAGTTTGCGCCCGCAATCTCTGGAAGCCTGTCAATTTCCATGTCGCGCCCTATTTGCTGCGTGCCGTCCCCAGGTTGCATGGTTGCCACGAATGGTGGATCGAACTGTGTCCCGGCACCGTGCGCACTCCCACCGGACCCGTGCTCGCCGACGAATTGGATGCCGAACTCAGCCGGCGCGATCGCGACTACGCGACGTGTCGCGCCAACGGAGTCATGGCCGCGCCCTTGGTGCGACTCGTCATGCCGGGCCTCTTTACGCAATGGTCCGAGGCGCACCCCGTCTATGGCGGCGGCGGCAAGCTCACCTCCTGCCGCAATGATCGACTGGTCGCCGACCAGCTCGCGGGCATCGCGAAGTTTCATAGCGAAACCCTGTCCCCGTTTTTCCACTCCCGTTAACCCTGCGTTCGTCCGGAGTGTCCGCAGGGCGCGGCACCGCCAGACGAGAATATCCGGGCGACAGGGTCAATCTGCCGCCCGGCCATTTCATTCGCGTCCTTGAGACTTGCGCGCCGCGGACGCAACGGAGTGGCGCGCGTGAGCCGGCCGACCCATCAGGTGATTTTCACCTCCACCACTTTGGGCCGGAGTTTCTCGTTCTTGGGCAGGCGAAGGAGCAGCACGCCTTCCTTGAACTCGGCGACGATTTTCGTCGCATCGGCATTTTCCGGCAGCGTGAAGCTGCGGAAGAACCGGCCGTGCTCGCGTTCGACACGGTGATACTTGCGGTCCTTTTCCTCCTTCTCGATCAGGCGCTCGCCCCTGATGGCGAGCACGCCGTCCTCGAACGTGACGTGCACATCCTCCTTTTTCATCTCCGGCAAGTCAGCTTTGATCAGATAGGCCTTATCGTCTTCGGTGATATCAACCGCCGGGATCCAATCCGTGGTGGAAAGTTTTTCCTCACGGGTGGGTCTGGTGATCCTGAGCGGGTCCGGGCCGAAGAGAGCCGCCATTTGATTCTGCATTTCCTCCATTTCACGGAGAGGGTTCCATCGGCTAAGCGGTGCGATTTTCATAGATGCCTCCTGGGTTGACGCTACGGCAGCCGGATTGCTGCCGCTCTACGATCGCTCTGAAATCCCCGCCTTGCTCCGCATTTCTTGGTCCGCAGGGTAAACGCGTTTGTAACCAAAATCTGCGCTGTCGCCTCTTCTCGACAGCGATCAGCACACCCGTCTCCGAAACAGAATAGCTTATTCCTCGTCGGACGAAGCGTCCGCCGCGGCATCGTCAGCAGGCTTGCGACTGCGGGAACGTTTGGCCTTGGAGTCCTTGGCGTTGAGCCAAAGCTCGCCCTTGGCGTTGCGGTTCAGCCAGAAGATTTCTCCGTCGTTTTCGCCGAACGAAGGCTTTGCCTTGGAATCGTCTGGCACGTTGAGCCCGCAATCGACGAGCGCACTGAGGAGCACGTCTTCGGTGCGTTCCAGTTTTTCGGCGAGTTCGGTGACGCGCAGGGCAAACCCGTCGCCGCGCTTCTTCGGCTGCAACAAAAGGCGCACGGCGGCGAGCGTCGTTGCCGGAATCCGGGTCGGCAGCGGAGTGAGCGAGGGGGCATCGCCGTCCGTCGCTGTGGCCGGTGCTTTCGTTTCCTGTCCCGCCGACTGCGCGTCATCGTGCCCACCGTCTTCGCCACCGTCCTCCGGACGTTGCCCATGATTCTTGCGCGCGTTGATCCAGATTTCGCCACGCGAATTCTTCTCCATCCAATAGAGAAATTCACCCTCCTCAAAGAGGAACGGCTTTCCATCACTGTCGGCTTTGAACCGCAAGCCCTGCTCCTCAATCTGCGCAAGCAGCGCGGTCTCGTCGAGACGAAACGCTTTGGTGAGAAACGCAAAACTGCCCGACCAACCGTGGCCGCGGCGGTTGCGCCGCATCAGGCCGCGAATCTTGTCGAGGAATGTCTTGGGCGCGTTCGCACCGCCACTCGCAGCGGGCTTCTCGCTGGCGGAGGCCGGCGGCGGAGTCGCGGCACGGGCCGGTTCCGGACGGCGTTCGTCGCGTCGCTCTTCGCGGCGTTCCTCGCGCTTTTCCTCGTGGCGAGGCGTAGGTGAGGCTTCAGCCGACGCCTCGTCGTCGCTCAAGCGCTTGCCCGGCACAATGCGAAAAACCGGTTCGGGTTTCTCGCGGGTGTTGATCCAGATTTCGCCGCGGCGATTGATGTTCACCCAGAACAGGTCCCCTTCGAATTCGACGTAAACGGGCTTGGCATTCTCGTCGGCAGGAATCTGCATCCCGCACTCAACGAGCGCACTCTTGATGTCGGATTCCTCGAGTCTCCACTTCTTGGCGAGGTAATCGACGCCGACACTGGCGCCCGGGCCGCGTTGATTCTTGCGCAAGTGCGGACGCAGGGCCTCGAAAAAGGTCGGCAGTTCGTCTTCTGCCGCCAGCTTGTCCCAATCGTCCTTCTCCCCCTCGTCATCCGGTGCATCCGGGTCTTGATCACGGGAGGTATCAACGGGCCGGCGAAATCCGTCTTTCGCTCCAGTCAATTCGTCGGCGAGAAAAGTCTCGGCGGCTTCTTCCGCCACTGGGGCCCCTTGATTGGCGGCGGACTTGAACTTCGCCTCAAACTCGGCGCGCAACTTGTCGGCTTCGGTGCGCGCGGCGGCGGCGGCTGCATCCTCCAGCGTCCAGTCGCGTTGCGTCGAGCGTCGCGCCAGTCCGGTGAAGGCGAGCGGATTCTCGGAAGGCGATTGGAAATGGATGATTTCCCACTCCTCCTGACCGAGGTCGTTCAGAAATTTTGCCAGGAGCGCCGGGGTGGCAAATCCGCCCTTTCCGCTCGTGATTACTTTGTATTCCCAGTTGGACATGCGAGGAGGCAATCCATCCCTCATCGCTCTCTCTGACGCCAGCCTAATCTCGGCCCACGCCCAGCGTGAAGCGGTCACGAAGCGTAGAAACGAATCCATCGCGAGGTTTTGCCACCCGACCACCGGGACCGTGGCGGTTGAAATTGAAACCGTGGGTCGCCCACGGCAGCGAAACAGCTCGACGGAAGACCTGTTCCCCTGATCATTTCCGGCATGCTCCCCCGCTTCAGCCAACTGCTCGTCGCCCTCGCCTTGCTCGCTTCTCCAGTCGCCTTCGCCAAGCCGCCCTCGCCCGACGCCGACAACGGAGGTCTCACGCTGCCGCCCGGTTTCCGCGCCTTTGTTGTCGCCGACGATCTGGGCAGCCTTCGCCAGATGGCCATCGCGCCGAACGGCGACATCTACCTGAAAACCCTCCGCGGCGGCATCATCGGCCTGCGCGACGCCGACGGCGACGGTCGCGCCGAGACCAAGGTTGCGTTCGGCTCGGGCGGCGGCACCGGCATCGCCCTGCGCGGCGACTGGCTCTACCACTCGACCAACGACGCCGTCTTCCGCTACCGGCTGACCCCCGGCCAGCTCGCGCCCGGCGGCGAGCACGAACGCATCGTCCGCAATCTCCCCAGCGAACGCAGCCACGCCGCCAAGACCATTGCCTTTGACGGCGAGGGCCGCCTCCTCGTCGAGGTCGGCACGCCCACCAACGCACTCGGCAACCCCGACCGCGCGCCCGGCGCCAAGGGCCTCGATTACACCGGACACCTCGAAAAATACGGCGGCTTCTGGCGCTTCGACCCCGACCGCCCCGACCAGACGCAGGCCGAAGGCACCCGCTTCTCCACCGGCCACCGTCACATCCTCACCATCGCGTGGAACGACGTCGCGGGCGACTTCTTCACCGTCATGCAAGGCCGCGACCAGCTCGATGTCGTCGCGCCGCAGCTCTACACCTCCGCCGACAACGCCGAACTGCCCGGCGAAGAGTTTCACGTCCTCCGCAAAAACTCCGACCTCGGCTGGCCCTCGACATACTGGGATCCGCAGCAAAAGAAGCGGGTCTTCGCGCCCGAATACGGTGGCGACCGGAAAAAGACCCCGCCCCCCGGCCGCTTTCAGGACCCGATCTTCTCCTTCCCCGCTCACTGGTCGCCGATGCAGATGGCTTTTTATCGCGGCACACAGTTCCCCGAAAAATATCGCGGCGGCGCGTTCATCGCCTTTCACGGCTCGTGGAATCGCGCCCCGCTCCCGCAAAAAGGTTACCAGGTCGCCTTCGTGCCCTTCGACCCCGCCGGCTCGCCGCTCGGCACTTGGGAGACGTTCGCCGACAACTTCGCCGGCACCACTGTGATCGCCTCGCCGCGCGACGCGCGCTTCCGGCCCAACGGCCTCGCTGTTGGCCCCGACGGCTCGCTCTACGTCGCCGACTCCCTGAAGGGCCGCGTCTGGCGGATCATCTACACCGGCGAGTCCGCGTCCGCGAAAGCCAACTGACCTTTGCGCCCGCGCCCATGCGCGTCACTCTCGTCTTCGCGCTCGCCTTGTTCGCCGCCGGTTGCGCCCGCCGCGAACCCGTGTTGCCCGTGGCTGCGGCTTCGCCGCCCGCGACCAACGGCGCCAATCTCTACGCTCAACACTGCCTCTCCTGCCACATGGCCGACGGCGGCGGCGTCCCCAACCTCCAGCCTTCGCTCATCGACTCGCTGCTCGCGCCGGGCGACCCCGGCGCGCTCCTCGCCCTCATCCTCCGCGGTTCGGCCGGGCAACCCGCGCCCAACCCCGAGTATCAGAACGTGATGCCCGGCTTCGGCTTCCTCTCCGACGCGGAGATTGCCGCGCTCGCGACACATTTGCGAAAAAACTTCGGCCACGCCGCGCCGCCCGTCTCCCCCGCCGACGTGGCCGCCGCCCGCGCGCAGCCGCCAAGCGGATGAACCTGCGCCCGGCGCATCTCCTCCTCGCCGCGCTGCTCTGCGCACCCGCCCC
This sequence comes from uncultured Opitutaceae bacterium, assembly GCA_947085115.1. GTDB lineage: Bacteria > Verrucomicrobiota > Verrucomicrobiia > Opitutales > Opitutaceae > Didemnitutus. The sequence goes on along the minus strand of CAMTVF010000115.1, from coordinate 3,421 downwards.
GGCGCGAACCACGCTCGCCCCCGTCGTCGTCACCGCCGAGCGCACACCGCAGGCTCCGGCCCAAGTGCCGTATTCCCTTCTGCACCTCAGCGGTGAAAAACTCCGCGCCACGCCGGCCATGACCCTCGACGGTGCCCTGCGCAGCGTGCCGGGCTTCGGTCTTTTTCGCCGCAGCGACAGCCTGACGGCCCATCCCACCGCTCAAGGCACCTCTTTGCGCGGGCTCGGCCCCAGCGGTGCCAGCCGATCTCTCGTGTTGCTCGATGGCGTGCCGCTCAATGATCCCTTCGGCGGCTGGGTCGCTTGGTCCAAGGTGCCGCGCGAAACGCTGGCCAGCGCCGAGTTGCTGCGCGGCGGCGGCGGCGCCGCCTGGGGCAACGCCGCTCTCGGCGGGGTCATCCATCTGCGCACCTTGCCCGCGCCGGCGGCCGGCGGACGCCTCGCGGCCTCGCTCGGTTATTTTTCCACGCGGAGCGCTGAGCTCATGTTAACGCAACCGATCGCGAACGGAACTCTGCAACTCACGGGTCGCGACTTCGCCACGGACGGTTTCGTGCTGATCGCCCCGGAGAATCGCGGCCCGGTGGACCGGGCAGCCGGGAGCCGACACCGCTGGCTCTCCGCGCGCTTGACCCAACCAGTCGGGGAATCCGCGCAACTCACCCTCACCGGCCGCACCTTCGCCGAAAATCGCGGCAACGGCACGGCCTACCAACGCAACTCCTCACGGGAAAACTTCGGCTCGGTCTCGCTCGCCGCCCAACCCCACCGCTCGTTCGCGTGGACCGCCCTCGCCTACGGTCAGGATCAGTCGTTCGCGAGCACGTTCAGCGCCATCAACGCCGCGCGCACGGGCGAGACGCCAGCCAGCGATCAATTCGACGTGCCTGCCACGGCCCTCGGAGGCGCATGGACGGGCGTTTGGATGCACGCCGGTGATGCCCGCACGAGCGCGGGCTCAGACCTGCGGCGCGTCCGCGGCGAAACCCGGGAGCATTTCGCTTATGGCGCGGGAGACTTCACGCGGCAGCGCGTCGCCGGTGGCATTCAGGAGTTTGTCGGCTTGTTCGCCCTGCACGAACGGTCCCTTTCTCCCGATTGGCGAGCTACCCTCGGCGCGCGGCTCGACAACTGGCGCGAACACAACGGCCACCGCCTCGAGACTGACCGCGCCACCGGAGCCACGCTCCGCACCGAACGTTACGCCGACCGCGAGGGCCTAGAATTCAGCCCGAGTGCGGGTTTGGTCTGGAAACCATCGACCGATTGGCGCGTGCGCGTCGCCGCGCAACACGCCTTCCGCCGACCCACCCTCAACGAACTCTACCGGCCGTTTCGCGCCGGCAGCGTCATCACCGAAGCCAACGCCGCTCTCGAAACCGAGCGCGTGGTTTCAGGTGAAATCGGCGCGGATTACACGCGGGAGGGGACTTCCTTGAGCGCAGCATTGTTCTGGAACGAGTTTCACGATGCGATTGGCAACGTCACGCTCGTGCGCGGCCCGGGCACCTTTCCGCTATTCGGATTTGTTCCCGGCGGTGGCGCTGGCCGCCAGCGACTCAATCTCGACCGCCTGCGGGTGCGCGGGCTCGAAGTCTCCGGCTCGTGGCGCGTCTCGCCGACGCTTTCTTGCGAAACGGCCTATCTCTACAACGAGGCAACGGTGCGGCATACGACGCTCGCACCCGCCTTGATCGGCAAACGGTCCGCCCAAGTGCCGCGCCACAGCGCAACCCTCGGAGCGACCTGGCATGTGTCTCGCAGCCTGACCCTCACCTCTCGCGCGCGTGCGATCGGCCGGCAATTCGAGGACGACGAAAACCTCCTCATTCTCGGCACCACCGTCATCACCGACTTCGGACTCAGCTACACGCTCACGAAACGCGGTGAATTCTTTCTCACGGTTGAAAATCTGGGCAACACCCGCATCGAGACTGGCCGCAGCAACGACGGCATCGTGAACACCGGAACTCCTCGCAACGCCCTCGGTGGGTTTCGCCGGGCGTGGTGAGTGTTGCGAAACTGCTCGACGGAAGCCCTAATTCTCCGGTCACTTTCCCCATGTTGCGTCGCCTCGACCAATGGCTCTCCAATCTCGGCTACTGTTCCCGCCGGGAGGCCCGCGACTGGATCGACGACGGACGCGTCGAAGTGGCGGGGCGCTGCGCCGACGATCCCGGCCAGAAGGCGTCGGCTGCGGCCGTGCGGGTTGACCACGAGCCGCTCGACCATCCGGAGGGCTTGCTCTTGTTGGTGAACAAACCGCTCGGCCGCGTGTGTTCGCACGAAGAACGCGAGGGCCCGAACATCTACGAACTGCTTCCCGCCCGCTGGCGCCAACGGAATCCCCTGGTGACCTCCATCGGTCGCCTCGACAAGGAAACCAGCGGGCTGTTGCTCCTCACCGACCAAAGCGCGCTCGTTCATCGTCTCACTTCGCCAAAACACAAAGTCGCCAAAGTTTACCGCGCCAGGCTGGCCGCCGACCTGCCCGCAGGACTCGCCGAGCTTTTTGCCGCTGGCACGCTGCTGTTGCCGGGGGAGACGATGCCCTGCGTCCCGGCGACGCTGCAGTTGCTCGGGCCGCGCGAGGCCGAACTCGCTCTGACCGAAGGCCGCTACCATCAAGTGCGTCGCATGTTTGCCAGCCAGGGTTGCGAAGTGCTCACTTTGCACCGCACGCGGTTCGGTCATCTCGAATTGGGCGATTTGGCTCTCGGCACGTGGCGCGAACTGCCCCTCGATACCTTTCCCTTATGAATCCACCTCCCGCTCTCACTGGCGCCCAGAAAACCAAACTCCGCGGGCTCGGCCAAACCCTGCCCGACCATTTGTTGCTCGGACGCGACGGGGTCACCATTCACTTCGTCACGGAGCTCAACCGCCAGCTCGGGCTGCGCGAGTTGGTGAAACTCCGCTTCACCGGCGGGCAGGACCGCAAGGTCCGTGCGACCTTGGGCGAAGAAGTGGAAAAAGAAGGCGCTTGTTTGTGCGTCGGCAGCGTTGGCCATACGGCGCTCTTTTGGCGACCGGGCTCGGACGGTTCGAAGCTGCTTTGGGGCGCTCCTCGTCCGAGTCTCTGAGGATGAAATGAACTGGCCTTTGGCCGCCACATGTTTCCCCCAGGGGCTGGTGTCGGCGTCCCGCCGACACCTCCGCAATCCTTCGGCAGGTGGAGCGGGTTGACCCCAACACGCTTTTCCAGAGCGAACCCCAACGCGTTGAGGTCAACCCGTTCCACCCCAAACCCAACGCGTTCCACCCCAAACCCGACGCGTTCCACCCCAGCAGCAGGTCGCGCCGCCAGGATCTCCGCGGACGCTTCCTGGCAATACCCGGTCAGGCTCACTGTCATGATTGCGCTGTTTCCCAGATCGCTTGTAACCTATTAGGTTACAAACGGAGTCGCCGCTCTCTCACG
>CAMTVF010000114.1:0-3887 GCA_947085115.1 uncultured Opitutaceae bacterium | reverse complement strand
CGACCTTCAGGTTATGAGCCTGACGAGCTACCAGGCTGCTCCACCCTGCAACAAAGGAATGGCCAACGTGTAAATCGGGATTCGGTCTGTCAACCGTGATTTCTCAAATTCCCGAGAAAGGTCTTGCCTCCTCTACCGGGCATCTCTGTTTTCGGCCGTTCCTGTTCCTTTAGCCAACCAACAAAAACCCGCCGTCGCGTTACGCCTGAACAGGTGTGGAGCGCACGGCACCAGTCAGATCGCAAGGCGGCCCATTTTGGCCGACCTGTGTATCGCGATACATAGATCCCATGAACCTCACACCCAAAGACCTCCTCGACGCCGGCGTCCACCTTGGCCACCAGACCAAGCGCTGGAATCCGCGCTCCAAGCCCTACGTTTTCGGCCACCGTCAGGGCATCACCATCATCGACCTCGAGAAGACCCACGCCGCCCTTGAGCAGGCGTGCAAGTTCCTCGAGAACCTCGTCGCCAGCGGTGACGACGTGTTGCTCGTCGGCACGAAGCGCCAGGCGCAGGAACTGATCCGCGAGGCCGCCGCCGCGACCGGCATGCCCTTCGTTGCCACCCGCTGGCTCGGCGGCGCTCTCACCAATTTCGAAACGATCAAGAAGTCGCTGGCGAAGTTCAAAAAATACCAGACGATGGACGCCAGCGGTGAACTCTCGAAGTTCTCCTCGAAGGAAGAGTCTGCCATCCGTCGTGAAATGGCCCGCATGGGTCGCAACTTCGACGGCATTGCCAATCTCACCGCGCTGCCCGCCGCGATGTTCGTCATCGACGCCGGCTACGAAGAAATCGCCGTGCTCGAAGCCAAGCGCCTCGGTATCCCGTGCGTCGGCCTCGTCGACACCAATTCCGATCCGACGCTCCTCTCGCACCCGATCCCGGGCAACGACGACGCCGCGAAGTCCATCCGCATCATCATCGACACCATTGTCTCAGCCATCCAGGCGGGTCTCGCTCACCGTGAGACCCGTCGTGCGCGCACGGAGAAGGTCGCGCCTGACTCTGCGGTTGGAGTCGCTCCGGTCGTAGGTGAAATCGATCTCGATAAGGTCGTGTTGCCCCCGAGCGTGAAAGATTTGGTCGACGACGACAAACCTGTCGCCGCGACGCGCAAGCGCACCACGGCCAAGAAGTCCGCGGTGACCACCGAAGAAGTTTAACCCTTGAATTCTCACTCAAAAATGGCTGCTATTACCGCCAGTTTGGTTGGAGCCCTCCGGGAAAAAACCGGAGCCGGTCTGCTTGATTGCAAAAAAGCCCTCGATGAAGCGAAGGGCGACATGGATCAGGCCGAGATGCTGCTCCGCAAGAAGGGGGTTGCTTCCGCGGCGAAGAAGGCCGGTCGCTCCACTTCCGATGGGCTCATCGAGTCCTACATTCACGTCGGCGGCAAAGTCGGCGTGTTGGTCGAGGTCAATTGTGAGACGGATTTTGTGGCGAAGACAGACGATTTTAAGACGTTCTGCCGTGATATCTGCCTGCAGATTGCCGCGGCAAACCCGTCCTGCGTGGCCCGGGGAGAAGTTCCCGAGGCCGACCTCGCCAAGGAACGCGAGATCGCTGCCGCCCAGGTGCAGGGCAAGCCGCCGGCCGCCGCGCAAAAAATCATCGAAGGCAAACTCGAGTAATACTTCTCGCAGGTGTGCTTGCTGGAGCAGCCTTTCGTGAAGGATCCGTCGAAGACGATGAAAGATCTCCTCACCGACAAGATTTCGCGCCTCGGCGAGAATATGCAGATTCGCCGTTTCGTTCGCTTTCAGCTCGGCGCCTAACCACGCCGGGCATCTGGCGAAACATTTCCGGGCGCTCCCACCGTGGAGCGCCCTTTTTCTTGCCCTCGATCATTGGGCAGCGCCCGCTCACTTGCGGGAACAGGCCAGCGCACTACTGAGCGCTTTATGCCGATTCCCGGATGTGCATGCTGAAGCCAGCCCTGTCATGAATGTCACCCAGCAACAAATCATCCGCCGCGGACTTGCCAACCGCTGTCCCAATTGTGGGAGTCGGGCGCTCTTTCAGGTCGAGAAACCGCTCTCATTGAATCGCGAGTGTCCGCAATGCGGACTCAAACTGGAGCGCGAGGAAGGATTCTTCTTGGGCGCCATGGCCCTTAATTATGGGGCCACTTGTTTGGGATACCTGCTGCCGATGGTGCTGCTTTGGTATTGTCACGTCGTGAGCGATCAGGTGGCGATCATCGCCGCCTTGGTCGGTGCCGTCGTCGTGCCCCTGTTGCTTTACCGTTCCTCGCGCAGTTGGCAGTTGATGCTCTACTATTTCTTCTTTCCGCAACATTTGCCCGCCAATCGACGGGACTTGTCGGGGGCGGAGGATGAAAATGTCTAGCGCCGGACGGGGCTGAAATTTCTGCTTCCGTTTTCGTTCCGGCGCTCTACGTTTTCGCACCTTGCATCTGGAGAGGTGGCAGAGTGGTCGATCGCGCCTGACTCGAAATCAGGTGAGCCCGCAAGGGTTCCGGGGGTTCGAATCCCTCCCTCTCCGCCATTTTAGATTTTGCCCGTTTTCGCGCTCACGCGCGAGGGAGAGAGCTGGGTCGGAATTGAAATCCGCCACGAATTGCCAAGGGTTTCTGAAATCCACGGCCAACGATTTTTCTGCCACGAAAGATACGATGCCCACGCACGGGGCGCTCATGCGCTCAATCGGAATACTGAATCGACTCGCAGGTCCCTGCTATACTATAAGCATTAACTCATGCAGATGAACTCACGCAACAAATCCGAGAAGAAAAAGAATCCCGCAGCCGTTGCGCTATCAAAGCTGGGAGCTTCAAAGGGTGGGAAGGCACGCATGGCACTGCTTACCCCAAAGGAACGCTCCGCGCATGCCCGCATGGCGGTTATGGTGCGTTGGGCAAAGAAGAAAAAGCGATCTACTAGGCCATGAGCAACGATCCGGCTGCAATGCTCGCCATATTCCTTTCGATTGACCCGAAGGTTATCGCGCGCGACCTACAGGAGGCAAAGGGGCAGCTCCGGCGAGTGGTTGATACGATTTCTTCACTTAGGGCGGTGCATTACAAAAGCCGGACTCCGGAAATCGAAGCGAAGATCAGCCACTTCATGATGATTCAAGCCCATGAACTGGCGAACATGCCACATGTTGAGTCTGAGTTTAAGACCTTCTATGCCTCGTTTGGCGCGGGTGAGGTAGTCCAGAATGCGGAGGAAGCCGCCTTCAACAAAGGAAAGCTCGGGGAGGAGATCAAGGCATGGGTGGAAGAGCACCCTGAGATCAAATCGAAGATCGCGGAGCGCATCCGCAACGTGCCGGAGGCAAACCGTGAACGGGCGTTCATCAACGCCGCGAAGACGGAAGCCATGAACCAGACGGTGCGGCCCGCTGGCAACAGCGTTCGCCCGTAGTTGTGCGGGATTCCTGGGCGGCGGGTGCTTTCGGTGCCCGCCGCCTTTTCTTTTCGGTATCGCGACCGGCCGAAACTACTCTTGGGACCAGCATTTAGCGGCTACAGTTTTGATGAAAATGCTCTAACCGCGCGGTCGGCTAAGTCGAGGTTGGTCCGCGAGCGCATCAGCTGCTTTGCAACTTATATATCCAGACTTCCGATAGATGGTTTGTCGTTCTTCCCTGCCACGTATTGGGCACGAAAACCATCGCGCGGTCACGACTGCTTCGCATAATCATTGGCTTATGCTCTGGATCGCTGTGGCCCAAAAGAACAACACCAACGAGACGCTGGGAAAGCGCCTCTGCGACGCCGCCGACCTGTTCCGCACCAACTCCGGCCCCAAAGCATCGGAATTTTCGAGCCCTCTCACGAATGCGGCTGCGTTCCGCTCAAAATCGTAAACCTCTTATGTTGATGGACACCACGCGCAAACCCACCTGGTTACGGG
>CAMTVF010000113.1:0-30246 GCA_947085115.1 uncultured Opitutaceae bacterium | reverse complement strand
TGCCCGAGGGCCGGGCTTTGGTGCCGGGCCTGACGGGCGAGGTCAGCATCATCATCTCCGAGCGCGCCAATGCGGTCGTCATCCCGCGTCGGGCTTTGGTCGGCGACTACGTTTACGTGGTGGAGGGAAACCAACTGGTGCTGCGCCCGGTTGAAAAGGGCTACGAAAGCCTCAACCAAGTCGAGATTCTCAAGGGCCTCGCGGCGGACGAGCGTGTCGTGGTCGAGCAACAAGATCGCTTCCGTGAGGGTGACCGCGTGCGCGTTCAACCCTTGCCCCAAAACTGACCGCTGGCCGGTGCCTCGCTCGCAGTGTCGACAAACCTTCGCATCGCCATCCGTTTTCTGACGGCCAAGAAGCGCTCCATGCTCATGAGTCTGGCGGGCATCGTCTTTGGCGTGGGGTTTTTCATCGTGACGCAGGCGCAAACCAGCGGGTTCGAGCAATTCTTCATCAAGACGATTCTCGGCACCAACGGAGCCATCCGCATTGAAGACAAATTCCAAGAGACCATTTTTGCGATGGCGGCGGCGGGGCACGACCCGGGAGTGAGTGGATTCGAGGTTTCGGCGGCGCGCGAAGGACGGAAATACATCGAAGGCGTCGAGGATCCGGAATTGCTGATGGAAGCGCTCAAGCGTTTTCGCAATGTCGTCGGTGCCTCCATGATCGTGCGCGGGTCGGTCGTGGCGGACAGTTCTTTCAAGAACGATACGGCCCAAGTTTACGGCATCAAGATGGAGAACCATCTCGCGGTTTCCGATCTCGCCGGACAAATCATTCGCGGCAATCTCGAGGACTACCGGCAGTCTCCTGCGGGATTGATTGTCGGAACAGTGCTGGCCAAGCGTCTCCAAGTAACGATAGGCGACACGATTATTCTGCGCGCCGGAGACCAACAACGGCGTTATCGCGTATCAGCCATCTACGAGACGGGGGTCAGCGACATCGACAAGGTGCGCATTTACATGCATCTGGGTGAAGCCCGTTCGCTGCTAAAAAAACCGACCGGCGCCTCCTTCATCCAAGTATCCGTTTTTGACCGCGATCGCGCTCCGCAAGATGCGGTCCATATGGAAAATGTTTTCCGCCATGGTGCGCAAAGCTGGCAGGAGCGGGAAAAAACCTGGCTGGAAGTATTTCGCGCCTTGCGCGTTTCTTCCGCGCTGACGGTGTCGACCATCATCCTTATCTCCGGCCTCGGCATGTTCAATACGCTGGCGATGATCGTCATGGAGAAGACCAAGGAAATCGCGATCCTGCGTTCCATGGGATATACGCGAAAAGACATTTCCCGTATTTTCATCTGGCAGGGCACAATTGTGCTGATTATCGGCACCGTGTTGGGCTGGGCGTTTGGAGCAAGTGTCACTTACGGAGTGTCGAACTTGCCCATCCGCATTCGCGGTATCTTTACCACCGACAGTTTCGTCGTGGCATGGTCGATTTGGCACTATGTCGCGGCCACAGTTACTGCGACAGTCGTTGTCATGATCGCTTCCTTGGTTCCCGCCCGGCGGGCCGCGCGGCTGGAGCCGGGCGACATCATCCGGGGAACTTCGCAATAATCCCATGGCGCACGATCCACAAATCGCCCTGCGTTGTGAAAACCTCCACCGCTACCTCGGCGAGGGCGAGGGGAGGGTGCATGTGTTGCGCGGCGTCTCATTTGAAGCCTACCGGGGGGGTATCACGGCGGTCGTTGGCCCTTCTGGGTGCGGCAAGTCCACCTTGCTTTACCTGCTCGGTCTCTTGGATCAGCCGGATGATGGCTCGATCTGGATTCGGGATCGTTTGATGTCGAACAGCGGAGACATCGACCGCACGGCGGCGCGTGGAGAGCACATCGGATTTGTGTTCCAGTTTCACTTCCTCATGCAGGAATTTTCCGCGCTTGAGAATGTGATGATGCCGATGCGAAAGCTCGGCAAGTTGCCGGAAGACGAGATGGCCGCGCGTGCCCGGACGTTGCTCGGCGACGTCGGACTGGGCGAAAAGACCCATCGCCTTGCCACCCAGCTGTCCGGCGGTGAACAACAACGGGTCGCGGTGGCTCGCGCCCTAGCCAATCAGCCGGCCATTATTTTGGCCGATGAACCGACGGGCAACCTCGACCTCAAGAACTCGACCATGGTTTTTGACCTCCTGACGCGGCTGGCGAAGGAAAACGGCCAAGCCGTGGTGCTGGTGACGCACAACCCGGACATCGCGCAGCGCTGTGACGAGATCCGGTCGATGCGGGACGGCGAATTCGTTTGTTAACTGCGCGCTGGTAAATCCGTCCCGGGAGAGAGGATTCGCCAAATTGGTGGTGAAAATGGACGATTGTTCAGCGACCGCTTCACTTTGGTCGTCCCCCGGTGTCGCAACCGACTGGAATTTTTGTTTTACATCGTTACGAGGGAGACCTTTTCTGCTCCATTCCGATCCACACACACCGTGAGTCCTAATTGTTCGCGCAAATCCTTTTTTGCCAAATTGGGCGGCCTGGTCGCCGCCGTTGGCATCCTTCCGCAGCTTCTCGCGAAGACCGGGAAAGGTGCGGTCGCGCCCGCGCTTCCCTCCATCGCGTTGCGTCCGGACCAACGGGCCGTAGCTCGCAAAGAGGGCAGCTTCTAACCGCCACCGGCGCTTCCCGACAACCCATGTCGAAGATCTTCCCAAAATACGCGAACGCTCTGCCGCTGCAGATCGTTATTTTCATTTTCGTGCTCGGCGGCGTCGCTTCCGCAGCGGTCACCTATTACGCGACGCCGAAGTATCTGCGCGTCGGCTACCAGCCGGTCCAACCGGTCCCGTTTGACCACGGCCTGCACGCCGGCCAACTCGGCCTCGACTGCCGTTACTGCCACACGTCCGTGGAGAAATCCAGCGTCTCGGGCATCCCGCCCGCTCAGACGTGCATGAATTGCCACAGCATCATCAAGCCGACGAGCCCGCTGCTCGAACCCGTGCGCAAGAGCTTTGAAACCGGTGAGCCGGTGGAGTGGGTGAGAGTCCACCAAGCGCCCGACTACGTTTATTTCAACCACTCCGTGCACGTAAGTCGCGGCATCAGTTGCGTCGAGTGCCACGGCAAGGTGAATGAGATGACGACGGTCTGGCACGCCAAGTCCCACTCGATGGGCTTCTGCCTCGATTGCCATCGTGCCCCGGAGAAATTCCTCCGCGAGCCGAAGGATGTATTCAACCTCGACTCGAAGACGCTGGCCGACCAAGGCCGCCTCGATGAGGCCCACAAAATGATCAAAGATTGGAAGGTTAAGCCCCCGCAAAGCTGCTCTGGCTGCCACCGCTGATGAAACGCAAATTTGAACATCCCACGGCCTCGAACGGCCCTCGCTACTGGCGCAGCCTCGACGAGCTCGCTGAATCTCCCGGCTTCCGCGAGCAAATGGCCCGCGAGTTTCCCGAAGGCGCCTCGTCCATTGAGGGCGTAGACCGCCGCCAGTTCGTCAAGATCATGGCCGCTTCGTTCGCCCTTGGCGGCGTCGGCCTCGCGGGTTGCCGCCGTCCGGAATCGAACATTTTGCCCTACGGCAAGGCGGTCGAATACACGATCCCCGGTCTCCCGCTTTACTACGCCACGGCGATGCCGTTGCGCAAGTCGGCGATTCCGCTCCTGGCCGAGACGCATCAGGGCCGCCCGACCAAGTTGGAGGGCAACCCGAGCTACCAACCGCACGGTGGAGCGACGTCTCTTGTCGCGCAGGCCTCTGTCCTTGATCTCTACGATCCGGACCGCGCCACGGCGCACACGAAGGGTGCCAAGGCCCTGAGCGCCGCCGAGGTCAACGATCTGCTGGCGCGCATTTCCAAGCAATATGACGGCAACGGCGAAGGCCTTGCGTTTCTCGCCGACGAATCCGCTTCGCCGACCCGCGCCCGCTTGGTGGCGTCGCTGCGCAAGAGGTTCCCACGCGCCATCTGGGCTGAATACGAGCCGGTGAAGGACGAGCCGCCGGTCGCTGCCGCACAGGCGTCGTTTGGCCGCAGCGTGAAACCCATTTACCGTTTCGCGAAGGCCAAGCGTATCGTCACGCTCGATGCCGATATTTTCCACGCTGAGTCCGGCTCACTTTACTACGCCCGCGAGTTCGCCAAGGGCCGTCGCGTCGTCAAGGCGACCGACCCGATGAACCGTCTCTATTCGGTGGAGAGCGGTTTCACGCTTACCGGCAGCATGGCGGACCATCGCCTCCGTCTCGCCAGCAGCCACATGACGGCGTTTGCCGCTGCTCTGGCCGCCCGCGTGCTCGGCACGGGGGTTTTCGATCCGATGGCGCAAGGCCTCGATGTTGACAGCAAGTGGATCGAAGAGTGCGCCAAGGATCTCGTTGCTCACGGTGGTGCGTCCGCAGTCGTCGCCGGCGCTCATCTGCCGGTCGCAGCCCACGTGTTGGTCAATGCGATCAACGCCAAGCTCGGCAATATCAGCGCCACGGTCGATTTCGTCGAGATCGACGCGCCCATCGCTTCCACGATTCAATCGCTGGCCACCGCGATCAAGGCCGGTTCGGTCAAGACGCTCGTGATTCTCAATGGCAACCCGGCCTACAACGCGCCTGCCGATCTTGATTTCGGTGCGTTGATGAAGTCGGTGCCCGATGTCATTCGCTACGGCTACTCGGTGGACGAAACGGCGGCGCTGTCCGGCACCGTGCTCGCGAGCACGCACTATCTCGAATCTTGGGGCGATGCCCGCACGATGGACGGCACAATCGTGCCGGTCCAACCGATGATCATGCCGCTTTTCAATGGCTTGATGGAGGTCGAGCTGCTGGCCCGCGTCGCTGGCGAAGAGAGCCCCGAAGCCTACGCGCAGGTATTCGCGACGATCGGCAGCCGCGCCAGTGGCGATCCGAAGAAGGCGTTCGAGAAGTTCCTCCACGACGGTCTGCTCGAAGGTTCGGCTTACCCGCTGGCCAGCGTTTCATTCAATCTGCAACGGGCCGGCGAAGCGCTGCGCACGACGGTTGCTCCGGTCACGCTCTCCAAGGACAACCTCGAAATTCGTTTCGCCACCGACCACAAAGTCGATGACGGTCGCTTCGCCAACAACGGTTGGCTGCAGGAGTGCCCGGACCCGATCACGAAGATTTCCTGGGACAATGCGATTCTCATCTCGCCGCGCTTGGCGAAGGAAATCGGCGTCTACCCGGGCGGCACGAAATTGCAGGTCGCCCGCGTCGAGCTGTCTGAATTCCAACAGGGCAAGGAAAAGGCGCCGGTCGCCGAGATCACGGTCAATGGTCGCACCGTGCGCGGTCCGCTGCACATCCAGCCCGGTCTTGCCAATCACACGATCGTGCTACCGCTCGGTTACGGTCGTGCGCAGTCCGGCCACATTGGCACCGGCGCGGGTTTCAACGCCTACAAGGTCCGCACATCGGACACGATGGGCTACACCACGGGCGTGACGCTGCGTCTGACCGGCGGGCACATGAAACTCGCCAACACGCAGGAGCACTGGTCGATGGAAGGCCGCGACATCATTCGCGAAGCCAATCACGACGAGTTCCAGAAGAATCCGGCGTTCGTGGACGACATCGGCATGGAGGCGCACTCACCGGCCAATTACGGCAAGGACAAGAATCAGCCTGCCGCTTTTCTCGCAAGGGAAACTCCGCGCGGCAACTCGCTCTACGAGCACCCGAATTTCGACGGCCTCCATCAATGGGGCATGTCGATCGATCTCAACACCTGCATCGGCTGCAATGCCTGCGTGGTCGCCTGTCAGGCGGAAAACAACATCCCGATCGTCGGCAAGGATCAGGTCATGCGCGGTCGCGAGATGCACTGGATCCGCCTCGACCGTTACTACTCCGACGGCAAGGCCGACGCCGGTGCGTTCGGCGGCGAAGGAAACAAGGTGATTCCCGAGGATCCGCAGGCGGTCGTCCAACCGATGACGTGCCAGCATTGCGAAGCTGCGCCGTGCGAAATTGTGTGCCCCGTCAATGCCACCGTGCACGACGACGAAGGCCTCAACGTCATGGCCTACAACCGTTGCATCGGCACGCGCTACTGCGCGAACAACTGCCCTTACAAGGTCCGCCGTTTCAATTATTTCGATTTCAACAAGCGCGCCATCGACGCCCTCTACATGGGACCGCTCGGCCACCAGAAGGAGATGCCGGAATTGGTGAAGATGGTGAAGAATCCGGACGTCTCCGTGCGCATGCGCGGTGTGATGGAGAAGTGCACCTACTGCGTGCAACGCATCCAGCAGGCCAAGATCGCGCGGAAGCGCCAGGTCGGCGCCTCCGGTGACATCGTCGTGCCGGACGGAACCATCAAGGTCGCCTGCCAGCAGGTCTGCCCGGTCGATTCCATTGTGTTTGGAGACATCAAGGACCCGAACAGTCGCGTCTCGCAGTTGAAACTGCAGGAGCGCGACTACGCGGTCCTCGGCTACCTCAACATCCGCCCCCGCACCACTTACCTCGGCAAGCTCCGCAATCCCAACCCGCACATGCCGGATTATCACGCGCTCCCGCTCAGCCGGGTCGAGTATAACAACAAGAATCACGTCTCGCACAAGGCGCACAACGGAGGGAAGCACTAATGGGCGCGCACTCCGCTGATCATCCCGCTCCGGCCATTTTGGCCGAAGTCAACCCGCCCGCCCTGCCGCGCGCTGTCCTGGTGGAGAACAACCGCGACTTCAAGTGGATCACCGACAAGGTCTGTGGTCTCGTCGAGGGCACGACTCCGGCTTGGTGGTGGTGGTGCTTCGGCATCGCGGCCTTCATTGCGTCGTTCACGGTGGCCGGTCTTGTCTATCTCGTCGGCACCGGCGTTGGTGTCTGGGGTCACTCCAATCCGGTCAACTGGGCGTGGGACATCGTCAACTTCGTGTTCTGGATCGGCATCGGCCATGCCGGCACCCTGATCTCCGCCATCTTGTGTCTCCTGCGGCAAAAGTGGCGCACCTCGATCAATCGCGCTGCGGAAGCCATGACGATTTTCGCCGTGGTTTGCGCCGGGATTTTCCCGGTCTTCCACGTCGGCCGCATCTGGTTTGCCTGGTATCTTTTCCCGATCCCAAACTCCAACTACCTCTGGCAGAACTTTCGTTCGCCGCTCGAGTGGGACGTCTTCGCGGTCTCGACCTACGGCACGGTTTCGGTGCTCTTCTGGTATGTCGGTCTCATTCCCGACCTCGGCACCCTGCGCGACCGTTTCACCGCAGCCGGCAAGGTGTTGAAGGCCCGTATCTATGGTTTCTTCGCCATGGGCTGGCGCGGTTCCAACCGGCACTGGAGCAATTACGAAATGGCCTACCTGATCCTCGCCGGCGTCAGCACGCCGCTCGTGCTCTCCGTGCACACGATCGTTTCGTTCGACTTTGCCGTCTCGCTGCTCCCGGGCTGGCACACCACCATCTTCCCCCCTTACTTCGTTGCCGGTGCGATCTTCTCCGGCTTCGGCATGGTGATGACGCTCATGCTCCCGCTGCGGGCCGTCTACCGTCTCGAGGACCTCATCACGCAGTATCACATCGACTGCATGTGTAAGATCACCTTGGCGACGGGCACGATGGTCGGCTATGCCTACGCGACGGAGTTCTTCATCGCGTGGTATAGCGCGAATCCGTATGAAGGCTTCGCGTTCATCAATCGCGCCTTCGGTCACTACTGGTGGGCCTACTGGATCATGGTCACCTGCAACGTGATCACGCCGCAGTTTTTCTGGTTCAAGCGGGTCCGCGACAACACGACGCTCGTCTGGATCCTCTCGATCTTTGTCAACGTCGGCATGTGGTTCGAGCGCTTCGTCATCATTGTGACTTCGCTCGCCCGCGACTTCCTGCCGTCGTCGTGGGGCTACTACTCGCCGTCGATCGTCGAAGTCTTCACCTTCTTCGGCACCTTTGGTGTCTTCTCGTTCCTGTTCCTCCTCTTCATTCGCTTCGTGCCCATCATGCCGATGTCGGAAGTGAAGGCCGTCATCCCGCAAGCCGATCCGCACGGCGCGCACCACTAAGGAGGCCCGATCATGAAAAAGACTTACGGACTTATCGCCGCTTTCGACACCACGCCGGACCTCTACAAGGCCTGCGAAAAGGTGCGCGACGCGGGCTACTCGGACTGGGATTCGCTCACCCCGTTTCCCGTTCACGGCCTCGACGCAGCCATGGGCATTCGCCGCTCCAGGGTTCCGCGCGTGTCGCTTTGCGGCGGCATTGTCGGATTCTGCACCGGCATGTCGATGATTTGGTTCACCAGTGCCTACGACTACCCGCTGATCGTGGGTGGCAAACCCTACTTCTCGCCCATGTTCGCCTTCCCGGTGAGCTATGAGTTGACCATTCTCTTCACCGCGTTCGCGACGGTTATCGGCATGTTCGTCATCAACGGCCTGCCGCGCCACTACCATCCCGTGATGAAGGCCCCGCAGTTTGTGCGCGCGCTCGACGACCGTTTTTTCATCGTGATTGAGGCCAACGACCCAAAATTCAACGTCACTGCCACCCGCGAATTCCTCGCGGGAATTGGCGGACAGGACATCGCGGAGCTGGAGGAATAACATGCGTTACGCCTACTACACGCTCACTTTTCTCGTGGTGCTGACGATTTCCGTCATGGGCTTCCGCGGCATGCGATCCACGCAACCGCCGATCGAAGTCTTCCCGGACATGGATCGTCAGGCCCACTACAAGCCGCAGGCCGCCTCGAAGTTTTTCTCCGATGGTCGCACGGACCGTCCGACCCCAGCCGGCACGGTGCCGCGTGGTCGCAGCGAAACGGGCGAAGCCGATCCAGCATTCCTCCGGGCGGATGATGCGCTCTACCTTGGCAAGAACGCCGACGGCACCTTTGTGCCCGGCATTCCGGTTGCGGTCAGCGAGTCGATGATCAAGCGCGGTCAGGACCGCTACATGATCTACTGCACAGCATGTCATGGTGCGGTGGGCGACGGCAACGGCATCACCAAGCAATATGGCATGGTGGCAACGCCGACCTTCCACGATGCTCGACTCCGCGACATGGCGTCGGGCGAACTTTACAACACCGTCGCCAATGGGAAAAACACCATGCAAGGCTACGCTGACAAACTCACGCCGGACGACCGGTGGGCTGTCGTCGCCTACGTGCGCGCGCTCCAGCGTGCGCAGCATGCCTCCATCAACGATGTCCCGCTCGATCAACGGGGAGAGCTGAAGTAACATGACAACACGTTCCGATACTTTTCCTGTTGCCGCCGCCTCCGCGCCTGCGAGCGCTCCCGCCGTGAACAAGGCCACCACCGCTCTCGGCATCGGCGTGGCCGGCATCGCGCTGACCTTGGTTGGCGGCTTCGTTGACAAGCCGGCCACCATCGCGGTGTCCTGGTTGGTCGGCATGACATTCTGGACCGGCATCGCCCTCGGTGTGCTGTTGCTGGTGATGATTCACCACATTTTCGACGCTGGTTGGTCGACGGTGTTGCGCCGCCAGTATGAGCACGTCATCGCCGTGTTTCCCTGGTTGCTGCTGCTCTTCTTGCCGCTGCTGGCCGTGGCGTGGTATAACCCCACGCTGCTCTGGAAGTGGATGGACCCAGCCTTCGACCTCGCCAGTGTGGGCGGCAAGGGCGTTGTCGCTGAAGATCCGCTCTGGGCGAAGAAGGCGGCGTTCCTGAATCGCGATTTCTTCACCGGGTTCAGCATTTTTTCGTTTCTTTCGTGGTGGTTCCTCAGTTCCCGCTTCCGCCGGAATTCATTTTCGCAGGACAGCGACGGTGACTTGAAGTGGACTTGCTCTTCACGTGTTTGGTCGGCCGCCGGTATCCCGCTGGTCGCCGTCACCCTCACGGGCTGCATCATTCTTTGGGTGAAATCGATGGAGTATCACTGGTTCTCCACGATGTATGGCGTTTGGTTTTTTTCCGGCAGCATTCGTGCCGCGCTCTCGCTCGGCGTGGTGCTCTTGGTCTGGCTCTACGCCCGGGGCGACTTGAAGGGCATCTTGAACAACAACCATCTGCACAGCATCGGGCAGCTCATGTTGGCGTTCACGGTCTTCTGGGCCTACATCACCTTTTCTCAATACTTCATCATCTGGAACGCCAATATTCCCGAGGAAACCTTCTGGTATAGCGTGCGCGAGATCAACAACAGCGACGGCCAGTTCAACCAGTGGGGCTGGGTCGGCATGTTCCTCCTGTTCGGGAATTTCTTCTTTCCGTTTTTTCTCCTGCTGTCCTACCGCTTCAAAGTCTCAAGGAGCATCATCCCGTGGATCGGCGTGTTCATCGCCTTCGTGTTCCTGATCGATCTTTGCTACAACATCATGCCGGCAAAGAAACTCCCCAACGGCGATCCGTATCCGTTTCTCCAAAGCGGCCTGCTCTGGAATGCCACGGCGGTCATCGGCATCGGCGGCATCTTCATCTGGTCCTACCTGCGCAGTTTCCCGACCGCCAAACTCATTCCCATCCGCGACCCCCGCATCGGCGAGTCGCTGACCCACCACGAGGCTTCCGCGCTATGAGCAACCATTCTCAACCCTACGCCTTCCCGCAACGCACGCCGGTGTTCACCGCGGCGATCGTGATTTTGGCCGCGATTCTCTGCGGCTGGTTGATCAATCGCACCTACAACCCCGCTCCGGCGTTCAACAATCGCGGCACCGCCAACGCGGCTGACTTTGACGAGTCCCAGCGATGGAAGTTTTCGGTGGAGGGCCGGGCCAAGGCCTTGTCCGACCTGCGCCAGAAGGAAAAGATTGCAGCCACCACCTACGGCTGGGTTGACCAGCCCAATGGCATTGTCCGCCTGCCGATCGATCGCGCCATGGCGCTCACCGTCAAAGATCACGACCGCAAGTAAACTTTGCTGATGAATTCCCCCGACAATAACGCTCGCGTCGAGCAACAGGAGATCGATGCCTCCGCCAAGTGGCCGGTCCTCGTGTTCTTCAGCCAGGCCCTCGCCTGGCTGGTGATCGGCGGCGCGCTCCAATTGATTGCCTCCATCCAGTTGCACACGCCGGACTTCCTGGCCAACTGCGAATGGTTCACCTACGGGCGCGTCACCGCGGCTGCCCAAAACGTCCTCGTCTACGGCTGGGGTTTCAACGCCGGCCTCGGCGTCGCCCTCTGGCTGATGGCCCGCCTCTCCGCGGCTACGCTGCGGCACGGGGGCTGGCTCATCGTCGCCTGCAAGGCATGGAACATCGCGGTCGGCCTCGGCATGCTCGCGATTTTGCTGGGCGGGACCACTTCCTACGAGCTGCTTGAGATGCCCCGCTGGGTCACGTTCATGCTCCTCGGCGCCTACGCGCTGATGGGCGTCTGGGCCATCACCACCTTCAGCGTGCGCAACACCGAGAACGTCTTCGTTTCGCAATGGTATGTCTTCGGCGCGATATTCTGGTTCCCGTGGCTCTACGCCGTCGCTCAGACGATGCTCTTCAGCGCGCCGACCCACGGCGTGGTGCAGGCAATCGTCAACGTCTGGTATGTGAGCGGTGTCTACGGGCTCTGGTTCGTCCCGCTCGCGCTCGCTGCCATTTATTATTTCCTCCCAAAAATCACGGGCAAACCGCTTCACGATTACTACCTGTCAAAACTCGCCTTCTGGTGGCTCGTGCTCGCGACCGCCTTCGCCGGCGGTTCCCGTCTCATTGGCGGCCCGGTGCCCTCGTGGGTGGCGACGCTCGGCACGGTGGCGAACTTCATGCTCGTCGTGGCCATCATCATTATTCTGAAAAGCTTCCTCGGCACCTTGCGCGGCAACACCGGCGCGCTGAAACACAGCATGACGCTGAAGTTCATATTCGTAAGCATCATCGGGTTCGCGTTGGCCTCGGTCTTGAACTTCGTGCTCTCCGTCCGCGGTTTTGCGATGACGACGCAGTTTACGCTCATCCCGGAGTTGCGCGACTGGGTCATCCTCTACGCGTGCTTCTCCACCGCGATGTTCGGTGCCGTCTACTTTGTCGTGCCGCGCCTCCTCGGGGTTGCGTGGCAGTCCAACGGATTGATCAAGGCGCATTACTATGCGGCCGCCACCGGCATCCTCGTGGTCGTGGTCGCTCTGGGTTATGGCGGTTGGCAGCAAGGCCACATGCTCAATGCGACCACCGCATCGTTTGGCGAGATCAACACCGCCCTCAAACCGTGGCTGATGTTTCGTTCCGTCGGTCTGATGATCCTGTTGACGGGCCATCTGGCCTTCGTGATCAACTGCCTTTGGACCCTCTTTGTTGCTCTCACTGAGACGGGCGCGCCGGCCGTTTTCCGCAACCCGCCTGCCATAGCCGGCGCAGCCGTGGAGGGGAGCCACTCATGAAAAACGGACTCACCCTTTTCGTCGGTGTCTTTGCCGTGATCGGTCTTTCCACGGTCGGCGTGCTGCTCTCTGCGCACAACCAATTCGGCGCACTCACCCAATACAAGGATCCTATTGAGGAGACCTTGCATCCGGCACCCCTGCGCGGCACCGCCGATCGCGGTCGCATGGTGTATCAGGACCTCGGCTGCGTTTCCTGCCACACCCAGCAGGTGCGGCGCGAAGGCTTCGGTGGTGACATCACCCGCCTGTGGGGCGTGCGCCAAAGCGTCGCCCGGGACTATATTCGGGAAAAGACGGTGTTCCTCGGTCACAGCCGGATCGGACCCGATCTGCGCAACGCGGCGGCGCGGCCTTACGCCGACGCGGAGTTTTTCTACAAACTGCTCTACGCTCCCGCGAGTGTTGCGCCCGGCACCAACATGCCGTCCTACGCCTTTCTGTTTGAGGTTCGCCCGATTCGTCCCGGCCAGCCTTCACCCCACGCGTTGCAGCTCAGCGGAAAATACGCCGCTCCCGCCGGCCACGAGGTGGTGCCAACCCCACGGGCCGTCGCGCTTGTCGCCTACCTGCGCAGCCTGAACGACACCTACGAATATCCTGAGGCCGCACCCTACGTCCCTGTTGTGAAGCAAGGGGGAGGCCATTAAGATGAGCTCCGATCAACATTCTCACCTCGAGCAATCCGCCGCGTCCGACGAAAGCATTCAGCAGGCGCATGATCGCCTTCAGTCGCAGAAACCGGAGAAGGCCGACGGCAATCCCCGGTATCCGTTGCTGTTGCTCGGCATCATGTGCACGGCGGTATTTTTCGGCTCCGTCTACCTCGCGCATTACTCGTCGAATTTTGACCCGCTCATTTTCAATGAGAATCAGAAGCCGTCCCTGCAGGCGGCCACGGGTCCGATCATCACGCCCGCCATGCTCGGCAAGCGGGTTTACACGGCCAACTGTGTGACCTGTCATCAGGCCAATGGTCTCGGCGTGCCCGGGGCCTTCCCGCCGCTTGCCGGTTCCGAGTGGGTGCTCGAGGCCGTGCACGAAAAGCATATGATCGCCATCGTGCTCTACGGCTTGAACGGTCCGATCACGGTCAAGGGGAACGTTTATAACAGTGCCATGACCCCGTTGGGCGGCGTTTTGCGCGATGAGCAGATCGCCAATGTGCTGACCTATATCCGCTCGGAGTGGGGCAACGAGGCCCCGGCCATCACGGCTGAGCAGGTTGCCGCCGTGCGCGCCGAACTCGGCACTCGTGGGCCCTTTACCGTCGAACAATTGACGGCTTTGAAGTAAGGGCGTTGCTCACCCGTGAATTTCAGGCCGTCCTTTGGGACGGCCTTCATTTTGCCCTTCGCGCGCCGAACCGGATGGGCAATGGTGGACATCGGTAACACTCTGTCCGGGGACATGGGTTGCGCTTTCAGGCAATGACAGCGGGTCATGCGTTGCGGATATCGGAGATCACTCGACGCCCATTGGGGAAGGCGAGCCCGCAATTTTTCCTTTGAAAATCTTCCAAGAGCGAACCAATGCTTTTCAGCCGGAGGCGAACGTCGCCCGCGATCTTGGGCAACTGTCCGGGCGTCATTTTCGCGGTGCGCAGCAACACGGGGTCGACCATGGCAGGTTGCAATCCGTCGGATGCTCTCGCGCAGGTTCGAATCCATTTTGCGAGATGGAGCAGCGTTGCCAGTTGGGCGTGAGCAGCCGTTCCGCGAGGGAGATATTGCCAGCGCAAGGCCTCGGAAATCACCGACGGGAACTCCCATTGCCGCAGGAGGGTGGCTCCGGCCTCCGCATTGTGGAATCCGAGCACGTTGCGCTCTTCCTCGCAGGTCTCGAAAGGGAGGCTGCGCGAGACGAAGGAAACTCCGGGGTTGGTGCGAGTGACCCATTCATCTATGACGACCAAACCGACTCCGTGGAGGAGTCCAACGGTGTAGGCGATGTCGCGATCGATATTAAAGCGCTCGGCCAGAATTTCGGCGGCGACGGCGCAGGCGATGGAGCTTTCCCACAACGCGTCGGCCTCAATCGCGTAACAGGCCAGGGGACGCACCAACACTTGGGAAGCGACGGCATTGGCAACGAGTTCGTAAATCTGATCATAACCCACACGGCCGACCGCTTCGTCGACCGTGTAGCAGCGCAGACCCTGACTGTAGTAGGCGCTGTTGCCCACTTGGAGAACCCGCGCGGAGATACCGGGGTCGAGTCGGACAAGTGCGACCACATCCTGGATCGCCGAATTGCCGTCGCAGAGGAGTTTCTTCAGCCGAGGAAGCACCCGTGGCGCCGAGGGTAAATGACGCAACTGACGCACGACTTCGTCGAGAGACACTTGGGGCAAAATTCGAGGTGCGGGACTGGCGGGCACATCCTCGTTATCGACGCATTCTTAAAGAACTTTTGTTACACTTGGCTACGCCGGACCCGAGGGTCTTTGTTTCCGCTTCAATTAAAAAATCTGTTTAGCGGCCCGCCGGGCTCAATCGAGGGCGACCGCCATTCAACGCGCGTCGCGTGAGTCGATGGCTTGCGCAATTTAAACTATTGCGGGACAAGACAGAACAGAATTAGCCTTGGCTCAAGGCGCCCCGATGGTGCCGATCATCTGGCCGGACCCGATCTACTGGGTTTCAGCGCCAAGGTCCGACTAATTGTGACGCTGATAAATTTTCTGGAGAATGCTTGGCGGCACGGCCGCACTGCCGCCGGTTGGGCGGTGGGCGCCCAAGCTAAAACGAAGCAGCAATTGCTCATTTTCTTTATCGAGCTGAAGAATCTGGAGAATTCGCGACCGGGTTTTGTCCAATGCCTGGCGCATCGCCGATTGGTTGCTGTCGTCGTGCGGCACACCGCGAAGGGCGGCAAGCGTGTCGTCAAGCCGCGCGAGCAGGGCTCGTTTGCGTTCGATCAATCCTGATTCCGGGAGCCGCTGGTGCTGCTGCAAAAATCGATTTTCTTCGAGAGCGAGCTCGTGGATTTCGTCACAGAGCTTTTGGTGGAGCTGCAGGGCTTGCAGGGGTGTCATTGGGAGTGGCTGGGGATGACTTGGGTTTGGGATCGGTGCCGTCAGCCGTGGAAAAAAACCCGGTGAGCTGACGCTCGGTCTGATCGTTCCATGACATGTTGTTCATACGCCACGCGGCCATCTTGGCGAGTTCGTTTAGTTCTCCCTCAGTCTCGGGTTTCGCGCCGTCGACAATTGCCTGGTAGGTCTCTCGTGCGCGGTCGGGCGTGCGGAGGCGCTCGTAGCAAAGGGCAATTTGATACAGGACTGGCAAGCGCCACGCCGGGTCATCGGCGAGCGCGACGAGGCCTTGGTAAATGGCAAGCGCGTGACTCGTTTCACCAATGTTGAAAAACTCGTTGGCCAATTGATTGCCCGTGCGGCGCTGCCAGTAGGTCCATTTCCGTGGGTCCGCCTCTGACTGGGCTTGTTGGCTTCGCAACAGTTCCAGCGTCACCGCCAAGGCTTCGTCGCCGCGTTTCAATTGGCGCAGGCTCGTCGCGAGCAGATAGCGCGCCTCGGGAACATTTTCATCTAGCGGCCATTGTTCGAGAAACAGACGCATGATTTTTGCCGCCTGGTCCAGTTCGCCGCCGAGCACGGCCGCGTAGCCCGACTTGAAGTGCGCGCGCGCACGATCAGCAGGCGCGAGGTCGAGGAGGCGGAGTCGGGCAAAGAATCTTACGGCTTCGGCAAAATTGCCCGATTCGAAGTGGGTCTCGGCGATCTCAAACTGGGCGGTTTTGGCCAACAGTTGGTAGTGGTCAAATCCGTCGGGCGGCAGTTTTAGGGTCGAATTGATAACGCTGTAAAAGCGACTCAGGGCCAGACGATGAGCGCCCATTGCGCGCAGGGTGCGGCCGAGGTTGAGCAACACATCGGGGACGCGGGCGTCTTCCGGATAATCCTTGAGGTATTTCTCGTAGATGGCAGCAGCCTTGGTGAAAGTGCCTTGCCGCCGAAACATGCGGGCGTAGCCGATCAAGGCGGCCTTCTGTTCGGCTTGGGTGGAATCGGGGGAAATGAGAATCTGCCGGAAGGCAATTTCGGCAGCAGAATAGTCTCCGCGGTCCGTCAATGACTCACCCAAGTTGAGCAAGCTCTGAGTTTCGGCGGAAATCGGCGAAGCCTTCTCGACCGAAAGTGTCACTTGCCTAGGAACCGACAATGGACCCGGCTCGTGATGAACAGGGGCAGATGCGGGTGCTTCGTGAGAAACAACTTCCGGTTGCGCGACGGTGTCCGCACGCAGTGCAACTGCCCACGGCTGAAAGCCGATGAGCAGCGCACAGGAAGCGTAAAGAGGAATTCGAGTTCGGATCATAATTGCCGGTAGCTCGCTGAACTCGGTGGCAATGCACCAGGGGAGGGAGACGGCGCAGGGCCGGGCACAACCACAGTGACATCACCAGCTGAGCTGGACGATCCGGGAAATTGAAAAAACGGCAAGAAGTCCTCCGCGCGCACTTTGGGACGGGTGTCGTCAGGCAAGATGGCTTGCGGCCATTTTGCTGAGTTGTCCTTCAGCGGTTCGGGTGGAGTCGCCTTGGGGGGGACCACATCGGGAATGCTGATGGGCGGTGAATGTTCGGTGATCTGCGGGAGCTCCCTCGGCCCTGCCTCGATGGGCACGGGCAAAGGAGGTCCTGCAGCTTGACTCACTGTCAGATCGCGAGGCGGGATAGCCTCCGCGAACCGCAGTGCCATGGAGCCGATGACCCCAAGATAGGCTCGACTGCCATCCGGGTTCCGCTCGTGGGCGACCGCCGAGATGGCGAGAGCCATTCCCGGGCAAAGCGAAAGAACCAGGCGCAAGCCTGTCCACCGCACGCCGCGAGGGCGTTGCGGGTGATCGCGTGGGTTCATTTTTTGTGCAACGTTCCATTTTGATGGATCGGTCTGATTCGCCAACCTGTCTCATCGGTCCAGCCTTCACCAACTGTAGGCTTATCGCGCACAATCGCCGTGCTTGTTGCGTCGCAGGGAGAAGCATCCTCCGAGGCGCCGTCCTATCGTGCCGCCAAACCGCTTTCCAGAACGGTGCGAATGGTGCGTCCGAGTTCGTCCAAAGCGTAGGGTTTTTTTACGAAGTGTTTCTGGCCGAGACGCTCAAATTCGGCGCGGGTTTCCGGCGTGAGATGACCGGTCAATACGAGCACCTTCAGATCGGGACAGGTTGCCTTGATGACCTTGAAGACCTCTAGACCACTTGCGCCCGGCATGTTCAGATCGAGCAAAACGATGTCGAACTTGGTCTGCCGACTCGCGATGTGCTCAATGGCATCGATGCCGTCATGCGCGCAGGTGACTTTGTAGCCTTTGCGGGCCAGCGCGGCTTCCAGCAGCACGCGCAAAGGGGCCTCGTCGTCGACGATCAGGAGGGACGCGGTGCCACCGGGGAAGTCGCTCTGCTTTTGCAGCGCGGGTGCGATGGTCGAATTCTCCGCGAGCGGAAGGTAAACCTTGAAGGTCGTGCCGACGCCCAGCTCGCTTTCGACCTCAATGGTGCCCTCGTGGCTGGCAATGATTCCGTAAACGACGGCAAGACCGAGACCCGTGCCCTTGTTGACCGCTTTGGTCGTGAAAAATGGCTCGAAAATGCGCGCACGGACTTCAGGTGACATCCCGGTGCCGGTGTCGGTGAAGGAGAGACAAGCGCAGGACCGGCGACCGACGACGGCTCGGGGCACGGCGTCGCCCTCCACCCGGATCGTCGTGATCGACAGCGACCCGCCCGACGGCATGGCGTCACGCGCGTTGACGCAGAGATTCAAGATCACCTGCTGGAGCTGATTTTGGTCGGCGAGCAAGGGGGGCAGATTGTCAGCGAAGGAGAAATTGAAGGTCAGGTTCCGCGGGAACGTCTCCGCGAGCAGGGAGACGAGGTCGCGAACGTGCTGGTTGAGGTCGAGTGGGGCAAAGCGCACCTCGGCTTTGCGGCTGAAGGTAAGAATTTGGCGCACCAGCCCGCTCGCGCGTTGCGTGGCCTTCTGGATTTCCCGCATGCATTTCTGCAACAGCGAGCCATCGCCCGGATTCAGCAAAGCGAACTCGGCGTAACCGTTGATCACCGCAATGATGTTGTTGAAATCATGGGCAATGCCGCCGGCGAGCGTGCCGAGGCTTTCCATTTTCTGCGCTTGCCGCAACTGGTCCTCCAAGGTGCGCCGCCCCGTCACATCCTCGCGCATGCACAGGAAATTGGTGATTTCTCCACTGGCGTTGCGCATGCAGGAGACCTGCACGGACTCCCAGGTTTTCACGCCATCCATTCTCTCTCGCATCAGCTCCCCGCGCCACTCGTGGCCGCCGCGCACCGTCTCCCAGAATTGTTGATAGGAGGTTTCGTCCCGGTGGCCCTCGCGCAGCACTTGCACGTCGTCATCGAGCAATTGCTCCAGCGTGTTGCCGGTGGTTTCGGTGAATTTTGCATTCACATACTGCACGTTGCCCTCGGCATCGGTAATGACGATGGAGACCGGCGATTGTTCAACGGCGCGAGAGAGTTTGGAGTATTGTTCCTCGGCCACCCGTTGGCGCGTAATATCGTGCCCGACTGACCGCGCTCCGATCCAGTTGCCCCGTGGGTCTTGCAGCGCGGTTTCTTCCCAGGCGATCCAGCGCCAGCCCTGTGGTGTGAGCCAGCGATTTTCGAAGGCCGTGCGGAAGGGGGTGGCCTGCAATTCCGCATTCGCCGCGAGGAGGATGGGAGTGTCGTCTTGATGGAGGAACGCGCTGACGGCGCGCCCCGTGAGGTCGGCCGGCGCAGAGCCGAATTTCCGGGCGAAGGTCGGATTGCCGACCAAGATGCGTCCTTCCCGATCGCGACAATACACCAAGGCCGCGCTGGCTTCCCACGCGCCAAGCAAATCTGCAGATGGCGGGAGCGCACTGGTGCCCGCAGAGAGATCACTGGTCAAGACGGACATGTTTCAAGTTATACGGCTCAGATGACGCTCAACTTGAGTGTCAGGTGCGGGTGCTTCTCGCGGTCGGCACCTAGACCAAGCCGCTCAACATCGCGGGCAAGCGTTGGAGGGCGTTTTCGATCGAGGCGCGGGCCAGCATCGCCTCGTCGCCGTCGGCACCGTAAAGAATGCGCCAGCCTTCAAGGTTTATCCAACTGTCCCGCTCGATCGGGGTGACCTTTTCAAAGCCTCCGGAAATTCCCGCGTGCCGCACCAAGTGGTCCGCGACTTGCGCTGCGGCCGCAAACAGTTGGTGGCGCGGTGCACGCTCGGGCTCGCTATGATAATGGACAGCAATGGTGATCTCCTCGGAAACCTGATGCTTCTGGAGGTAATAGGCCCCGATTTGGCCGTGATCCCAGCCGATGAGCTGGCGTTCGAGGGCACAGATCGCGGCAGGAGAGGCGACCGGTGTGTTGCATGCTTGCACGAGCTCGTCGGGGAAGGAGTAGGCCATCACCACTTTGCCGACGTTGTGCAGCAGTCCGACCAGGTAGTCGGTGTCATCATCAATGGCGAGCGGAGTGGCGCGCAAGATCTCGCGCGTGAGAATGGCGGTCGCGAGACTGTGTGCCCACAGATCTTTCCAAGGTAGGGGGTTGGAAATTTGGCCCCGCAGTCGTTCCAGTTCCTCGATCACCGGGGTCGCAACGGACAGCTCGCGAATCTGGCGCAAGCCTAGGAAGAAAACGGCCTCTTCGATGTTGTTCACCCGGGTCGAGAGGCCGAAATAGACGGAGTTCACCATGCGCAGAAGCCGTGCGGAGAGTGACGGATCGCGCCGGATGATTTCGGCGATCTGCGATGTCAGGCTCAAGTCTGATCGCACCAGATCACTCAGGGCCTTGTTGTTGACCTGCAGCGAGGCCAGCTTGGGACAGGCATTGATACGCCGACGGATTTCCTGGTCGTCTAAGGCGACAGGAGCCAGGGAGAACATCGGGGGAGGAGGGGACATGGAGGTTTGTCACGGTCTGCGATGTGCTCGCGCACGCAATGAGCGACCTTGTGTCCGCACATCGGACGATCTGCCACGGACTTGAGGGTTCTTCTTAAGATAATGGGTGGTTGGCCGATTGGACCCGTGGCGAATCACCCGAGCCAGCCCGTCAATGGTCCGGGGCATTCGTGTTTCAACCATGTCCCAATCCCACTTGCCGCTGCTTCGTCCCAAGGGACTGCTCGACGGGGTGGAAGATTTGGCTCGATCAGCTGGATGGCAGCTCATGAACTTTGCCCAATGAACGCCGCCAAGGTTAGGCATGAGCTCCAGCGGGCGGCGAAATTGATCGATGCCAGGCGCTTGGTTGAAGCCAACGCAGTGTTGCAGGTGCTGTTGCGCACTGCGCCGCGCTGCTACGAGGCGCTGTTCTTCTCGGGGGCGATCGCGATGGAAGAGGTGCGGCTGCCCGAGGCGGAAAGTCTTCTCAATCGGGCCGTCCGGGAAAACCCTGCGGCGATTCCGTGTGCCATGAGGCTCGCGATCACCAAGGCCAAGCTGGGCAAGAATGTTGAGGCCGGGAATCTGCTCGAGCAAATCCTCAAGAAGGAGCCGCGCCATGCCGAGGCGTGGCGGGTGCTCGGTTTCGTCAAGACCGTGCTGGGGTCTCCGGACGAAGGGCTGCGGTGTCAGCAGCGGGCCGTCGAGTGTGGCCCTGCTGATGCTGCCTCGCTTTATCAACTGGGGGAAAGTCTCTTTCTCGCCCACCGCTATCCGGAGTCCCTCAAGTGCCAGGATCAGGCGATCCAGACCGATCCCAAGATGGCCAAGGCGCACTCCGGTCGGGCCATGGCGTTGCACGGGCTGAACCGGATCAAGGAAGCGGTTGCTGCTTACGATCGCGCGATCGAACTGGCGCCCGGTCACTTCAACGCGCGAAGCTATCGATTGATGGATCTGCATTACCTGAGTGGAATCCCCCGGGAGCGCATGTTTGCGGAACATGTGGAATTCGGGCGGGCGGTCGACAAGGGGAAGGCCCGACTCTTTTCCAACGTGGCTGACCCAACACGCAAGATTCGACTCGCGATTCTGTCGCCGGACCTGCGGACCCATTCGGTCACGTATTTCATCGAGCCCCTGTTGCACCGATTGGATCCAAACGAATTCGAGTTGTTGCTCTATCACGACCATCACGTGGTGGACCACGTTTCCGAACGGTTGCGCAAGAGGGCGGCGCTCTGGAGGCATGTTGTAGGAATTGCCGATAGTGAGGTCGAGCGGATGATCCTGGCGGACGCGCCGGACGTTTTGGTCGAGCTGGCCGGACACACGGGTTTCAATCGGTTGCCGATGTTGGCGCAACGCGTCGCTCCCGTGCAGATTTCCTACCTCGGATATCCTGATACTACGGGAGTTCCGGCAATCGACTATCGGCTCGTGGACGCGATCTCGGATCCTGTTGGGGAGGCTGATGATTACAGCACCGAAACGCTGGTCCGACTGACGCCTACAGCGTGGACCTACCAGCCGCCGATAGACGCGCCCTTGCCGGCACGGAAAGGCGACGAAGCTTTTCAAGGTGTCGTTTTTGGTTGCTTCAACAATTTCGCCAAATTCTCGATCGAGCTGCTTGAGTCGTGGAGCCGCCTCTTGCGGCGCGTTTCGAACGCCAAGCTGGTCCTTAAGCCGGCAGGTCAATTCGACCCGTCGCTCGGTGGAGAGTTAAACGACGCGCTCGAGGCCCGGGGGGTTTCGCGTGACCGGGTCCAGATTCTGGCGAACACGCCGGAGGTTCGCGATCATCTCGCCTTGTATGATCGCATCGACGTCGCGCTCGATACCTTTCCCTATCACGGAACCACCACGACGTGCGAAGCCCTTTGGATGGGCGTGCCGGTCATCAGTCGCCGTGGCGATCGTCATGCATCGCGGGTGGGGGCCAGTCTTCTCACCGCGATCGGCCACCCCGAGTGGATTGCGGAAACGTGGGACGAATACATCGAGAAGGCTGCTGCCTTGATTTCCGATCCGATCCCGTTGGCGCATCTCCGGGCTCACCTGAGGGAAGAGGTGCAATGTAGTCCGCTGCTTGATCACGCCGGCCAAGCAATGCGGTTTGGTGCCGCGTTGCGTAAATGTTGGCGGGCCCATTGCGAAGCCGCGCACTCGGGTAAGCAGAAACGCTCCCCGAATTAGAGGAAAGACAGTCGGTATTTGGGATCGGGCCGCTCCCGGCGGTCGGCAGAATTTGCCGCTTAAATTGACCGCAATAATACGAGCCTGTTATTTAGTTTACAAAAACACGTTATACTCGGAAGCCAAACGAGTTAGGTGTGTATCAAGAGAATTGGCCCACTGTCTGCATCTGTCGAAGGGCATGCGCTCCGACCCCTCTGCACAATCTCACGGTGGTTGCACCGTTTCTCCGCACATCGACCCTGCTGACCGCCCCGCCAGACCAAAATTGATCTGTGCAGACATCCTGCGGCGCGCCCAGCTGGCGCTGCAGCGCTATTTGAACGAACCGGCATCCGTCGAAGCTTGGGTCGATTTGATGGAGGCAATGCGATCTGCGTCGGCGTCGGTTGCGAGCGAGCCACGTTGCCACGGTGCCCCCACATGGTGGGCGGAGGCGTCAGCGCTGGTCATTTCAATGCTCGGGACTGGCGTGCACGAAAGGTTGACGGTGGAGGACATCGAGCCCGTTCCGCACGCCAAGAGTTGGCCCGGAACTATCGCCCGCATGTTGTTGCGTCCGGCATGGAAAGGCTCCTTTCCGCCGGCCCTTGATTCCACGCCTGCGTGGATGTGGGAAACCTATGGCAAGTGGCTCTTTGCCCGGACCGGTCTCTTTGCCGCGCATGGTCAGGTGGACTCTTTTGCTCGTTATCGCGAAAACCTGATGGGCGAACTGGGCCGCTGGTCCGACGCCAATCCAAGCGCTGCGATTGTCCAGTTTGCGATGCGGCTAGACCAAGAGCAGGGAAAAAATCCGGTTCTTCGAATGAGTGCCGGCGACCTGCGCAACTATTTTGAAACGATGGCGCGTCTCGCGGCGCGCAGCAATCGGGCGAGTGTATCATCCGACTCGCCAGTGATTCCATTCGCCCGCGATGGTCGTCGCCTCCGGGTGGCAATCCTGTTGCCGGCCCTTGATGGATCAGTCGGGGCGCTCGCGGCGATGCCGCTTTGCACGCAGTTGGATCCAGAAAGATTCGAAACGATCGTTTACCTCGAGTGCAGCACAGACACGCCATGGGAGCGGCAATGCCGCCAGATTACTGGAAACCTGTCGTTACTCTCAGCAGACCACAGCGGGAGACTCATCGAGTTGTCGTCCGCTAGTCTCGACGTGATTGTCTTCGCTGTTGATCTTTCACTGGCAAGTGGAGGCATCAGCCGTTTGGCGCAGCATCGCTTGGCGCCGCTCCAGGTCATCACCGGCGGACAAAACTGGGCTACGTCGGGGCGCGCCACCATTGACCTATTTGTCGCTGGCGCGCTTACCGAAATTGGGGAGTCCCAGCATGAGTTTCGGGAGCGAGTGGGGATTGTGCCGGGGCCGGCTCGCGCGTTTGATGATGCCCTAGTCCCGGCGGCGGGTGGCACCCTGACGCGAGCGGAAGCGGGACTGCCGGAGTCGGACATCCTTTTGGCGGCGGCGGCCGATTGGACGGAAATACTTCCTGGGACCATGAACGAGTGGGCCCAACTGCTTGCCGCCGCGCCGGGAACTTCACTTCTACTCCAGTGCGCCGGCAAGGACCCGGCAAATTCCGATAATAGCTTTTGCGCCGCGTTTGATCGGGTCTTGGGGGAGCATGGCGTCGATGGGAAACGCCTGATCATCTCGCCGACGCCGCTGCCAAACGACGGTGACTTGCAGGCGTTGCTTTCGTTGGCCGATCTCATGCTGGATGCCCAACCCTCTCTCGATGAACGGGCGGCGCTGCTTGCGCTCAAGGCGGGAGTGCCGGTCGTGACGATCGAGGGCGGGCCTTATCGCAGTCGCCGCGTCGCGGCGCTGCTTCGGTCTCTGGGGCTGGAGGAACTCGTCGCGCAGACAACAAGCGGCTACGCCGCGATCGCTCTGCGCCTGATTGGTCGCGCTGACGAGCGCATCGCCCTGTCAGGGCGCATTCGCGCTATGATGGCGGCAGGCCCGGCGGCTCTCGACCCGCTCGCGGCCGGTGATGCGTTCGGTGATCTGATCGAACTGGCGTTTGATCAAATCGTTGATCGGGGCAATATAGGCTTCGTTGCTGCGAAGTCTCCTCTGATGGTGCCGCCAGATTCCGTTGCGATAGCCAATCGTTTACAGGCCGGGATGGAGGCACTGCTCCGGGAGGAGTATTATATGGCCGCGGCGGAGGCTCGCGCAGCTTTGCGCTCGGAACCGCCCCGTGCCTCGGCAAGAGCACTGCTCGGTCGTGCCCTGCTTGGTATCGGTATTGCGGGGCGGGCGGCCGACTATTTGTTGGCGTCGGTTGACGCTCCGGGAGCAACCGGTGCTGACTGGCGTGATCTGGCTCTGGCGTTCGAACGGTCTGGTCGGATTCCCGAGGCAATTCAGGCGTTGGAAGCCAGCCTGCGGCTGGACCCCGCATGCGCTGCCGCTTGGGTGCGCATGATAGATTTCGCAGAGCGGGGCGGGGCAATCGAGTTGGCGCGTGATGGTCTGGAGATGCTAACGAAAATCCAGTCAGACCATCCTGAGATTGCTGCTCTCACCATTAGACTCAGTGCCTCCAGCGGGGCGACCGAGCATGCCGAGGTGGTCCTGTCGGCTGCTGAACGGCACTCCTGAGTTGAGTCGAAATAGCCTATGATTTCTCTCGTTACGACCTGCATGAATCGGGAAAGCCACTTGCGGCATTCCCTGCCCGAGTGGCTCAAACTCGAGGCCCTTGACGAAATTGTCATCGTGGACTGGTCTACGCGTGAGCCTTTGTGGGATCTCATCGAACTCGATCCGCGGGTGAGAGTCATCCGCGCGGAAGGAGAACCCCGGTGGGTGCTCTCCTACGCTTACAATCTGGGAATCGCGCGCGCACGTGGAGACATAATCCTGAAGTGCGACTCGGATTGCATCCCGTCGGCAGCGGTCGCCCGACTGGAACCGATGAACGGACATTTTTTTGCGGGCGATTGGCAAACGGGCAATCTGGTCGGCAAGACCTGCGTCAACGGCCAATGTGTTTTTTCACGTGCCCAGTGGCTGCAAGTCAACGGTTACTCAGAGCTCGTCCGTCGGTATGGTTACGACGACACTGATTTCTATGCTCGACTGGTCGCGGCGGGCCACGAACGGCGCGAAGTTGCGCCCGCAGAACTGGCCTTCGTCGAACACTCCGACGCGGATCGGATCCTCAATCAGACGCGCGCCGCAGTGGACAACACGGTGGAAGCGTTCTTGAACCGGCAACTGCACTATCACGAAGCGATCAATATCTTTATCACGGGCCTTTGTCCTTGGGGGCCATGGTATCGACGGGCTGAGTATACCACCCTCGAACATTGTGAGCGCCGCGAAGTGGTGCGGCGGGCGATTGAGGATGAGATTCCATTGGCGGGGTCGCTCCAGCAACTCGCGCGAACCCATGCCATTCGCACGATTACTGCCAGGCTGTGCAAAATTCCGCCCCAGATCTTCTCTCGAATGGACGAAACGGCCTGTCTCGTTGCACTGGCCCGACTCATGGTATCGAAAAACAACCTGCAGCCGGCGCTCGCAAATTCGCGCCTATGACACTTGCCCGGCCACGCTTGGGCGTTAACTGCCAGTAGTCGCTCCTCGCTCACGCTTCCAAGCATTCAATCCGCATGCGGCTCCTATTTCTCTCCTGCCAGCCACCCCATCATATGGCTCCTCCGCCGCTAGCGGCGGAGCAGATTAATTGCGGACCTTTTTTCGAGGATCGGCAGATTGCGGGTCGATGGATTACCCGCAGGACCGCATATGGAGATGTTGATCTTGCCGCACTGGCCTCAGAACTGCCGCCCGAACAAAAGCCCGACGTTATTGTTTGTCACATTGATTGCGGCTTTGCGATTCGGCCCAGGAATCTCGCGGCATTTAGCTGTCCGAAGATTCTTCTGGCGGCCGACACACATTGGGGCGCGCGTGCACTCTCCGAAATGGTCCGGTATGCAGCGAGTGAGCCCTTTGACCGAGTTGTCGTCCTCTATGATCGACATCACCTTGATCTTTACCGGGCGGCGGGAGTTCGGAATGTGCATTGGTTCCCGGGACTGACTTTTCCCCACTCGGACGCGCGCGTTGCTGCCGCTTCAGCGCTCGAACGTGGTGAGCACCTCGCGTTGGTCGGCAAGACGGGCTATCATCCCCGTCGGCAACGGATCTTCTCATCTCTGATCGATGCCCAGGTGCCACTGGCCTGGAAACAGGTTCGGCAAAGTGAAACCATCGCCTTCTACGCCAGTTCGCTCATCGGATTGAACGTGTCGATGAACGGAGACCTCAATCTGCGCGTCTTCGAGACCATCGCTGGAGGCGCGATGCTTATGAACGATCAGCTCAGTCCGGATGCAGGCCTCGACGACTTGCTCGCAGAAGGTCGGGAAAAGATCTCTTACCGCTGCCCGAGCGAGCTGGTCGAGTTGGCGCGACATTTCCTGACGAATCCAGCTGAAGCGCGCGCCATTGGCGAAGCGGGGCAGTGCTGGTTTCGATGCCACTTTAACGAGCGCCGACGCCGAGCCGCATTTCAAGACCTCGTGTTTAACGGGCGCGACCTGCCGGAATTTGAGGTGTCGACGGCAAAGTCGCGCATTAGTTTTGGGAACAATGGGCTGGTCGCCCGTGCGGCACTCAGCGCCTATGACGTTGTCAACGAATTGCATCGCCAGCAGGAAGAGGTGGCGATTTCCGCGGATGAAACCGTGCCGGCGGAGGTTTTTGCGATGGCAGCTACACTTCCCCGCGTGCGGATAATTCGCAATGGCGAAGGGGCCTCGCACGTGAAGTCCGATCTTCACATTATCGGCAAAGACAACATCGGCCCAACTCTCGCCACGGTGCCCACCCGTTGCTGGTGTTGGAACGCAGCGGACAGCAGTGTGTTCAAAGCGAAAGAATTCAGTGAGAATACCCGTTGGCAGTTGGCGAGTCCGGATGCTGCTCTGCTTGTCACTGTGCCGCCGCCCCCCGCGCCGCACGAGAAAATCACGGCTGACTCGCGACGGCATCTTGATGCTGGGGATCTGCGAACGGCGCTCGCCCTGGCTCAGCAGGCTCACCAAACGTCACCGCGCTCGGCTGATCCTCTTCTGATTTTGGCTGAGATCGCGTTTGAACTCGGGAACCAACCACTAGCTGACAAGGCGATTCGAGACGCCCGCGCGGCAGAAGCTGACAATCCACGGACCGCGCTCCTCGAATGGCGTTGCAAGAATCTCCCCTTGCCGTGGCAAGGGGCTCGTTTCCTGGGCCGGGCTTGGGATGCACTGTCGGCGCTCGATTGGGGACAGGCCGCCGCCAACGCGAAGGGCGCACTCGCCTGCGATCCGAGCCAAGCTGATGCGTTCCTCATTTTGAGTCTGGCAAGTGTGCATCGGCGGCAAAATGGCGCGACGGCCTCTGAGCGTGCGCACGCTATTGACGAAGAAACCAAAGCACTGGCTCGAGCGATCCAACTCGCGCCTCAACGGCCCGAGCTGGTTTTCTACTATAGCCTGACACGGCTTGAGGCGGGTGACAATGCAGCGGCGGAGAAGTCCCTCCGCTGGATGCTCGCGAACGATCCACATGCCAGCATCTGGGCGGTGTTTAGTCTGGGCCGTCTTTATCAAGGACGCAATGAATCGGGCTTGGCGGCTTTGGCATTTGCGCGGGGCCTCGCGCTTGAGCCCGGGCATGCGGAGCTCCGTCGGCTGTTCAAACGGTCCTGCGAAAAAGCCGCGTCGGCGAATCCGGAGTTTCTGGCCCAACTGTTGTTGGATCACAGCAAGCGCGGATGGATTTGGAACACGGAAGATGCAGCGCCTTGGCTGTCGATCATTTGCCGCGAGCCGACTCTGGCTTGCATCCCGCGGGTCGCGGAGGAGTTTCCGCCGGGCTCGGGCCAGGGCGTTCAATTGGCGCTGTCGCTCTATGTTGCGGCCGTCCGCACGCCGTTGCCGCTCGAGCGCCACGCACTGGCACATACGCAGGTGGTGCTAATGGCATTTCAACCCTGGTTCGGCTTTGACATGCTCGAGGCGATAACATGCGCGGCTAATCGTGGCATGCTTCTGGTGCTGTTGGGCGAAAAACCAATGGAGTGCGCTCATGAATTCGGGGCGACCGGTCCCGATGAATTGCGCGGCCTCGTCTATCGTGGGATCGAGCTAGGGGCGATTTGTGCGTATCGCATCGCGTTGGAATCGCGCTCTACCCTGGCGGACCTTGATTTGCAAAGTCCACGCTGCCTTGAGGTGGTTCGGCGCGTTTATTCCACGGCCGCCACCTTGATCGACCAAGCCAACGACTATTGCGATTTTTACCGGCCAGCAACGATCGTGGTTGCGCAGGGTTATGACTTGGTGGCCGCAGCGTTGCGGCACGTTGGGCTGCAACGTGGCCTGCGCCTCGTGGCGATCGAGAACGTGTTTCATAGCGGGCTGCTGCTCTGGGAAGACATCTGCGGCATCTCGGTCAACCGGCATCAGGCGAGAAACTATTTCTGGCGTTATCGTGACAACGTCACCACGGAGCAGGCGGGTGAAACGACAGCGCGCTATCTGGCGTCGATGAAACAATTGAAGTCCGGTGAGCACAGTTCGCCGGCCGCCGGTTTTTCCTGGGGCGAAGCGGAAGCGGGACCGGTGATCGTTTATTTGGCCCAGGTTGGGGTTGATTCGTCGGTGCTCTTTGGGTTGCGCGATTTTTCCTCACAAGTCGAAGTGATTACGGCCCTCGCTGATTACGCTGCGCGCCGGGCGTGCCGGTTGGTGATCAAGTTGCACCCGAAGGAAAGTCCGGGCTACGTCGATACGGTCCCGTATTTCCGGAACCTGACCGCCGGATGGCTGGATCGCGACGAGGGCTTTCAGGCGATTGCCCGGCGGATGGGGGGCAGCCTCGTGGTCGATCGCGAGAACGAATTTGATACCTACGGTCTGATCCAGCAGGCCGATGCGTGTGTCACGATCAATTCCCAGGCCGGGCTCGAGGCCCTGCTCTTTGGCAAGGAGGTGGTTTTGTGTGGCGACGCCTACTATGGCAGCTTGGGCTTCACGCACGAGGCGAGCGACGGTCCGTCCCTGGACTTCGCGCTCGACCGATTGTTGCGCGACGGACTCGTGCGCAACAAAGACGCTGAGTGCCGCAAGTTCTTCCATATCTTCACGGAATACTACTGCGTTCCGAAGACCGTGCAGTCTCTTCTGCAGCTGTGCCTCGCTCGGCCGGCGTTTCGCCCGGTGGTCGCGGAGCCTGAACTCAAGCCTGAATCAGCACAACGGATTCGCCCCGTCACGCCGGAACCTGCTTTTACTGCCGTCTGCGCCAACACCTGATCACGTTTCAAATCTTATGCAATCCGTCGCCTTGGCAACCTTGTCCAACCGCAGCACCAATTCGGAAACCAAGGATTATTCCTACAACTCCGGCGAGCGTCAGACCGCGACCAGCTTCGGTGCAATCCGCCGTGATCACGCCTCGCGCTACCTGCTCGCGACGCATATCGTGAAGGAACACTTCGGGCAGACCGCGGTGCCGTTGCAAGGTCTCGATCTGTTTTGCGGCAATGGTTATGGCACCTGGCTTGCCGCCACCGAGCTCAAGGCCCGTGTGCTTGGCATTGATGGCTCTGATGAGGCCATTGCGGTGGCCAACCAGCACTATCAGGCTGAGGGGACGGCTTTTCTCGCGAAGTGCTTCCCCTGCGCATTGCAGGCCGACACCTACGATTTTATCCTGTGCTTCGAGTCAATCGAGCACGTGGCGGAGCCCGAAGCGCTCTTTGCGGCCCTGACTCGCGCGCTGAAACCCGGCGGGGTGTTGTTCGTTTCCACGCCGAATGAGGCAACCATGCCG
>CAMTVF010000112.1:0-28244 GCA_947085115.1 uncultured Opitutaceae bacterium | reverse complement strand
CGCCGAGCGGTGCTGACCAAGGGCGATTTTCTCAGCCTGCTCTCTCTTGAACTCGGCGTTGACGCAGCCTTGGTGCTCGGAGCCAGCGAGGAGGATGTCGGCGGACGCACGCGCCCATCGTCGTTGGAAGATGCCTTGGAAGCCATCGTGGGCGCGATCTTTCTCGATAGCGATTTCAGCACTGTGCAAGGCGTCGTGCTGAAGTGGTATGGTGGTATCGCCAAGCGGCTCGCTGTGAATGAACACGCGGAAAACCCCAAGGGCCGCTTGCAGGAACTTTTTCAGCCTGAGCATGGCAACAATGCCCTGCGGTATGATGTGATCAGCGCCGACGGTCCCGAGCATCTCCGCGAATACCACGTGGCCGTCTTTTTGCACGAGCGGGAGTTGGGCCAAGGCAAGGGTTCGTCGAAAAAGTCCGCCGAAGAAGAGGCGGCGCGCGCGGCCCTCGCCAAGCTGGACAACGAAGCCGCCTCCGGCCCGAGGTGAGCGATGTCCCTGGGATAAACCCCGACCTACACCCTGAAGGTCGCACCACACCAGCTGGATCAGGCCCTGCCTTGTGGTCGGGCTTTACGCCCGACTGCCCGCACGCAATTCAGGCCCCACGCTTGCGCAACGGCGCACATCTTGCACTTTGACGGGGTCCGATGTCAGCCCCTTTTCCCATCCCGCGCACCAAAATTACCGGCATTTGTCCGTCGGCGCGGGCTTTTTCGCTCGGGCATCTGATGGGCGCGCATCGGGCGCCGGTGTGGCTGGTAATCACCGAAGAAGCGCGGGAACTCGACGGGCTCGCCGAAGATCTGGCTCTGTTTCACCAAGCCGGGGCGTCGCGCACACCGCTGGAGATTCTGATCTTTCCCGAAGCGCAGGCGGACAACCGTGACTTGCGCGAAACCTTTCACGCCGCCGGCGATCGGTTGACCGTGCTGAGCAAACTGCGGAATCACAGCCAGGCGTCCGCCTCAACGACGCCGCTGTTGATCCTCGCGACGCCGGGGGCGCTGCTGCAAGCGGTGCCGTCGCCGGAAGATTTTTCCGAACGCGAAATCCAACTGCGCCGCGGCGAGAGCCGTCCGTTTCAGGCGCTGATCGATCTGCTCACGCAATTTGACTACGACGGAGAAGCCGTCTGTGAAGCACCCGGGCAATACGCGGTGCGAGGTGGCATCGTCGACATTTACCCGATCACCGCGCACCAACCCTACCGGCTCGATTTCTTCGGCGATACGTTGGAGGACATTCGCACGCTCGATCCGGTGTCGCAGCGCTCCGGCGAAACGATCGAGCACATCACGCTGACCGCCGCGCCGACGGTTCACGCGGCCGGCGCCCAAGCCTCTCTCCTCACCTATCTCGGTCTCGGCGCGCACGCCGCGGTGATCGAACCCAAAGCGATCGAGGAAGCGTTTGATCTGCTAGGCAACGCCGCAGCGGTTCCGGCGGGCGCGGAGTCCCAAATAGGCGGTTCGCCGTTCTGGTCAGCCTTGGGCGCGTCCTGCTCGCAGCTTTTCGGGATCGCCGATCTGGATCTGGCCAGCGAGGTGTTCGACTATGCGGAAACCGAGGAAACGTGGGACACCGAGTCTTTGGTGCATCACCGCGCCTCCCCCGAGATGGAATTGCTGGCGCACGAGCGCCTCCAAGCGGAGGACTCGGCTCGGCGCGGTTTTCTCATGCAGGTTCTTGAGTGGCAAAGCGAGGGCTACGCGGTGGATTTTTTCATCTCCAAGGAGGGCGATGAACAGCGCACGCGCGAACTGCTCAACGAGGACAAGGAACTGAAGGGGTTGAAACCGCGATTCGTGCGCGGCTCCGTCAACGAAGGCTTCCGCCTCACGGCACGCATGGGCGGCGCCGGGCAAAACTACGTCGCGGTCACGGAAACTGAGATATTCGGGCGGAAGCGCCAGCGCCGCATCGTCGGAAAGCGCGTGCTCGTGACTCCTTCCGCGGTCGACCAACTGCTGGATTTCTCGGAGTTGGTGGAAGGTGATTTCGTCGTCCATCTGGGCCACGGCGTGGCGGTGTTCCGCGGCCTGACCAAGATCGAATCCGCTGACGGCGTGCGCGAAGTGATTTCGCTGGAGTTCGATGACAAGGTCACGCTCCATGTGCCGCTGCAGGAATCCCACCTGATCAGCCGCTACGTAGGGCTGTCAAGAATCAAACCTCAGCTGGGTCGCGTTGGCTCCGGCAAATGGGAAAAGGTGCGCGCGGCGGCGGAGCGCGCGACGCTCGATCTCGCGGCGGAGTTGTTGCAGGTCCAAGCGCGCCGCGAGGCGCAACCGGGCCATGCGTTCGCCGGGGACACCGTGTGGCAGAAGGAATTCGAAGGCGCGTTCCCCTACACCGAGACGCCCGATCAGCTGAAGGCCATCAACGACACGCGCAGCGACATGGAGAAAACCCGGCCGATGGACCGCCTCGTGTGCGGCGACGTGGGTTTTGGGAAAACCGAAGTGGCCATCCGCGCAGCCTTCAAGTCCGTGATGGGCGGCAAGCAGGTGGCGGTGCTGGTGCCGACGACCGTGCTGGCGCAGCAGCACTTGAATACGTTTCGCGAGCGCATGGCCGGCTACCCGGTGGCGGTCGGGATGGTCTCGCGGTTCCGCTCGCGCAAAGAGCAGCAGCAAATCCTCGCCGCGGTCGCCGCGGGGAAAATCGACATCCTGATCGGCACGCATCGCCTCGTGCAAAAAGACGTGAGGTTCAAGGACCTCGGCCTCGTCGTGATCGAC
Organism: uncultured Opitutaceae bacterium; assembly: GCA_947085115.1. Taxonomy (GTDB): domain Bacteria; phylum Verrucomicrobiota; class Verrucomicrobiia; order Opitutales; family Opitutaceae; genus Didemnitutus. The sequence goes on along the minus strand of CAMTVF010000112.1, from coordinate 25,500 downwards.
GAGGAGCAGCGTTTCGGGGTGAAGCACAAGGAGGTGTTCAAGCGCTGGCGCGCGCACGTGGACATGCTCTCGATGAGTGCGACGCCGATCCCGCGGACGCTCTACCTCGCGCTCACGGGTGCGCGCGATTTGAGCACCATCGAGACGGCACCGGTAAACCGGTTGCCGATCCAAACCGTCGTGAAGAGTTACGACGAGAGGCTCGTCGTCGAAGCCATCCAGCACGAGGTGCGGCGCGGCGGCCAGGTCTTCTATCTGCACAATCGGGTGATGACGATCGACCACGTGGCCGCGCGGCTGCGCGAATTGTTGCCGAAGCTGAACATCGGGGTCGGCCACGGGCAGATGGACGAGGGCGACCTCGAGCAGATGATGACGGACTTTGTGGCCGGCCAGTATCACGTTCTGGTGTGCACCACGATCATCGAGAGCGGTTTGGATATTCCAAATTGCAACACGATCATCATTGAGGGCGCGGATCGCTTCGGGCTGTCGCAACTTTACCAGCTCCGCGGTCGCGTGGGGCGTTTCAAGCACCAAGCCTACGCCTACCTGCTGTTGCACCGGCACGCACGCGTGATGGACCTCGCGCGGCAACGCCTCAGCGCCATCCGCCAGCACAACCAGCTCGGCGCGGGCTTCCGCATCGCGATGCGCGACCTCGAACTGCGCGGGGCGGGCAATCTGCTCGGCGCGGAACAAAGCGGTCACATCGTCGGCGTGGGTTTTGAACTCTATTGCCAGTTGCTCAAGCAGAGCGTGGCGCGCTTGAAAGGCGAAAAGCATGCCGCCGCAGTGCGCGCAAACGTGAAGCTCGACTTCGTGTTCATCGGTGAAGGCGTGGAAACGGAGCGGGCACGGGCCAGCGACAGCTACACCGCCATCAAGCAGGCCGAACGCGAAGCCGGCGAGATCGCCAAGGTGCAGGCCCGATTGCCTGCCCGCTACATCGCCGAAACGCGCCTGCGGATTGATTTCTACCGCCGGTTGGCGATGGCCGAGAACCCCGCCGCCATCAAGTCCATCGTGGGGGAACTCCGCGATCGCTTCGGCAAGTTCGGGGACGAGGTCCGCACGTTGCTGCTCGTGACAGAAATTCGCGTTCGCGCGGAACAAAAGGGCATCCTGTCCGTCGAAACAGATTCAGGGAGATTGAAGTGTCTGCGCAACAGCGGGCAGCGCGACGATTTCATCCAGTATCACAGTCGCTTTCCCCGCTTGACCGCACCCACTCCCCTCGCAAGGTTGAGAGAACTACTCGTCTTTCTGCAAAATTTACCGAATCCATGATGCTCCGTCGGCCCCGTCCTCTGCCTGTTTTTCTCGCTCTTTTTCTGGCGGTCTTGCCGATCTTGGCGCGCGCCCAAGGCGTCCCAACAGACGCCGAAAAGGCTGTTGCAGATAAACTTAACTTCCAATTCGCCAACGGCATCGCCGCCGTGGCCGAGGACAAAATCATCACCGTCGACGACGTGCGCCGCGAGATCGCGCCCCTCCTCCCGCAGATCCAGCGCGAAAGCCGCAACGAGCGCGAGTTCAACGAAAAGATCAACGCCCTCCAAGAGAGCATTGTGCAGGACCTCATTGATCGCGTGCTGATCGTGAAGGAATTCTACAAGGACGAGAAACGCCGCGTGCCCGCCAGCTTCATTGACAACCAGATTGCCGAAATCATCGCCACGCAGTTCGACGGCGACCGCAGCAAATACCTCTCCTATCTCCGCGGCCGCGGCATATCCCAAAAGGACTACCGCAAGGAAGTCGAAGAAGACATGATCTACGGCTACATGCGCCAGCAGCAGCGCAAGTCGGCCAGCACAATCAGCCCGGTCAAGATCCAGACATTTTACGACGAAAACAAGGAGCGCTTTTTTCAAGAGGACCAAGTCAAACTGCGACTTATCCAATTTACCCGCGCGGACGGTGATACGGACGCGATCTTGAAGGAGAAAGCCGACGGCATCATCGCCCAACTCAATGCCGGCAGCAGCTTCGTCGACCTCGCCAGGCTCTATTCGCAAGATTCGCGTCGCACGAGGGGGGGCGACTGGGGTTGGCAACGTCGCTCCGACTTGCGCAAGGAATTTGCAGATGTGGTCTTCGCGCTCGAAACCGGCCAGACGACCGAGCCGCTCCTCATGCCCGAAGGTGCCTTCGTGCTTCATGCCGAAGAGATCAAGCGCGCAGGCGTTCCGCCCATCAATGAAGTGCGCGACCAAATCGAACGCGCCCTCGTGCAGCAATTCGCCCGGCAGGCGCAAGAGCGCTGGTTGGAAAAATTGCGACGCAACGCCTACGTGAAGCACTTCTGAGTGCGTCCAGCTCGCGGGCCAGCGGGTGAGACGCCCAAGGCCCGCCATGAGCACCCCCTACCCATCCCTCCGCGTCAAGGATCTCGCGGTTAATGATCGTCCGCAGGAACGCCTTGAGAAGCTCGGCGCGACCGCGCTCAGTGATACCGAACTCCTCGCCCTGTTGCTACGCAGCGGCGGCAAGGGCAACAACGTCATCACGATTGCACAGCAGCTCTTGAGCGAGGCCGGCTCCCTCGCGGCCCTGGTGAAGTGGAGCGACGCCGACTTCCAGCGCATGAAGGGCATTGGGCGCGTGAAGGCTTTGCAATTGGTCGCGTTGATGGAAGTGGCGCGCCGCGTGCTCGCCAGTGGCAGTGATGCCGAACCGATTCTCAACCGGCCTGAACTCGTCCGCGACCACCTGCAATCCGTCATCTCCGGTCTGATGATCGAGAAATTCTGGGTGCTGTGTTTGAACCGCAAGAACCGGCTCATCAAACAGGTCGAGGTAACCTCCGGCACCGCAACCAGCAGTCTGGCCCATCCGCGCGAAGTGTTTCGCGAAGCTATCCGGCACGGCGCCACCGCCGTCATCTGCGTGCACAATCACCCTAGCGGCGACCCCACACCCAGCGCGGCGGATGTGCAGATCACCCGCCAGCTCCGCGAGGCGGCGAAAGCCGTGGATATCGATCTTATCGACCACATCGTGCTCGGTCGCACGACCGCCGACCCGAGTGGCACCGGTTTTTACAGCTTCCGCCAAACCGGGGTGCTCTAACTCCAGCGGCATTCTGCTGTCCAGCAGCACGCGAGAGTCCACAATTCACAGACCGTTTGGCTTCCCCAAATGGAAGCGTTTCCGCGAGTTTGCTCATTCGGGAAAAAACCTCTTGGCAAACACTCCGAACTCCACCTACCTTGCCCGTTCTCTTTGTGTCGGTGGAATAGCGAAGTGGCCAAACGCGATTGACTGTAAATCAATTGGTCTCCGACCTTCGGTGGTTCGAATCCACCTTCCACCACCAATTTTAAATCCCGCTACTCGAAATGGTAGCGGGATTTTTATGGGCCGGTTGCGCGGTGTGGTCGCCGGAACGACTCAAGGCTGACCACCCCGCCTGTTTTGCACGTTGGTCTCGCCTAAATTCTTGCCCCGCTTGCCTTTTCACAACATTCGCCCTTGATAAAGGCGCGATGGACCAGCCCACCCTCGACCAAGCAGTCGAAACGGCAAAAGAGCACCCCTGGATATGGGGTGTGTTGCCGCACGTGCTCACGGTCTTGGGCGTGTTGTTGGCCCTGTTTGCGATCGCACGGTTGATGAGCGAACGCAAACGCCCCGGCAACACCTTCGCGTGGCTGCTCGCGATCATTTTCATCCCCTATGTCGGCGTGCCGCTCTTTTTGCTTTTTGGCGGCCGGAAGTTGCGCCGACTCGCCGAGCGCAAAGCCCGCCTTTGTCCGATCGTGCCCGGTGCGCCGCCCTCACCCGCCGCCATGTGCTTCGCGGCCCGCGTGCTCACGCTCAACGGTGCCTGCCCCCCGGTCGGTGGCAATCGAGTGCGCTTCGTGCCGGATGGCGAAGAGGCCTTTCTCGAACTCGAGCAAAACATCCGAGAGGCCAGGCACTCGATTCACATCATGACGTTTATTCTCGGGCGCGACGCGGTCGGCCGCCGTCTGGTGAAGTTGCTGGCCAAGCGAGCCCGCGAAGGCGTGAAGGTGCGGCTGCTCCTTGATTCGCTGGGTTGTTTCACAAGCAAGGGCAGCTTCTGCGATCCGCTGCGCGCGGCCGGCGGCGAGGTGGTCGCGTTCATGCCCATGCTGCCGTTGCAAACGCGTGGCTCGGCCAATCTGCGCAATCACCGCAAGATTGCCGTCTTCGATCATCAACGCGCGCTGCTCGGCGGCCGCAATCTGGCGACCGACTACATGGGACCCATGCCCCTCAAGCGGCGCTTCCGCGACTTTGGTGCAACGATCGAGGGTCCGGCCGTTAGTCTGCTCAACGAAATCTTCATTGCGGACTGGGCCTTCGCCAGCGGACAGTCGATCAACGAGCTCCACGAGGATCTCACCTTGGCGCAGCCTGCCATCATGGGCGATAGCGAACTCCAGATCGTCGCCAGCGGTCCGGATGTCGAAGGCGATGCGCTCTACGAGGGCATACTTTCACTCGTTCAACAAGCGGAGCGCAGCATCTGGATCGTCACGCCGTATTTCATTCCCGACGAAGTGCTCCAACGCTCCTTGATGGTGCAAGCCCGCGCGGGCATCGACGTCCGGCTCGTTGTGCCGGCCCGCTCCAACCACCCCATCACGGATCTCGCACGTAAACACTTCCTCCATGAGTTGCAGAAAGCGGGGGTCCAAGTGCTCTATTACGGCCCGGGCATGAATCACGCCAAGCTGATCCTCGTCGACGAAGCGACCGGCGTTTGGGGTTCCGCCAACATGGATCTGCGCTCGCTCTTCGTTAACTTCGAAGTCGCCGCCGTCACTTATTCCGCCGGTGACACCGAGGCGATTGCCACGTGGATGCGGGACATCTTCGCGCACACCCAGCCCATGGCAGTGCGTCGGGACAAACCCCGTTTCTTCTCCACGCTCGGCGAAGAGGTCGGACGCCTGATCGCCCCGCTGCTTTAGTCGCGGACGGCGCGTTCGGCAATGAAACGTTGCACTGCTGCGGCTTCGGCGGGCAAGCGGTGCTTCACCACCGGTCGCTCCTTGAGTGCTTCGAGCACCGGATGGGTGGGAGCATTGCCAGTGGCCGCGCCCACCACCTCGGGGAATTTTGCGGGATGAGCCGTCGCGAGCACCACGCTCGTGCGGTTCGGATTCAAAGCCTGAAACGCACATGCCGTGTGCGGGTCCACCACGTAACCATACCGCCTCGCCACCCGCGCAATGTTTCCAGCCACGTCGGCGTCGGTCGCCGCCGTGGAGCTGAAGATGTCCCGCTCCAACGCCGGCACGCGATACGAGCCGGTCGCCTTCAGCTCCGCCATCGCTGCGCGCACCAGCGCCGGGGTTTCATCGAGCAGGTAATAGAGCAGACGCTCGAAATTCGAGGCCAACTGAATGTCCATCGATGGCGCCGCGCTCGGGTGCACCGCCCCGATTCGGTATTCACCTGTGGTGAAGAACCGGTGCAGAATGTCGTTTTGATTCGTGGCGATCTTGATTCCGGTGATCGGCACTCCCATCCGTGCGAGCAACCAGCCGGCGAAGACGTTTCCAAAATTACCCGTGGGCACGACGAACTCCACCGCTTCGCGCGCCGCCTCCGGCAGCCGCAACCACGTATAGAGGTAGTAAACGCATTGGGCCAGAATCCGCGCGAGATTGATCGAGTTGACGGCCGAGAGTCGGTGCTGGGCTGCAAACGCATGATCACCAAACGCCTCCTTTACGATCCGCTGCGCGTCATCGAATGACCCATCGATCGCGATCGCGCAGACATTGGCCGCGCCCGTGCACGTCATCTGGCGCTCCTGCAGCGGCGAGACGCGCCCATCGGGATAGAGAATGAAAATCGCGGTGCGCGGCTTGCCAAGCAGTCCATGAATCGCCGCCGCGCCCGTGTCGCCCGAGGTCGCGCCGAGCACATTGATGCTGCTCCCGCGCTGTTCGCATTCCCAGCCGTAGAGATTGCCGAGCAATTGCAGCGCCAGATCCTTGAAAGCCAGAGTCGGACCGTGGAAGAGTTCCAGCACATAGGTGCGTTCATCGAGTCGCTTGAGCGGGGCGATCTCCGGATGGGTAAACCTGCCGTAGGAACGGTGGGCGAGTTTCGTCAGCACCTCCTCCGGAATATCCGGAGCAAACAAGCCGAGAAACTCGGCGCAGAGGTCCGCGTAGCTTAGCGGCTCCCACGCCCGCAGGCGCTGAGAAAGATCCGGCAGAAACTGCGGCAGATAAAGTCCGCCATCCGGCGCCAAGCCGATGGCAACCGCCTCCCGGAAGGTTACCGGGTCCGCTTCGCCGCGAGTGGAAATGAATTTCATCGTTCTCCTTTCAGTGCCGGGCCTGTTGCTCTCGTGCCAGCAGGAAAGCGCAGGGCACGAGAGAGAACGAGAACGAATTATGCCTTGCCGAGGCCGAATGCCGCGTGCACGGCGCGCTGGGCGTCGTCCGCACGATCGCGCGGAACAGCAAGCGTCACCTTGATTTCCGAGGTGGCGATGAGTTCGACGTTGATGTTCTGCTCGGCCAAGGCCTCGAGCATCTGGGCCGCGACACCTGCGTGCGTGCGCATGCCGACGCCGACCACGGAGAGTTTCGCGATGTTGTCGTAGGCGGCGACTTCACCGCCACCGAGCTTCTCAAAAACGGCCGGCAGCACCTTGACCGCACCGTGCGCATCTTCCTTCGGCACGGTGAAGGTCAGATTGACCAACCCCTTGTGCCCGACGTTTTGCACGATCATGTCGACGTTAACGCTGGCATCGGCGAGCGCACGTAGAATATGAGCGGCGCTGGCGGCCTTGTCGGGGAGATTGCTGATGACAACCTTGGCTTGGTCCTTGTCGACGGCGACGCCGCGCACGACGACCTTTTCCATGTATGAGACTTCTTCTTTCACGATGGTTCCCGGGTTGTGGTTAAAGCTGCTGCGGACTTCGAAAATGACGCCGTATTTCTTGGCAAACTCGACGGAGCGCGACTGCATGACCTTCGAGCCTTGCGAGGCAAGTTCGAGCATTTCGTCGTAGGAAATTTCGTCGAGCTTCTGCGCGTCCTTGACGTAGCGCGGATCGGCCGTGTAGACGCCGTCCACGTCGGTGTAGATCTCGCACTTGTCGGCCTGGAGCGCCGCAGCCAATGCTATGGCGGTCAGATCGGAACCGCCCCGCCCGAGTGTGGTGATTTGGCCCTGGGCGTTCAGACCCTGAAACCCGGCGACGATGATCACCTTGCCGGCCACCACGTCGTTGCGCAGCGCTGTCGGCACGATGTTCATGATCTTCGCCTTCATATGCACCAGATCGGTCACGATGCCCGCCTGCGCGCCGGTGTAGGAAACCGCGGGCACGTCGAGCGCATGCAGGGCCATGGCCGTGAGCGCAATCGTCTCCTGCTCCCCCACGGTGAGCAGCATGTCCATCTCACGTGTGTCGGGCCGGGGATTGATGGCCTTGGCGCGGGCGATCAGCTCGTTGGTGACGCCGCTGCGTGCGGAGACCACCACTACCACCTGATTGCCATCATCCACCGTTGCCTTGATGCGGGCAGCCACGTTCTTGATCCGTTCGACGTCGCCGACGGAGGTGCCGCCATATTTTTGAACGATGAGTGCCATAGTGCGAACTCGGTTACATGGCCCGGGCCGGTGGGTCTTGGCAAGGCGCGAGTCCGCACCCTGCGTCATACCGCAACCGCCGGCCACCGGAAAGAGGTCAGGGTTGCGTGGGCGCTTTCTTTTCGTCAGCCGCCACCGCGGGGTCACTTGCGGTTTTCTTCACAAACCGACTCTCTGTGCCGTTGAGCAGGCGCCGGATATTTTGCCGATGGCGCAGAATGACGAAACTCGCAAGCACCGTGGCGATGATGGCCACCGCCACCGGATAGCCCAGCAGCCAGCTGGCCACGATCACCGCAACCGCACCAAGAATCGAGGCGAGCGAGACGTAGCGCGACGCGTAGAACGTCACGACCCACGTCGCCCCTGCAATCAGGCAGGCCACGGGGATCAGCACGAACAAGCCACCCGCCGCCGTCGCCACGCTCTTGCCGCCCCTGAAGCGCGTGAAAACGGAAAACGCGTGTCCGATCACCGCCGCCACGACGCCGATCAGCGACAAGACCCATTGATGTTCGGTTTCGACAAAGGACAACGTGGGCCACCACGTTGCGGCGGCCCCTTTGAGCATATCGAGCACGAGGACGGAATTGCCCGCCTTGGAACCGAGGACGCGTTTGACGTTGGTCGCGCCGGGATTGCAACTGCCGACCTTGAAGATGTCCACCCCGTGCGCCTTGGCCACGAGGTAGCCAAACGGCAGCGAGCCGAGCAGATAACCAGCAACCAGCGTAGTGATAATCCAAAAATTACTCATGGGTCCCGAGGAACGGCGCGAATCTGTTCCAAGCGTCGAGGACCGGTCAACGCTTTTAGGCCCCCGCCCCCGCTCGGTGACCACTTGTAGAAAAGAAAAAGCCCGTCACGGGGACGGGCTGGAAAAAAGGAACTCAAAGCAGCTGCCCTAGTTCTTGTTGCCGCCCAAATGGTAGAGCGCGAAGGCGAACGTGTCGGCGGTCTCCTCGATCTGCTTGGAAATCGGTTTGCCCGCGCCATGCCCGGCTTTCGTCTCAACCCGAATAAGCATCGGGTATTTGTTGTCCGGATTGGCGGTTTGGAGGGCGGCGGCATACTTGAACGAGTGGCCCGGATGCACGCGGTCGTCATGGTCGGCCGTCGTCACCATGATCGCCGGATACTCGACCCCGGCCTTCACATTGTGGATGGGCGAATATCCCTTCAGGTAGGCGGCCATCTCCGCGCTGTCGTCTGCGGAGCCATAATCGCTGGTCCACGCCCAACCGATTGTGAACTTCTGGAACCGCATCATGTCCATCACGCCGACCGCCGGGAAGGCCACGCGGGCCAGGCCGGGACGCTGATTGACCACCGCCCCGATGAGCAGACCGCCGTTTGAGCCGCCGCGAATCGCCAGCCTTTCGTGGGAGGTGTAGCCTTCCCTCACGAGGAACTCGCCCGCCGCGATGAAGTCGTCGAACACGTTTTGCTTTTGCAGCTTGGTGCCGGCGAGATGCCATTCCCGGCCGTATTCGCCGCCCCCTCGCAGGTTTGGCACGGCGTAGATGCCGCCGAGTTCGAGCCAGGTGAGGTTGCTGCTCGAAAAGGTTGGTTGCAGCGAAACATTGAAACCGCCGTAGGCGTAGAGGAGCGTGGGGTTGGAGCCGTCGAGTTTGATGCCCTTGCGGTGAGTGATGAACATCGGCACACTCGTTCCGTCCTTCGAGGTGTAGAACACCTGGTTGGTCTCGTAGACGCCCGGATCGAAGTCGACCTTCGGCGCTTGGAACAACTCGGTCTTGCCCGTGGCGAGATCAGAGCGAAAATTTGTGGTCGGGTAGGTAAACGACGTGAAGTTGAAGAACATCTCCGACCCGTCCTCCCGTCCGCTAACGGAAGCGACCGTGCCGATGCCGGGCAAACCGATGTTGCCCTGCGGCGCGCCGTCACGCGCAAAAACCGCGAGCACGCTCTTTGCGTCCTGCATGTAATTCACGACAAACTTCCCGCCGATGTAGCTCGCCGACGAGATCACGTCCTCCGACTGGGGAACGATGGTTTTCCAATTCCCGCGGTCGGGATTGGCGAGATCGATTGCGATGATCTTGCCGCGTGGCGCATCGAGGTCGGTGCGAATGAAGAGCGTCGAGCCTTCATTTCCAATGGCAGAATAGTCGGCTTCGACCACGTCAATCAGGCGCACGACCCCGCCGGAAAAGTCCGGGTTTTTCGGATCCTTCAGATCAAGATAATGGAGTCGGTTGCGGGGATCCGTGCCCTCCCAAACCGAGATCAGGAGGTAGCGCCCGTCCTCGCTCACGCTGCCGCCCAAACCCCACTTGGGCTGATCGGGGCGTTCGTAAATCACGAGATCATCCGCCTGGGAGGTGCCGAGACGGTGAAAATAGATTTTTTGATTCGCGAGGTCGCTGAAGACTTGATTCCCCTCGCGACGCGGCTCCGGATAGCGGGAATAGAAGAAGCCGCTGCTGTTTTTGGCCCAGCTCAAGCCGGAGAACTTCACCCACTCGATCACGTCCGCGGTGTCTTCGCCCGTGGCCAGATTGCGAACGCGAAATTCATTCCAATCCGAACCGGCCTTGGCGATGCCGTAACCCAGCCATTGTCCATCGTCCGAGGCGACATAGGTCGTGACCGCCACGGTGCCATCCTTTGACAGGGTGTTGGGGTCAAGGATAACGCGGCCTTCGGCACTCAGCGAATCCTTCACAAAGATCGGTGTCTGATTCTGCAGGCCCGTGTTGAAGGTGTAGAAATAGCGCCCGCCCTGCTTCCTCGGCAGGCCGAAACGCGGGTAATTTATCAGCTCCCGCAGGCGTTGCTTGATCGTTTCACGCTGCGGCAACTGGGCGAGGAAATCAAAAGTCACTTTGTTCTGCGCGCCCACCCACCGCTTGGTGTCTTCGGAATCAACGTCCTCCAACCACCGGAACGGATCCTCCACTATTACCCCATGAAAATCGTCGGTTTGTGAAATGGTCTTGCTGGGCGGGAGGTGAAACGAAGCGGCAAAGGCAAAGGCCGGTGCTGCGGCAAGGGAAACCAAATGCAGAAGTTTCATGAAGCCCTGAAGGCAACCGCAAGCGCACCGGTTCGCAAGCCGAAGATGGCCGCCGTTTGAAACGGACCCGCCGGCTTGCACCGGGCGCGTTTGGCTCGGCTCCGACGCGCGCCGTCAGCTTCATGGCAGAAGCTGCACCGGCGGGACATCCACATCGCAGCTCGGTCGCTTCCGCCCGACCCGGCAAACCTCGGCCGCATGGCCCTATTTCTTGAGCTTGCTGGTTTGCCGAACAAATTTCTTGGTCAACCAATCGAGCACTGCTTGCTGATCCTCGATGGTAGCGCGCCGAATCTGGGCAAGTAGATGGATACGATCAGGCTTTGGCGGAGATGTATTTTGCAAGCCTTCGTTGCAGTTGGTGCAAACCGCCCGGAGATTTCCCTGAAGATCGTCTCCCCCCTTGGATTTGTCACGTATATGGCCCATCGTTAGTCTGATTGTGCGATCTGGGTGAAAAGGATCCGGGTCACCGGCCGCAGAACCGCACATTTGGCAAGTGTAGCCATTGCGCTCAAGGACGATGGCCCGCGTCTCCTTGGAAATTGAGCGATGAAAGGACGGGTTTCGCTTGGTTGATTCCAACAAATACTGACCGGGCCTCAGATCAGCGCGGTCCTTATGGGAGAGAATTTTCCATCCATCCTCGTCTCGCAGCTCGCGAAGACGCCGAGCCCACTCAGAGGCCCAGTTTGCGGCTTGTTGAAGTTCTTCTTTTTCGACAATTCGCCCGATATTTCCAAGCAAGAATTCGATCAGGAGTTTTTTCGAACCTTTTCTTTGCGGCATTTGAAGGGCGAGTTTTAGGTTTGGGTTCTAGCAGGGCAAATTGGCGCGAATTAGCCTCGGAGTATTGGTCCGCAACAATCGCTCTGTCGAAAGCACCAAGAATTCGAGAGCCAACGAACCTTGAAACAGGAGGCGGGAAGGCGTTGCCGATTTGACGATAGGCTGCCGTCTTCTTCCCGGAAAACTCCCAAGAATCGGGAAAGCCTTGAATCCGGGCCGCCATTCTTATGGTCAAACGGGGGTTTCCTCCCGCAGGAAATTCCGGGCCTGGTGCTTCGTTGGCGATCCCCATACCGTCAACGCCAAGGCCCATCCACTGCTTCTTGGCCCTCGTGGGTCCAAGGTCCGGGCCGCCGTGCTTTTTTGAGCCGCCAACCAAGGTGGGCGCGATATCTTTGGCACGTGCAGCCCAGCTCATGGCCCCGGCCCAACCGCGTTCAGCCATCAGATCGGCCAATGTTTCGCCGACTGTCTTGGGTCGAAGTTGCACGAATTCCCAAAAAAAACCGGCAAAATCCTTTTCATGCATTGCCACCAAGACAAACCGCGGGCGCAACTGAGGGACCCCTAGCGCACTGGCTTGGATTATCCGGAAGTCAGCCCGATAGCCTAACCGCTCTAGCTTTGCGAACAGGGCGCGCCTGTAATCTGTGAATTTTTTTGCCGCAAATCCAGCGACGTTTTCCAGCAGGATGGCCCGTGGTTTGATTTCCTCAATAAGCCGAAGGGCTTCGGGAAACAAATCCCGTTCGTCGTTACTTCCCAACTGTCTGCCTGCAATCGAAAAAGGAGGGCATGGAACGCCTCCCGCAAAGAGGTCAACTCCGGCAAAATCTCGTCCGTTGATGTTGCGAACATCTGTCTCCAGCACTCGCCAGCGCGGTTGGTTCAGACGAAGCGTGGAACAGGCCGACGAGTCTATTTCCACGGCTCCAACAGACTCGAATCCAGCTTGATGCAATCCGAGGGCTTGGCCTCCGGCACCAGCGCAAATTTCAAAAACCGTTTTTCTTTCCGTAGGCATTGATTTGGGAAATTAGGGTGCCCCAGATTTGCGGGCAAGCTATGGTTTCACGCATCTCTCTGTCCTCCGCCCCGCAAAATCCAAGCAATCCCGATGTTATTTACCCCAGCCGGCGTAATGCGCGCCAAAGCCCATGCGCAGAGCCCAATCGGCGATGGTCTTCGATACCGGCGAGGTGCCGCTCGAACCGCCGTGTCCGGCATTCGCTTCGATATGGATGAAGATCGGGCCCGCCCCGGGGGCAACAGCCGCCTGCATCGCCGCCGTGTATTTGTAGGAATGGCCCGGATGCACGCGGTCATCGTGATCACCGGTCGTCACGAGCACGGCGGGATATTTCGCGTCCGCCTTTGTGGTGTGCAGCGGGGAATAGGCGGTGAGATACTTGAAACCTTCCGGCGAATCCGAGGTGCCAAAGTCGCGTGCCCACGACGCGCCCGCCGTGAACTTGTGATAGCGCAACATGTCCATCACGCCCACTGCGGGCACGGCGGCCGCAAAAAGTTCGGGGCGTTGGTTCACCACGGCACCGAGCAACAGGCCGCCGTTGGAGCGTCCGTCAATCACGAGCTTCGCATGCGACGTGTAACCCTCCTGCACGAGGTATTCCGCTGCGGCAATGAAATCATCAAAGACATTCTGTTTCTTGGCCTGCGTGCCGGCATCGTGCCACGCCCGGCCGTATTCGCCGCCACCGCGCAGATTGGCCACGGCATAAACCCCACCGCCTTCGATCCACACCAGCGGTGGCACGGAGAATTGCGGGCGGAGGACGACATTGAAGCCACCGTAACCGTAGAGCCAACCCGGCGCAGACCCGTCGAGCTTCACGCCCTTTTTGTGCGTGATAAACATTGGGATCTTCGTGCCGTCCTTCGAGGGGTAGAAAATCTGCTTTGTCTCATACTGACTGGCATCAAAGTCGGTCTTCGCTTCCCGCCAGACCGTCGTCGCGCCGCTGTCGAGATTGTGACGCAAAATGGTGCCGGGAAAGAGGAACGAGGAGAAATTCACGAAGACATCGGGATCCTTGAATTTGCCGGCAACCCCTGTGACAGCTCCGAGTCCCGGAAGGGGGATTTCTCCCTGTGGCGTGCCATCGAGACCGAAAATCGCAACCCGGCTCGCGACATCGCGCATGTAGGTCACTACAAAGCGACCAGCGGAAATCCGGACCCCGTCGATCGTGTCGACTGACTCGGCGATCACGGTGCGTGCCGCGCTGACTCCGGCATCGAGGTCGATCGCAACGATCCGTCCACGGGGCGCAGCACTCGTGGTCGAAAAGAAGAACGTGCGCTCGATGTTGCCGATGAAGTTGTAGTTGGAATCGAAATTATCGATCAACGTGACCACTGCGCCGTCGAGGAACGGGGTTTTCGTGTCCTGCAAATCGAGGTAGGCGACCTGATTGCCGCGCTGTCCGGGTTGGCTGATCCCGATCACGACGTAGCGCCCGTCGGATGACACCTGGCCGCCGAACGATCGCAGCGGATGCTCGGGCATTTCATAAACCAACTTGTCATCCGCCTGCGTGGTGCCGACTCGATGATAGTAAAGTTTCCGATGCTCGATCTTGCTGAAGACCTTGTTGTCATCCGCCGCCGGAGCCGGATAGCGGCCGTAGAAGAAGCCGTGGCTGTCATGCGTCCAGCTCATCCCGGAAAATTTGATCCAACGAATGTGATCCGGCGCATCCCGGCCGGTGGCGATCTCGCGCAACTTGAATTCGTTCCAATCGGAGCCGCCCGTGGCGAGGCCGTAACCCAGCCACTTTCCGTCCGGTGAGGGTGCGATTGACGTAACCGCCACCGTGCCGTCAGCCGAGAGTGTGTTGGCATCGATCAGCACGCGCGGCGCACCGTCGAATCCTTCCTGCACGTAGAGCGGCGATTGATTTTGCAGACCGTCGTTCTTGGTGAAGAACACCCAGCCGGCCTCCCGTGAAGGCATGCCGAAGCGCGGGTAGTTCCACAACTCCGTCAAGCGCTGTCGCACGCGCCCGACCTCGGGCATCTTCGCCAGCGCCGCATTGGTGAAGGTGTTCTGGGCCTCAACCCACGCCTTGGTGTCGGCCGAGTCGAGATCCTCGAGCCAGCGATAAGGGTCGGCGATCTTCACGCCGTGATACTCGTCGACGTGTTCGATCGTTTTCGAGGCGGGGTAGGAAGCAGCGGCCAACGCGAACGCGGGGACGAGCGCTGCCATCAGCAAGAGGCGGGCAACATTACGCATGGGCCGACGAAATCCAAAACCAGCCGGCAGGCAAGCCCGCGGGTTCGCGTGCGGGTTTTCGCGTCCTTCTGCATCATTGCCCTCGCGAAAATACGTGTTTGGGTTGGCGCCGTGGTGCACCCCTCTCCTCTTACCTCCGCCGAGCGCCTCGAGCGCCAGATGCGTTTCATCATCGAGACCGACAAATTGAAGGAGGTCTTCCGGCAATCGCTGGTCACACAGAGCCGGCGTCATGAAAACAGCGCCGAGCACTCCTGGCACTTCGCGCTGATGATCATCACGCTTGCCGAGCATTCCAACCATCAGCCGCTCGACGTCTTGCGTGTGCTCAAGATGGTGCTCATCCACGATCTCGTGGAAATCGACGCGGGCGATACCTACGCCTACGATACGAAGAACATGGCCGATCAACACGCGCGCGAGGCCCAAGCGGCCACGCGCATCTTCGGGCTCCTCCCGGGGGATCAGACTGCCGAGTTTCGCGCCTTGTGGGACGAATTCGAGGCGCGCGAAACCCCCGAGGCGAAATTTGCCGCGGCCTGCGATCGCTTTCACCCCATGCTACTCAACTGTCTCAGCGGCGGAGTCACTTGGACAAAGCACGGGGTGACACACGACATGGTCGTGGCCCGCAACCAGCACGCCGCCGAAGGTTCGATCTCAATCTGGGCCTACGCCCTGCGCATGATTGACGAGGCCGTGGCCGCAGGCGTGCTCGCGCGAAAACCCGACTAACTCAAGTCGCGGAAACTGCCAAATTCAGGATCAAAGAGTCTCCGGTAGGTGCGAATGATCATGCCATCGGTGAGACCGGCGAGATGGTCGCAAATCCGCCGTGCCTTCCCGTCGAGCTTCGCCTCCGCCTCGATCAAGCGACTGACGTTCGGCGGCAAAATGTGGATCACGCGTTCGCCGCGCTCGGCGTAGTTGTCCCAGATCGTCGCGAAGAGCGCGTTGAAAATCGTGCGCGCCTTGTGCTCAAGCTGCTCCAACTGCGGACTCTCAAAGATAATATCGTTCGCCATCTTCTTGAAGAACGCAGCTTCCGCCAGCGCCTCCTCCGCGACGACGAGTTCAAAGGCATAGCGATTGGTCTTCTCCGCCATGAAGTTGTCGCGTTCCTTGAGCCGGCACGCCTGGATGAACTCGCCGATCTTGCGCGAGAAGACATTTTCCAACCGATCGGCGCGAATGGAATTGAAGAGCGAATCGAGGTGGCGTTGCTGGCTCGCGTCAACGGTCTGCGACCCCGCCCAGCGCTCCACGCGCTCGATCGAAAGAAATCCGGCCCGCACCCCGTCGACGATGTCGTTGAGTGAATACGCGGCGTCATCCGCCCAGTCCATGATCTGACACTCGACGCTCTTGAAGTCATTCAACGCATTGCCACGCATGAGCGGACCGGGGATGCGTTTGCCGCCGAAAACCCAATCGCGCACCTTTTCCTGCGAATCGTAGATGAAGTGGTTGATCGGAGGCGTCGCGAACTCGGTGTAGATTTTCTTGTATTTGAGGATGCCATCGAGCAGCGCCCGGGTCGGTTTCATCCCCCGCACCCCCGTTTCATTTTGATAAATCGTCTCGCAGAGGAGGTGCAGCGTCTGCGCGTTGCCCTCAAAGCCGCCCCGTCGTTTCATCAACTCCTGCAGCGTCCGTTCGCCACTGTGCCCGAAGGGCGGATGCCCCATATCGTGCGCGAGACAGCTCGCCTCCACCAGGTCGGCGTCGATGAAAAAGTCTTCCTTTAGCAAGCCACCCCGACTGAGCAGATAGTTGCAAATGGAACGTCCAATTTGCGCGACTTCCATTGAGTGCGTCAGGCGCGTGCGGTAGAAATCGTATTCCCCGCTTAGGAAGACCTGCGTCTTCGACTGCAGCTTGCGGAAGGCGTGAGCGTGAATAATCCGATCGCGATCAATCTGGAACGGGGTGCGATAATCGGGCTTCCTGCCCCCGCCCCATTCCTGCACGTCAAAGGCATTGTAGAATCGATTCTGCGGCATCGGTGAGTCCTTCGTCCCGCAAACATCCGCGCGCGGCAATGCCAAAACACGAATTGCCCGCGGTCCTGCGCGCCGCTGCACCCGGCCAGACCCTGATTCCCGGGGCGGCCTGGCAAGAATCACTTGGACAGACCTCATCCCATCTCCAATCTCGCGCCCTCATGCTCCGCCTGCTTCTACCCCGCATTCTGGCCTTGTGCGCGCTATTGCTCGTGCCGTCGATCATCGCCCGCGCCGCCGAAGCCAACACCGCGTCGCTCATCGCAGCCACAGACATGCTTAAGCTCAGGCAACTCGACTCACCCACCCTTTCGCCCGACGGTGCGTGGGTGGTTTATGTCGTTCGCTCCATCGAGCCCAAGCCGGACGCCAAGGACGATTGGACCTACCAAACTCATCTGTGGATCGCCGCCGCCGATGGCTCGTCGGCTCCCCGCCGGCTCACGTTCGCCGGCAACAACAACAACTCTCCGGCGTGGCATCCCGATGGACGGCGGATTGCTTTTGTTCGCGGCGGCAGCGGTCCCGGGGAACGCGCTCAGGTCCACGTCCTCAATCTCGCCGGTGGCGATGCCGAACCCGTCACCAAAATCGAGACCGGAGCCGGCAACCCGCGTTGGTCCCCCGACGGCAAACGTCTGCTTTTCTCCTCGTCTCTCAGCTATGCCCAGATTCGCGACGCGTTGGAGAAAAGCGGGACCGACGCGACGCCCAGATGGTCGCTTGAAAAACCGGGCCGGTCGGCCAACGACACCGGCAATTGGAATCTCAAGTCCGGGTCCAAGGGCATTGCCGCGCCGCAAAACGACGACACAAAGTCCGCCAAGATGCCCAAGACCGATCCGGATGGCACACTCAGCGAAGTGCGGGAGTGGCTCGCGAAAAACGAATCCGAGGGCAGTCCGCGAGTGACTTCGCGTTACAATTTTCTGGCCGAAGGTGATCTGCAGACCGAACTGAGTTTCGTCCAACTCTATGTGCAGGACGACCTCCCCAAGGCCGAAGCCAGGTCTGTGGGACTCGGTTTCGAGAGCAGGAATGCCGCCGAGTGGATGGCTGACAGCAAACGCATCATCCATGTCGCCGCGCGCGATGCCAACGAGCATCCCGACCGCGCCTTTGGCCGCAACAAGCTCCTGCTCATCGATGTCGCTTCGGGTGCCTCCTCCGTCTTTTCCGATGGCGTGGACGAGAGCTACGGCAATCCCGCACCCTCGCCGGACGGCCAGTGGATCGCCTATTCGGTTCAGACTGGCGGACCGTTCAGTTTCGATCAGGCGAAGCTTGTCATCAAGCCCGTCACTGGCGGCGAGCCCCGCGTTCTCACTCCCGACCTTGACCGCTCGGTTCAAAACGCCCGGTGGGCGCCTGACAGTCATTCCCTTTACTTCACCGCAGCCAGCGGTGGCCGCTTCCCTCTCTACCGAGTTTCGCTCCAACGCGGCGATGTGCAGTCGCTGACCTGGCAGCAGTGGGGGATTCGCGAATTCGATGTCGGCGCGAAGTCCTTGGTTCAGATCGTCACGCAAGCAAGGAATCCCTCCGAACTCCATCTCGCCCACCTCTCCGGCAAAGTCAGCAATCCGTTGACTCGCCACAATGCCGACTGGCTCGCAGGAAAGAAACTCGCGGCCTACGAAGCGCACTCCCACACGGCGAACGAAAAGGGCGTGAGGGTCGACTACTGGACGATGAAACCCACCGAGTTCGACTCCGCCAAGAAATACCCACTGCTCCTCAATATCCACGGTGGCCCGAGCGCAATGTGGGGCCCCGGCGAGGAAAGCATGTGGTTCGAATTTCAGTTTTTCGCCGCCAGAGGTTACGCGATCGTCTTCGCCAATCCACGCGGCTCCGGGGGCTACGGTCGGGAATTCCAGCGCGCCAACTACCGCGACTGGGGCGTTGGACCAGCCAGCGATGTCCTCGCCGCTGCCACCGAAGCCGCCAAACAGCCCTTCATCGACTCCGAACGCCAAGTCATTACCGGCGGTTCCTACGGCGGTTACCTCACCGCATGGATTGTTGCGCACGACCACCGCTTCAAGGCCGCCGTGGCGCAACGCGGCGTCTACGACCTCATCCCGTTTTTTGGAGAGGGCAACGCGTGGTCCCTCGTCCCCCGCTACTGGGGTGGTTATCATTGGGAGCCCGAAGTGCGAGAAGCCCTGCTCCGCGACTCTCCGTTCACCTACGCGCACCAGATCAAGACGCCCCTGCTGATCAAGCATGGCGACGTCGATTTCCGCACTGGTGTCATCCAAAGCCAGATGCTCTACAAGACGCTGAAGTCCCTGGGCCGTGATGTGGAATACGTCCGCTACCCGCGCGCCACGCATGAACTCAGTCGCAGCGGCGAACCCAAGCAGCGGCTCGACCGTCTCGTGCGCTTCGAAGAGTTCTTTCGCCGCTACATCGGCGAGAATTAGGGAAGCGAAACCGGGCGCGAATAGCCCGCCCGGTTTCCGCTCTCGACCAGCGACGCGGCGCCGCGTGGCTTGCAGTGATGCCTTCATCTGCTATCGCTTCCGGCATGCCGCACACCCTTTTCCCGACCACCTTCGGCACTTGCGGGATTGCGTGGAACGACACCGGCCTCACCGGTTTTCAACTGCCCGAAGAAAATGTGGAGGAGACGGAGCGCGCACTCGCGACTCGCGCCTACACCAAATCCGCCGTCGAGCCGCGACCGGAGTGGTTGCGCCAACTCATTGAACGCGTGCAACAGCACCTCGAGGGGAAACTCCAGAATTTTACCGATACACCGCTCGACTGGTCTCGCGTGACCGGTTTTCAGAGAGCGGTCTATGTCCAAATCCTCGAGATCAAAGCCGGCTACAAGAAGAGCTACGGGGATGTGGCCAAGGCGATGGCGCTCGGACCGGCCGCTTCCCGCGCGGTCGGAACTGCCCTCGCCATGAATCCCTGGCCGCTCGTGGTGCCCTGCCATCGCGTCGTTTCCACCAACGACAAGATGACGGGATTCTCCGGCCCGGGCGGTGTGCGCACAAAGACCCGCCTGCTCGCCCTCGAAGGCGCCGAGCTGTTCTCCGAATGAGTCGGGCATCGGTTCTTCGCTACGAGGCCCGTGTCGCGCTCGCGCATTTGCGTGCGGCCGACGGTGCCCTTGCCGGCGTGATTGAGCGGGTCGGCCCTTTCGCGCTGGAGATGCAGCCGGCCACCAACCTGTTCGAGGCGCTGCTGCGCTCAATTGTCTACCAGCAGCTGCACGGCCGGGCTGCGGCCACGATTCACGCCCGGGTGCTGGCGGCGCTCGCCCGCCAAGGTGGTCCGAAGACCGAGGCTTTGACCCGTTTGAGCGACGAGGAGCTGCGCGCGGCCGGGCTTTCCCGGGCCAAACTCGCCGCGATCCGCGATCTTGCCGACAAATGCGACGCCGGAGTTGTGCCAACCTTGCGTGCCGCGCACGGCCTGCCGGACGGCGAACTGGTCCAACGCCTGACCGCAGTGCGCGGCATTGGTCCTTGGACGGTTCACATGCTCTTGATCTTTACCTTGGGCCGCCCCGATGTGATGCCGACCGGCGACTTCGCCATCCGCCTCGCTTTTCAGAGACTTTACCGGAAACGAAAAGAGCCAACTCCCGAGACAATCTTGAAACATGCCCGGCGATGGGCGCCCTACCGCAGTGTTGCGAGCTGGTATTTGTGGCGCTCGCTCGAGTTGAGCGATCGAAACGAGCAATAAGCCCCGAACCCGGCCCAATTAGGCGAGCTTGGTATCAACCGACGTCCTGCCTTCGGGGTTGTTTCCCCGGACCAGACTTCTACGCTGCTCGCAACCTCCCACCCCCTTTTTTCGCCCATGCCCTCCAAGATGCGCTGCATAGTGAAGCCCACCGCTGGCCCCGGCCTTGTCATGACCGAAGCACCGGTGCCCGTGCCGGGCGTCAATGACGTGCTGATCAAGATCAAAAAGACATCCATTTGCGGCACCGACGTGCACATCAACAAATGGGACGAATGGGCTGCGCGCACGATCAAGCCACCGCTCATCATCGGTCACGAATACGTGGGCACCGTCGCGGATGTGGGCGGGGGGGTGGAAGGATTCGACCTCGGACAACTCGTCACCGGCGAGGGCCACATCGTTTGCGGTCATTGCCGCAACTGCCTTGCAGGTCGCCGTCACCTTTGTCCGAACACCGTTGGCGTGGGCGTGAATCGCGACGGGGCATTTGCCGACTATGTGACCATTCCCGCCAGCAATGTCTGGAAAGTTCCCGCGAGTATGGACCTCGACGTCGTCTCGTGCTTCGACCCCTTGGGCAACGCCGTGCACACCGCCCTCTCCTACGATCTCGTCGGCGAGGACGTGCTCATCACCGGCGCCGGGCCGATCGGTTGCATGGCCGTCGCCGTCGCCCGCGCCTCGGGTGCCCGCAAGATTGTCATCACCGACATCAACGACGGCCGCCTCGAACTCGCCAAGAAACTCAATCCGACCCGCGTGGTGAATGTCGCCCGCGAAAACCTAAGCGATGTGTGGCACAAGGAACTCGGCATGACCGAAGGCTTTGATGTCGGGTTGGAAATGTCCGGCAGTCCTCCGGCGCTGCGCCAGATGATCGACAACATGGTCAACGGCGGACGCATCGCGTTGCTCGGCATCATGTCGGGCGAGGTCGCGATCGACTGGAACAAGGTCGTTTTCAAAATGCTCCATTTGAAAGGCATCTACGGACGCGAAATGTTCGAGACGTGGTATAAGATGACTGCGCTCGTTCAAGGCGGCATGGACATCACCCCGGTCATCACGCACCGCTTTCCCGTCGAACAGTTTCAGGAAGGTTTCGAACTCATGGGCGCCGGCAAGTCCGGCAAAATCGTCCTCAATTGGGAGTAACCGGACCGTCGCCACAGATAGATAACACCATGAATTCCGCCTACACCGAGCATCTGAAGAAAACCCTCGCCGAGATCGACGCCGCCGGACTCTACAAGCGCGAGCGCATCATCACCACCCAGCAATCGGCCCACATCGCCGTGGCGTCAGGCCAGCGCGTGTTGAACATGTGCGCAAACAACTACCTCGGGCTGGCCGACAACCCCGAGCTTATCGCTGCGTCGCGCGCCTCACTCGAGCGATGGGGCTACGGGCTGGCGTCTGTGCGCTTCATTTGCGGCACGCAACAGCTCCACAAGGATCTCGAGGCAGCCCTTTCTGCGTTCCTCGGCACCGACGACACGATCCTCTATACTTCGTGCTTCGACGCCAACGGCGGTTTGTTCGAAACCCTGCTCGGAGCGGAGGACGCAGTCATCTCCGACGAGTTGAACCACGCCTCGATCATCGACGGCATCCGGCTCTGCAAGGCCCAGCGTTACCGTTACAAGAACAACAACCTCGAGGACCTCGAAGCGAAGCTGAAGGAAGCCGACGCCAACAACGCGCGCTTCAAGATGATCGCCACCGACGGCGTGTTCTCCATGGACGGCTTCATTGCCAATCTCAAGGGCATCTGCGATCTCGCTGACAAATACAACGCGCTCGTGATGGTGGACGACAGCCACTCGGTGGGATTCATGGGCAAGACTGGCCGTGGCACGCATGAACATTGCGGCGTCATGGGGCGGGTGGACGTTTTCACAGGCACCCTCGGCAAAGCCCTCGGTGGCGCGAGCGGCGGTTACACCTCCGGCCGGAAGGAAATCATCGAGCTGCTGCGCCAGCGTTCGCGCCCCTATTTGTTTTCCAACACCGTGGCGCCGTCGATTGCCGCCGCCTCGCTCAAGTGCCTTGAACTGCTCAGTCTCTCGACCGAGTTGCGCGACAAGCTGGAGGACAATACCAAGTTCTTCCGCGACGGATTAGCCAAAGCCGGTCTCACGATTCAGCCGGGCGCTCACCCCATCGTGCCGGTGATGCTCGGAGATGCGGCGCTGTCGCAGAAGTTCGCGGCGAAGATGCTCGAGAAGGGCGTCTACGTGATTGGCTTCTTCTATCCGGTCGTGCCTCAAGGTGCCGCGCGCATCCGCACGCAGGTGTCGGCCGCGCACAGCAAGGAAGATCTCGCGTTCGCCATCCAGAAGTTCGCCGAGGTCAAGGCCGAGCTTGGCCTGTAACACTCGCGCTGGCGTTCTGCTGGCCAGCGGAACGCCCTACCCACAACGCATTCGTGTTCTATCGTCCATTCACCATTGGGCGATGGGCAAGACGCGTTACTTCAGCGTGTCAGCAAAGTCGCGCAGAGTCTGCCAGTAGCGCTCGCCGATGATCGCATCGAGTCCGCCGTGGCCACCACCGGGCACGATCAAGAGAGTCTTGGGCTCGTTGGCCGCCGCATAAAGCAACTCACCGTGCCAGTGGGGAATCACCGGATCGGCTGTGCCGTGCATGACGAGCACCGGACAATGAACCTGGGGCAGCTTGCGCTCGTTTTGAAATTTGTCACCCAGCACCAGCGGCCAGCGCGTCAACACGCGGTAGGCGCTCACGAATGCGCTCTCGATCACAAGTCCTGCGATCGGTTGCGTGCGTGCGAGCTCGACGGCGGAGCCCGCCCCAAGGGAATAGCCAAAGGCGATTACGCGTTCCGGCGGCGTGCCGTTCCTCTTCAACCAGTCGAGCGCGAGCTGCGCGTCGGCATAGCAAGTGGCCTCGCTCGGCACACCCCCGCTGTGGCCGTAGCCGCGGTAGTCGGCCGCGAACACCGCGAAGCCGGCTTTCACGTATTCGCCCATGTAGCCGGCAAGCGCGCCGAGTTCCTCGCCGTTGCCGGGAAAATAAAGCAGTGTGTATTTTGCCTGCGGATTCGGCCAGTGCCGCGCCATCAGCGTGACGCCGTCGGGTGTCGGCAGCCGAACGTGCTCCGGGCCTGGAGCGTAGGTGGCGGATGGAAGGAGAAAAATCGCCCGCTGCGCGCTGAAATGAGCCCAGACACACGTAAAGGCATAGAGCGTCGCAAGGACAAGCCCCATGCGGCCGAGGATCAGGAGTATATCAAGGGCCTTCATTCGCCGCAGGATCAACGACCGGGAGCTTGCTCCGTTTTTTCAGGATTTGAAATGGTCGAAAGGCACGCCCGAGCCAGATCGAAATTGTGCGCAGCGCATGCAAATCATGTCCCTCCCAGCGCCTCGCGGACCGCCGCGACGACTTGGTCGCGCGGCACTTCGCGCTCGGACCGATCGGAGAGATCGCGAATTTTAACGACGCCCTTGGCGAGTTCGTCCCCGCCATAAATGAGAGCCAGTTTCGCCCCGGCTTCGGCCGCAACCTTGAATTGTTTGCCGAAGGCGACGTCCTTCAACGGATAATCCACCCGCCAGCCGACCGCACGCAGGGCACAGATATCGGCGAATGCGGCGGCGCGTTCTGCTTCGCCGCCAATGACGGCAAAGACGTCGGGCGAATTGACGAAGGTCGGCGCAAGCCCCCGCTGTTCCAGCAAGAGCCCCGTCGTGACATCACCGATGGCAAATCCGACCGCAGGCAGGTCTGCGTAGCCGAGTTTCTTGATGAGGTCGTTGTAGCGACCTCCCCCTGCGAGCGCCCGCAGGTCGCCTTTGCGATCAAAGGCCTCGAAAACAAATCCGGTATAGTAGGCCAGGCCCCGCACGACGGCGAGATCCACACTGACAAAATCCTCCAGTCCCATCGCCCCGAGGCCGCCAAGCACTTTGCGCCAATCCGCAAGTCGCGCGGCAAGTTTCTCCGACTCGAAGGGACGCAAAATTGCCTCGAGCTCCGGGAGACTCTTGATCTTGAGAAACGCGAGCACGCGAGCCTTGGTTTCCTCGGCGAGAGCACCGTGCGACTCAGCGTAGCCTTTGAATGCATCGTCACCCATCTTTTCATAGCGATCGATTGCCACGAGAAGCGCGCGGGACTGCGCCTCGTCGAAACCAAGGGCCTCAAGATAGAAAAACCAAAGATCGCGATCGCTCAGCCGGATGAAGAAATCGTCCTTGGTCAGACCAAAGCCACCGAGACACTGGATGAGCAGCGCGATGATCTCGATTTCCGCCTCCGGACCGGCTTCGCAAAAAATATCGGCATTGAATTGGTTGAAGGCGCGGAGCCGTCCCTTTTGCGCGCGTTCGTAGCGATAAAACTCACCGATGCTAAACCACTTGATCGGGCGTTTGAGGGCACCGGCTTTTTCGCCGACCATGCGACACACGGTGGGCGTCATCTCCGGCCTCAGCGCGACGTCGCGGCCGCCCTTGTCGGTGAAGCTGAACAGCTGGGCCTCGATCTCGTCGCCCGACTTGGCCTTGTAGAGCTCCAGCGGTTCCAGCACCGGCGCATCGTATTCCTGAAACCCATAGGCGCGGGCGGATTGGCGCCAGATTCGGAAAATATGCTGACGGCGAGAAAAGTCTTCCGGGAAGAATTCCCGGAAGCCAGGGAGCGACTGAAAACCTGCCATGGAGAAGTGTCAGGGCAAACCAAGCAAATGCGCTTGCGCTGTGGCCCTTATTCCTCGCCGTCGTCCGTGCCCGGAGCAGGCGGATTGGCTTTGAGCTGCTCTAAATTGAGCGCCTTGATCTTCTGCTTCAGAATTTTACCACTCTTGAACTTCACGACGGCACGCTCGGGAATAACGACTTCGGTCTCGGGCTTGTTCGGATTGCGACCGACGCGCGCCTTGCGCACTTGCACCTCGAGCACGCCGAAGTTGCGGAGTTCGACATTACGGCCAGCCGCAAGCGCTTCCATGACAATGTCGAGGGTCATCTGGACAGTGTCCTGAATCTGTTTTTGCGGAAAGCCGGTCTTCTCGTAGATTTCGAGAACGATTTCGCGTTTGGTCAGGTTGGTCGACATGGCGAGGAGGTATT
>CAMTVF010000111.1:0-15085 GCA_947085115.1 uncultured Opitutaceae bacterium | reverse complement strand
TTGGTCATTTCCGTGCGCGGAAGCGGCTTGGAGCCGACAACAGCAGCGAGAAGGGCGTCCGGTTGGACCGGAGCCATGAATTTTGCGTTAGGTTTGCGAGCAGGTTTCTTTGCCATAGTGCTTCTCGTATTAGAACGCGCCCGGAGCGATGCAACGATTTTCTAGAGGGGAAATCACAATTTTCAGAGGGGGAATGGCGTCGGATTTCGATTGACGGCCCCGCCCGCACTCTTGCGCGTCATTTCCTTGCCCGGCGTTTGTCGGTCGAAATCCCCCCTTTTCATGGCACCACACGCGCGGGATTTTCGTTTCCACACGGGCTTCAGCCAAGTGAAAACCCTCAGATCCGACCAAGGCGGCACCGCCAGTCCACTCTTGCCCCAATGATCACCACGCATCAGGCTGCCCGGCGTTGGGTTGGTTGTTTGTCAGACTCTCCCGCCACGCAAGATGGTCGACGAACACCCCGCCGGTGTTTGCCGATGATTTGAATCCCGACAGTCGGGAACGGACGGACCGAAGACAGCACCGCCCGAACACTCCATGGACAACAAGCTCTACGTCGGGAACCTTCCCTTCGCCTGCACTGCGCAAGATCTCGAAGCCCTCTTCAGTCAAGCTGGCGCAGTCAGTGTGGTGGAAGTCGTCTTCGATAAGTTCACCGGTCGCTCGCGCGGCTTCGCCTTCGTCACGATGGGCAACCCAGAGGAAGCTCAACAAGCCGTGGAGAAGCTTCACGGTCACGAGATCGACGGACGCCCGATTGCCGTCAGCATTGCCCGCCCGCGGGAGGAACGCCCCCCTCGCCGCGCCGGGGGAGAGGGAGATCGCCGTGGTGGTGGCGGTGGCCGCAGCGGTCCGCGTCGTTTCGGCGACGGCGGCCGGGGTGGCGGAGGATTCCGCGGCGGCGACCGGGGAGACCGTGGCGGTCGGCGAGACTACGGAGACCGCGAGTAATCGTTTCTACCCAAGTCAACGTTTGGTGGGCTGGAGTCACTTCCGGCCCTATTCATTTCCAACCGTCGATAAACCGCCGCGGCCAATCCGGATTTTCCAGAGGCTGCGATTGATGGGTGCCGAACAGCGCATGGCGCCACCGCCCGACCAAGCGGTAAACTGCATCGCGCCACCCGCACGGAACGATACGGAGATTCACGAGCCAGCCGGCGCGGCCTCCCGCGACCCCACAAGCCGCCAGCACCCCTTCGGTCCGGAGGAGATACCCGCAGGTCGCGCGCTGCCCCCAATCCGGCACAAATACGAGCGTGCCAAACCCCTCCGTCGGCAACCCCTGTTCGCGCAGGAATGTCTGGGCTGTCTCGCCCTGCAGTGGCGAATAGCGCAAGCGCCCCTCCTTGTCCTGCCGGAGCAGAAAACGCACGCACGCGTGACAAAGGCCGCACTCACCGTCGAAAAGAAGAACGGGTTGGGACACGGGCGGCATGTGGCACAATGATTATAGCGACCTACCCGCGGGCATGTGCGCCCCCTCTTACTCCTTGGCCCGCCCCGTGGGCATCGAGGCCACGTGCAGGGTCTGGGTCGGAAAGGCGAAGGACAGCCCGCGCTCCTCGATGGCCCTCATGAACGCAAGGTTGAGCCGCTGGCGAAGCGCCAGATGCTTGTGCATATCCGGATCTTTCGCGACATAAACAATCCAGATGTCCAGCGAGGAACTATTGTAATCACGGAAATAGCATACGACGGTGGCCGGATCGACCTCGGCCTCGGCGGTGATCAATCGGCGCAATTCCTCGACAAGCCCCTTCATCTGATCCGCCGTGGTGCCGTAGGTCAGGCCGAGCGTCTGCTCGATGCGGCGACCATTGAAGCGGGAGAGGTTTGTGATTGTTTCGCTGGCGACGGCCTTGTTGGGGATGACGACCAACGATCGGTCCAGTGCGCGGATCTTCGTCGAGCGCAGGCCCATGTCCTCGACAGTGCCGGTGGTGGCGCCGATGCGCACCGTTTCGCCGATCTTGAATGGCTGGTCCACTGCCACCACCACCGAGCCGAAAACGTTGGCAATGGTGTCTTGCGCCGCCAGAGCGAAAGCCAAACCGCCGATGCCGAGACCGGCAAGGAACGCCTTCACATTCGCGCCGAGACTCTGTGCGATCATCAAGACGCCGAAGACAAAGACGATCGTGAAGAGCGTCTTCTTGATCCAAGGCATGAAGGGCGCCAATCCCATCTGTTTCGCGCGCGCCACCTCTTGCATGTGATCGAGGATTGTGTTGAACGTCCGCAGGAAGCCCCAGAAAACCACAAAGGAGAACGCCATCGTGTAGGCATAGCTGAGTGTTTCGTCGGCCGTCGCCGACAGCTTCAACACCTTGATCGAGGCGACGGTGCCGACCACGATGATCAGTGCATTTACCGGTCCTTCCAGCGCGGGGAAAAGCTTGTCGTCGAGGGTTGTGGTGGTGCGCGAGGCGAGTTTCTTGAAACCGCTGAATACCAGCGTCGTGACAACCCGCCGCAACACGTAGGCAAACAGGGTGATGAGCAGCGCAATGGCGTAGTGCGTCGCCGTGTTGCCGCTCGAGCGAATGTCGAAGAGCGCCAGAATCAGATCCACCAGGTGTTCCAGAAAATCCGGGGTGCGCGGCTGGGCGTGGCCGCTGGCGACTGCGGCCGCTGCCGCGGTCGTGGTGCCGACATCCGTCGCGCCAGCCGCCGCAGTGGGTTCACCCACCTCCTGCCCAACGGCAGAAAGGAGCGCAGTAAACGAGAATAGGACGGCAAACAGGATCCGGCGGTAATGCATGGCAGTAACAACCCTACAAAGCCCGCCGCCCCTGCATGTCAAAGGTATAGGCGACCGGCCGGGCCCGCCAAGCGGACTCCGGCCGGACCGACACGCGCGCCAGGCCCTGCCTCAAAAACGGAACTGCCTATTCAATTGCGATTTTGCGCGGCTTGAATTCCTCGGTCTTCGGCAGCGAGACGCGAAGGATGCCGTCCTTCAGTTCGGCGCGGATCTTCTCCGCATCGACCGTGTTGTCGTGCTCCAGTTCGAGCATGAAGGGCGCGGCGACGGACTCGCGGTAAAGCTGCGTCCAGTCTGCCGGCATCTCCCAAGCGCGCTCGCCACGGATGCTGACGAGACCCTGTTCGACGCTGAGGTCGAGGCCTTCCTTGGCCACGCCGGGCAGATGGACGGTCAGCCCCCATGCGTCGTCGGTTTCCTTCAGCTCAAAGACGGGCTTCACGGTGTATTCCGGCTCGAGGGTTGCGGTGCCGTCCTCGCGCTGACTGGTCGGGCGAGACAGACGGGAAACGATTTTGTTGAATGGGCTCATGATGTTTCTCCTGTGGGTAGGTGAGGTTCAGTTGACCGAAATCGCGATCTTGCGCGGCTTGGCCTGCTCTTGTTTTGGCAGCGTGACGGTCAATACGCCGTGCTCGAGGGCTGCGGTGACCTTGTCGCTTTGGACGGTCTCTGGAATCACGATCGAACGCGCGAGGTTGAAGGTCTGCTCGCCGGTCTTGCGCGAGGCGTTGAGGGAGAGGTAGCCCTCCACCAACTCGAGGTTGATGGCCTCGCGGTTCACGCCGGGGAGTTCGGCGCGGACGTAGAGGTTGTCCTTGTCCTCGTAGAGATCGACCGGGAAGCGCGGTGTCGCTTGCTTCGGGTAGTCCGCGAGAGCGGCCTCAAGCAGACGATCAACTTCCGACTCCAGACCGGACCACGAGTTGCCAATGGCGGT
This sequence comes from uncultured Opitutaceae bacterium, assembly GCA_947085115.1. GTDB lineage: Bacteria > Verrucomicrobiota > Verrucomicrobiia > Opitutales > Opitutaceae > Didemnitutus. Next base: position 11,372 of record CAMTVF010000111.1, on the reverse strand, counting down.
CCCCCGAAAGGGACTCACGCGAGGGATGGTATAACGAATAAGACGATTCATGATTTTGTTTCTCCTGTTGGAGGGTGCGCCATTCAACTGCATGGGGCGTGCCGCTACATTGCCGGGCCTAAGTAGCTCAAAAACGGAAACTTGGAATTCGCAGCATCCTCGGCATGCGAAATTTTGTCCTGCCCGCGACACACCAAACGAGAAATTGCGTCCCGCCCGGCAACACCCGTTTCATCGCTGCACTCACCATATCACAGCAGGCGCCTTTGGCTTCCGGCCGTCAATTTTACCGTGGTCTTCACCCGTCGTCGTCGCCACCAATACTCCCGCCTCACCATGTCCTTCAATTTCGATCAACCGATTGACCGCCAACAAAGCGACAGCCAGAAGTGGCTCAAATATGCGGGACGCGACGTGTTGCCACTCTGGGTCGCCGACACCGACTTCGCAGCACCGCCCGCCGTCACTGCGGCCTTGCGCTCCCGCGTGGAACACGAGGTCTTCGGCTACGCCAAACCTCTGCCGTTGCTCAGCGACGCGGTAGTCGCTCACTGCGCGCAACACTACGATTGGAGGGTGGATCCGACGTGGATCGTCTGGTTGCCCGGGCTCGTCACAGGACTCAACGTCGCCGCCGCCGCGTTTGGTGAAGTCGGCGACGAGGTCCTCTGCGCCACGCCGGTCTATCCGCCGTTCATGAGCGCGCCGACCAATCAACACCGCACCGTCGTGACGGCGCCGATGGCCCTGCGCGGTAATCGGTGGGAGATGGACTTCGCCGCGCTCGCCAAAAGAATCACGCCGCGCACGCGCCAGTTTTTTCTCTGCAGTCCGCACAACCCGGTCGGCCGCGCCTTCTCGCGCACCGAGTTGGAGCAGATTGGCGCGTTCTGCCTCCGGCACGATCTCGTGCTCATCTCCGACGAAATTCACTGCGACCTCATCCTCGACGACCTCGCCCACGTTCCCGCCGCAACACTTTCGCCCGAAATCGCCGCCCGCACCGTCACACTCATGGCGCCGAGCAAGACCTATAACATCGCCGGGCTCGGCTGCTCCTTCGCAGTGATCTCTGACGCGAAACTGCGCGCCGCCTTCAACCGCGCCGCGCAAGGCATCGTCCCTGACATCAACGTCCTCGGGCTCGTCGCCGGCGAAGCCGCCTTGCGGCACGGCGAACCGTGGCGCCAAGCGATGCTCGCCTACATACGCGGCAATCGCGACCTCATCGAGCAGACGATCGCGCGGGGTGAATTGCCCGGCATCACGATGACGCATGTCGAGGCGACCTACCTCGCTTGGCTCAACGTGGAAGCGCTGCAACTCGATCACGCCACGGCGTTCTTCGAGCAACACGGGCTCGGCTTCTCCGACGGTGCCCCCTTTGGTGCCGCGCCCAATTCCCACGTGCGGCTCAATTTCGGGTGCACCCGCGCCACCCTTGCCGAGGCCCTCGCCCGCATGAAACGCGCCCTCGCTTCCCGCTGAGTGCACCGAGGCACTCTCCCCGGCGATCGTCTCCGTGTAACCTATTAGGTTACAAACACGCCAACGACTTCGCGCTTGTTCAACCGCGTTCTGTCACCTATTAGGTTACAACATGAAGGATGTTCATCCGCGGATTGGCTTCTGGTTGGAGGTGGGAGGTCTGCTGCTTGAAGCCGGTGACGCGGCGGCAAAGGCGGCACGGAAGAAACTCCGCCCGCGACGCACCGTCTCCTACGCCACGACCCGCCCCGGACCGGCCACGCCGATGTGGAATCTCGTCGCCCACCACCTGCGCGAGGAGTTGCGGCCCCACGGCGCAAAAGTCCGCCTTGCCCGCTACCTCGAAATTCCGCGCCAGCGGCTGACAGACTTTCTTGCGGGACATCGGCGACTACCCGACGCCGAATTGACGCTCCGCCTCTTGCACTGGCTGGTGGAGAAGCGCGGTGGGCGTGATCTCTCTTTGTAACCTATTAGGTTACAAAATGCGGGGTTGCGACGCGGCGGGTCGGTTGCACGGTTGGGAATGGTGCGCATCGGTCCCTACGAGTTCGAGTCCAACCTGTGTCTCTCGCCCCTGGCGGGTTACACCAACCTGCCCTTTCGACTGGCGGTGCGCGAAATCGGCGGGCTCGACTGGGTGACGACCGATCTGATCAACGCCCGTTCATTGATCGAGCGGAACGCGAAAGCACTCCAGCTCGCGCAGACCGGTCCGGCCGAAAAATTTCTTTCCGTGCAACTCTTCGGTTCCGTGCCGGAGGAGATGCGCGACGCGGCAGCGATCGTCGAATCGATGGGCATCGCGGCGGTCGACATCAACATGGGTTGCCCGGTCCGCAAGGTCGTGGGGGTGGGTGGCGGCTCCGCGATGATGACGGAGCTAAAGAAAACCCAGTCGTTGGTTCGCGGCATGATCGAAGCCGTAAGAATTCCCATCACCGCCAAGATGCGCCTGGGTTGGGATGAGGACAATCTCACAGCGCCCGATCTTGCGCGCGCGCTTGAGGACGTCGGTGTCGCGGCGATCTTCGTGCACGGTCGCACGCGCGCACAGGGCTTCAGCGGCACGATCAATCTCGCGGGAATCCGCGCCGTGGTGCAGGCGGTGAAAACCATTCCAGTGATTGGCAACGGCGACGTCACCACGCCCGAGTCGGCCAAGTTGATGCTCGAGGAAACCGCTTGTGCGGGCGTGAGCATCGGCCGTGGGGCGTTCTATAACCCGTGGATATTCCGGCACACACTGGAATACTTGCGCACGGGGATCTTGCCGCCGGAGGCGAGCTACGCGGAGCGCGTGCGCGTCATGCGTCGGCATCTCGACCTCGGCGTGCAGGTTTTCGGCGAGGAACTCGGCTGCAAACTTTTCCGCAAACCCGCCGCTTGGTATGCCAAACGCTTCGGTCCCGCCAAGGAGTTCAAGAAGGCAATCGTGGGTTTGAAAACACGGGCCGAATTCGATGAGTTGCTCGCGCGTTACGATCAATGGCGGGCGCAGTTCTGCGACGATCGAGGCGAACTCCTTCCGCGCTTCCAGCCCGATCCCATGGTGGCCTCGTTCATGCGGGACGACGACCCCTCCACGGTGCGCAGCGATTCCATCCCCGTGCCCAAGGGCCCAATCGACGTGTGGTGATGCAGGCTCGCCTTCAACCTGCCCGGCGCTAGTTCTCGGCAGCGATGTCGAACCTCCTTCATCTTTGGGCGATATTTCTCGGCACGGTGGTCGCCCTGTTGCCGATCATCAATCCGCTGGCCGCGGCACCGACCTTCCTGGCGATCACGGAAGGTGACAGTGTCGCGCGCCGGCGGGAACAGGCGCGCAAGGGCTGCTTCTACATGGTGGCCATCCTCGTCAGTTCCCTGATCGGCGGCACGTTCATCATGAATTTCTTCGGGATTTCCATTCCCGGACTGCGCATTGCCGGCGGCATTTTGATGACCGGCATCGGCATGAGCATGCTCGCGGCGCACCATTCGACCGAGGAGGAAATTGCGGAACGCGAGGCCGCGCGGCAGAAGGGCGACATTTCGTTTTCTCCCCTCGCCATGCCCATGCTGAGTGGACCCGGCTCGATCGCCGTCACGCTGGGCTTCACGTCGCTCGCGACCGATTGGGTGGATTACGGCGCGATCATCGCCGGCATCATCGTGGTCGCGATCATCACCTACCTGGTGCTGCGGCTGTCCGGGAAGATCGTGAAATTCATCGGACCCGTGGGCATGAATGCGATGACGAAGATCATGGGTTTCTTGATCATGTGCATCGGCGTGCAGTTCGTGGTGAACGGCGTGCTCGGCATCGCCACCGACCCCGAGTTGCTGCGCGGCATCAAGTCCGTCCTCGCTCGCTGAGTGCGCCTGGCGCCGGTCGAAGTCGAGCTTGAGCGCACCGACTTGATCGCTACCCTCCGCTGATTCCATGTCGTCCGTCGCTCAGACACCACCCCCGGTGCTCGCGCCGCTGCTCAACTACCTTCGCTCTCTGAAGGCGGAGCGGGCGGACTTGGGCGAGTTGACCCGGTTGTTGACCGAGTCGGCAGTAACCTTGGAGGATTTGAAGGGCTACCTGCACTTCGAGGACGATTGCTACCGCCGCAACCTCGTGGCGGAAAACCCATGGTTCAACCTGCTCGTGCTTTGCTGGAAGAGCGGTCAGCGCTCGCCGATTCACGATCACGCCAATTCGGTTTGCGCGTTCAAGGTGCTCACCGGCGTGTGCAGCGAGACCGTCTATGATTTCTCGCCTTGCGGTCAGGTGGTGCCGGTGAAGACCACTGACATGCCCGCCGGACAGATCATCGCGTCGCACGACAGCGAGACACACCAAGTTTCCAATCTGCAACCGGCCGGCACAAACTTGGTGACCCTGCACATCTATTCGCCACCGCTGAAGACGATGAGGGTGTTCTCGATCACCGGAAAAAGCGGCGGCGAGTGGCTCGCCCCGGAACATCAGGCGATTGGCGCGTAAACTCAGCGACTTGTCCTCGTGCTATCCCGTTGAGCCTGTGGCTGCGCCGGCGCGGGGCACTCAGTAACGCCGTTCGACCGTGAAGCCGGACTCGTCCTTGAATGACAGCATGCGACGATCGGCGTCATACCCGACAAAGGTAATGCCGAGCTGGGGGTTCACAATATCTCCGGGACTGTAGGCCGTGCGATCAATGAAGACGCGCGGAACGGCCCCGCTTCGCAGGCCGCTGACATGCAATTTCCTGACCCAGGCCACAAATTCCGTGCTGGGACCGGTGGACGCGGAGGGAACGGCAGCAGCAACGGAGGGAGCCACCGGCACCGTCGGGCTGGCCGTTGCGTCTGCAACGGCGGCGTTGATCACTTCGTTGGCTGGCGCGGTGAGATTGCCCTCCGTTTTGGCAATGGCCGCCTTGGCCGCACCAATGGGACCCTTCGGCGCTTCCGGGCCTGCCTCTTTGGTCTCAATTTTCGGCCGCACCACCGGTGGTGGCACCGGCACGTCCTTCTCCAGGTAGTAGAGAGCACCGACCGACACCATGATCATCACGGCCGTGGCGCCGAAGATCGCGAAAATTCGTTTCTTCCACGGGCTGCCGCCCATCGCGGCTTTCACATCTTCCGCCAACTGCGCCGGGGCTTCCTCTCCCTTTTGCATGCCGGGAGGCGGGGGGAACAGCGGCGCTGCGGGCTTTCCCGCCTCCGGCGGCTTCTCATACAACATCACGGGCAGCGGTGCCGGTGGCGGAGCAGGCTCCACAGGATTCTCCGACACAGGGGCCACTGACTCCGCGCTTGGCTTCGCTCCCTCGGGGGCGGGCATCTTGGGTTTAAAGACGATCTTCGGCGGAGGTGCGGGGGTCTCGGCCGGAGCATTCTCGGCGAGGCGCGGTTCCAAGAGCAACGAGTTCGGCGTTTCAGTCGCTTCGGGCGAAGGGGTTGTCTCCGGGGCGGCCGCCGGAACCGGGGCTGGCTCGGCCGGGGCATCGCCCGCCAAACGTGGCTTCAGGCGCAGCTTCGGGACGTTCTCTTCGCTCATAGCCGACAGGCTGGCCTATTTTTCGGTTGGCGAAAACAAAAACATTCCCTGGGGCGTGACAAATCTCACCCCCGGACCCAGATTCATGCCATGTTTACCGACCTCACCTATCGCTCCAAGGTCGATCTGTGGCTGGTGGGGTTGGTCGGGCTCGCTGCGGCCACCCCCCTCCTCGCCGCCGGCTGGCTGGCGCTGCAAGGCGAGTTCACGGGGTTCCTTTTGCTCTCCTGCTGGGGCGGCGTGATGATCCTCATCATCGGCGTGCTGAGCTTCCCCATGCGTTACACCCTGCGCGCCGACCATCTTCATATTCAGAGTGGTTGGCTCCATTGGGACGTCTCCTGCGCCTCGCTGCGACAGGCCGCTTTGTCGCGAAATCCACTCGCGGCACCGGCGTGGTCGCTGCAGCGAGTCAAGTTGGTCACCGCCGACGGCTCCGTCATCCTCGTCTCGCCAGAAGACCGGGAATCGTTCATCAACGAACTCGTCCGACGCTGCCCGCAGGTCGTGCGGTCCAGTTCCGACCCAACAGCCACCGCCGCACCCTCATGAAGCCCACCGCCGCCAAAACCGCTGGGATCACTGCTTCCGCAGTGAAAAAAGCGACCGGGCGCACGTGGACCGAGTGGCGGGTCTTGCTCAACAAGGCGGGGGCAAAGTCATGGACGCATGCCGAGATTGCCCTGTGCCTGCAAAGGAAACATCAGGTCGCCGACTGGTGGTGCCAGATGGTCACCGTCGGTTACGAGCAAGCCATCGGCCGAAGGGTTAAACATCAGAAGGCCGACGGCTTTGAGGTGAGTGTCAGCAAGACCATCGCGGCACCTGTGGCGCTCGCGTTCGAGGCGTGGACCGACGCCGCCGTCCGCGACCAATGGTTGCCCGACGTCGCTCTCACCGTGCGGAAGGCCACGCCCCACAAATCTGTCCGCATCCGCTGGCCAGACGACACCACGTTGTCGGTGAATTTCTGGCCGAAAGGCGCGCTGAAATGCCAGGTCATGCCTCAACACGGTCGCCTCGCCAGCACGGCCGAGGCCGAAACGATGAAGGCCTATTGGACCGATCAACTGGAAGCATTGCGCGCCTTTCTTGAGAAGAAACCCTGACCAACTGATCTTGTTCGCCCTCGTCCTCATGCCCTCACGCCCGTCCGGCTTCCGTCCGGCTTCTCCCGACGCCACACCTCCCGTTTCATGGTGATCGGCCGTCGCTTTCTTTTTCTCGCCCTGTTCGCCGCCGCGTCTTGCGGTTGGCTTGGCGCCCAAGAGGTGCAGCATCACGGCCTCGTCTTTGAGGCGTGGGTTCGCGACACCTTCTTCGCCGGCTACAAACCGGCCAGCTACACGCAGAAGTGGGATATCCCTGCCGCCGCCAACACCGTGCACGGCGGCGTGCCGGCGAATCCAAAGGCCATCAAGCATGGCGCCCCCGTCGATCTCGGCGACGCGTTGCGCCAATATGAAATCAATGAGCCCTTCATGCTCATCCTCGGTTTCTGGCGGCAGGACGGAGACGAGAAACACTTCACGAACATCATCGCCCCGGTTGTCAGTTCCGAGAAATGGCGCGAGCTCTGGGGCCCCGTTACCTATGCCGATCTCCTCCGGCTTGATCGCCTGATCAAGGACACCGGACGACCGATCGAGGAGGTGCGCAAACTCGCACTGAAGATGAAGGGCTCGCCGCCGTTCACCGAGGCGGTGATCCAGGTGAATCCGAAAATCGACTCCCGCCAACGGCGCCTGCAATGCCTGATCCGCTTCGCCGACGTGTTCAAGCACCTCGCGCCCGATGCCGATCCCTCCCCGCAACCCAACGCCGCCCTCTGGGGCGTCCCTTTCCCCGGGCCGGTCGTCTCGCCCCCACGCACATTGCGCAGTCGCTGATTCCTGCCCATGTCCGCCCCGGCCAACCCCCAACTCCTCCGCGCGCTTGGCCGCTGGACGATGGTCGCCCTCGTCATCAACGGCGTCATCGGCAGCGGCATCTTCGGCCTGCCCGACGACGTCGCACGCGAGGTCGGCTCTGCCGCGCCGTGGGCCTATCTTTTCGCTGCGATTGGCGTCGCCGCCTTGATGGGCATCTATGCCGAGCTCGGCTCCCAATACCGCGATGCCGGCGGCTCCTACTTGTGGGCGCGCGACGCCTTCGGTCGCCACGCGGGCATTCAAATGGGCTGGTTTGTCTGGCTCACGCGCCTCACTTCCGCCGCCGCCAATGCCAATCTCTTCGTGATTTATCTCGGGGAATTCTGGCCCGCCGCCACGCTGCCGTTGCCGCGTGCGCTGTTGCTGGTCGCGTTGCTCGGCGGACTCACCGCGCTCAACTACCGCGGCGTGCAGAGCGGCGCGCGCATCTCGAATTTCTTCACCGTCGCCAAGCTGCTCCCGCTTGCGTTGCTCATCGGCGCCGGCCTGTTCTTCGCCCACAAGATCACGCCCGCCCCCTTGGCAATCGAACCGGGCGCGACGAACTGGCTCAATGCCCTCGTCGTGCTCATGTTTGCTTTCGGCGGATTCGAGACGGCGATCATCCCCCTCGCCGAAGCCAAGAATCCGCGCCGCGATGTGCCCTTCGCCTTGCTCATCGGCCTGATCGTCATCGCGAGCTTTTACGCGCTGCTGCACTTCATCGCGATGTGGACCGTGCCCGATCTGGCCAACAGCCAGCGTCCGCTAGCCGATGCCGCCCGCGCCATTTTCGGCGACCGCGCCGCCCAATTCGTCGCAATCGGCGCCATGGTTTCCACCTTCGGTTTTCTCTGCGCGCAACTCGTCGCCGTGCCCCGACTCACCTACGCATTTGCCGTCTCGGGCGATTTTCCCACCGCCTTTGGCCGGGTGCACGCGCGCTTCCGCACCCCGAGTGTCTCGATTTTGTTTTGGGGTGTGCTTGTCCTCGGCCTCGCGATCTATGGCAGCTTCATCTGGAACGCCGTGCTCTCCGTCGCGGCGCGCATCATCTCCTACACGATGGTCTGCGGCGCCTTTGTGAAACTGCGGAGGATCCGCCCGCAAGCCGACTCCTTCCGGCTGCCGGCCGGAAATCTGTTTGCCGCGATCGGCCTGGGCTTCTGTCTGCTCTTGTTTACCCGTATGACCGGCGACCACGTCAGAATCATCGCGGTCGTGGGCGTGATAGCCGCGGCCAACTGGCTCGTTGTCCGCTTCCGGCACCCGGCCTAACCGCCAACGCCACGCAAGAAATGCGCACGCTTCGCCAACCGACACGATACGGCCCGGCCGGTTTTCGGGTCTAATAGGGTGACGCCGTGCGTCCACGCCGTGTTCGACCTGCCAATCATCGATTCCTTCTTGCTGAAGCTCTTCCGCTTCCGCACCCGGGCCTTCATGCGCATGGTGGATGCGCCGGGCACCGTGCCGGCCGCACCGCCCGGCGGCTCCGGTTACCTCTACGTGCACATTCCCTTCTGCGAGGTGCTGTGCCCCTTTTGCTCCTTTCACCGCGTCCAACACCGGCACTCGCAGGCGTTGAGCTACTTCGCCGCCCTGCGTGATGAGATCCGCCTATACCACGCGGCCGGACACCGCTTCACCGGCGTTTATTTCGGCGGGGGCACCCCCACAACCGAGCCGGCCGAACTCGTCACCACGATCGCGCTCGTGCGCGAACTTTTCGGGGTGCATGAAATTTCTGTCGAGACCAACCCCAAGGATCTGCGGCCCGAGATCATGGAACCCTTGCGGGCGGCGGGCGTCACGCGGCTGTCGGTTGGCGTGCAAAGTTTCGACGATCAATTGCTCCGCGAGATGGAGCGCTACGAGAAATACGGCAGCGGCGCCGAGGCCATGGAACGCATCCGGTCTGTCGCGGGACTTTTTCCCACGCTCAACGTCGATCTCATCTTCAACCAACCGCACCAGACGCTGGCGTCGCTCGAGCGCGACATCGCGCTCTTCCGCGAGCTCGGAGCGAATCAGGTTTCGTTCTACCCGTTGATGACCTCGCCCGCCGTGCAACGGCGCATGGTTGGTGCCATGGGTCTGCCCGATCAGCGGCGCCTGCGGCAGTTCTACCACACCATTGTGCAGCGGCTCGGCCCGGATTTCGCCCCGTCCTCCGCATGGTGTTTCACCCGGCGCGGTCATGGCACGGACGAATACATCGTCGCCGCCGACAACTACGTGGGCGTGGGCAGCGGCGCCTTCAGCTACCTCGACGGCACTCTTTACTGCACGACGTTTTCGCTCGCGGGCTACGAGCAGCGGATCGCCCAGGGACTCACCGGCATCACCACCTGCCATCGCCTGCGGGAAACCGATCGCCTCCGCTACACGCTCCTCGTGCGGATGTTCGGCCTCTATCTCGACCACGCTGCCGTTCTGAAACAACATGGACCCCGCTTCTTCCGCAAGCTCCGGGGCGAACTGCTCACGATGCGCCTCCTCGGGGCCGCCCACCGCGATGTCCATGGCTGGCGGCTCAACGAGCGCGGCATGTTCTGGCTGACGCTGATGATGTCCGCCTTCTTTGAATCGGTGAACAATTACCGCGACGCCATGCGTGCGCACGTAAACCAGGAACTCCATGAGGGCACGACGATGTGCGTGCCCGTCGGTCCCCTTGCACCGGCAGCCGGACGCGAGTAACCTCAGGCCCCCGTGGCGACCCCGGCGATGGACTGTTTCTTGCCGAACCCAAGCGCCTCACGCAACCAACTCCACGCCTTGCGCAAACCGATTTCGCGGGTGCCGTTCATCGCATACAAACGAGCAAATTCCTCCTCGTGACCAAGGTAACGCGGCGGCAGCAACAACAACGACGACGACCTGCCTGACGTCGGTTCCAGCCCGAGCACCTCCGAATAGAACACGCCGCGCCCAACAACGATTTCGTCGCGCGGCACGGGAACCGTCCGTTCGCGGAGCACGAGCCACGGCTTGAAGCAGACGCTCAGCTTGCCGTCATCGGCCTTGTGCCGTTTTCCGTAGGTTCCACCGGCGCGCCGCCCAACTTCCGACCGAGAAACATGCGGTTGTTATTAGCCGGCAGTTCAAACCGCTTGCGGCGACGGGTGAAAAAATCACGGCAAAAAATCGTGCCAAACGTCCTCAGACGAAACGCCCATCCCGCGATCATCGCGGAAAAGATCACTATGATCGCCGAGAGGGTGACGGCGACAACCGGGTCGATAAACGCCAAGCCAGTCACCAAGCCAAGCAAGGCCGTGCGCACACTCTTGAGCACGGCATCGACCGCACCCCACGGACTGAGGAGAATCAGGACGTTAATCGTGTGGAACGCGAGCCACACCGTCGCGTGCACCGCCACGGCGAGCGGCACCATTGCGATCGTCAGCAAACACGACAGGTCGATCGCGCCGAAGTGAATCATTGCGAGTCCGCCAAGGTGCAATTCGAGTGCCGCAGTGCCGCCGTTTGCCCTCATGAACTTCGACTCTGCGGCAACCAACACTGGCAGCACCGCACCGGTTGCGACAAGTCCGCTGAACTTGTTTTCCACGGTATCCAGCACATCGAGCGGCTTCTTCCAGCCCCGCGGCATCGCGGCCCCAAACCCCATCCTTGCCGCCGCCGCACCGACGAGCAGGAAACCGCATAACCACACGAGCGGGTTGGCAAACCACGGCAACCTCACCTTCTGTTCCGGTGTGCTCGCCTGCATCCATGGGTAAGCTCCGACCGCACTCACGCCCAGCAGCGGCGAGATCGCGATGCCCGTGATCTGCGCGGCAGTCTTGGCGAGTTCGAGGCCGGCGCCCGGGACTTCGCCATCTTTCCCTTTGCGTCGTCGTCGCGGCTGCCCACAGCGGCGAGGCGAAAATGCTGATCACACAGACAATCGCGACGATCGGAAGGAAACGCTTCATCAACCAAGCCTA
>CAMTVF010000110.1:0-3548 GCA_947085115.1 uncultured Opitutaceae bacterium | reverse complement strand
GTGCCACGTTTGGAGAGCCTTGAGCCATTCTCCACCGCTCAGTCGGAATGGCAGCACCATCCCATCGACTAATCCCCGCCGCCCCTTTGATAGTGGCATTCTTGTGCATCAGTTTGAAACACAAAAAATCCGGGGCTTCTCTCATTGTTTGCCCAAAGCCCACTCCGGCATGAGTAGCTCCAGGCGCAATCCCGCCGGAACGAAGTCCTGAAAATCCGCATCGCGTGTCACCCACGTGCAGCCGTGTTCCAATGCGAGCGCGGCATGCCGGGCGTCCCCCACCCGCTTGCCGGTCGCCCGGGCAGTTTCGCAAAGGCTGCGAAAGAGAGCCCAATGGCGGTCGCCCGCCGCAAGCAGCCGGCAGCCGGAGGCGTGCCGCAAGGCTTCAATCACCCCCAGGGCCTGGAGCAAGGGCGTGGGCCCGGAGGGATATCGGGCATGCGTGACAATCCGCACAAACGCCGTGGCCACTTCCAGCGAGAGGGCAAAGGGCTCGGGTCCGGCAGCCAGCCGCTCGAGCCAGGGGCGGTAGAAATCATGGGCAGGATCATCCGCCCGATGGGCGTAGATCAGCACATTGACATCAGGCATGCGCATGGCTGGCAGGAGTTTTAACGACCGTCATCCCGCAAATCCGCCAGCTGGGCCGGAGAAACACCGGGCGCGTGGGTCTGGAATTTGCCATACACCGGAATCGAAAAGGGCTGGACGTCGGTCGCAGCGGTTTCGCGGGAATGGAGATAAGTCCGGAGGGATTGGTTCACGATCTCACTGACCGTGGTATCACGCGCCGCGGCGTGCTGTTTCGCCAAACGAAGCACGGAATCTTCGATCATCAGTGTGGTTTTCATAGCAAAACCCATATTTATGGCCATAAAGATGTCAAATAGATTGGTGTGAGTGATTAGTTGGGTCGGCGTATATCCCACCCATGACTACCGGCAGGGAAAGGCCGCTGAAGCGGAAGGCCTGAAACTTCTGCCCTAGATTCGGCGACAGTCCGTTCTTCAATTTATGCCCAGTTAGGCGGCTCAAACGGCCCAGACTACTCTTGGCTTTTGCGCTGTCTCTGCCTGCACCCTCGAACCGGTGAACTATTGCCCGATTTCCATCCGAGCCACGCCCGGTCGCTTCCGGAATACGGGCGACTGGACAGAAAACGAGGGGAATGTCGGGCCAGAAGATCGCTGTAAAGTTGACATGGGCTTTACTCTTTACCTGTTGCTCCCACCCACCACCTCGGGGTGCTCATTCAAATGGAGAAGTGAGACCTGTTTCGTTTCCGAGAATCTCTTCCAATCCCACCAACAGGACAGGTGCCTTTTCGGTCGCGACCTGATAGACGATGTAATAGTCGACGCCGAAGTAGTCGTGGATGAGCCGATCCCGCATTCCGGCCATCTTTTCCATTCCACACCGGGATGCCTGACCCGGAAATCCTCGGGCACCTTTTTTGCCGCCTCGCCGATGATCTCGATCGCACGCACGCAGGCCCGCTTGAGCACGGAATCCTCGATGAACCGGTCGATCGACACGCCTTGCGTGGCTTCGGCCAGAAACCGGGCTTCGTCCCGCATATGCCGCAGATAATCAAGTGCCGAGATCGACATACTTCACTTCCCGCAGGATATGCTGCCGGAGATAAGGGCTCAGGGCGTCTTCCGTGACCAAATCCACCCGGCGGCGAAAAACCTCCTCGAGCGCTTCGCCCACGGCATAAAGATTATCGAAGGTTCGCGCTTTATCTTCAAACCGCACCAGGACATCCACGTCGCTGTCTGAACGGGCCTCTCCGCGTCCGACCGATCCAAAAACGCCCAACCGCCGGACGCCGGCGGCCAAGAGCCGCGATTTGACGGGGGTTATCTCGGCTTCAAACATATCACTAATTTTCCCCATGATCATGCCCTTGGCAAACCTATCTGGGAGCTGAGAGCTGAGAGCTGGGAGCTGGAAGCGGGGGGCTGTGAGCTGTGAGCTGGAAGCTGGGAGCTAGGGGCTGGAGCGGAGGGTCTTGAGCAGCCCGGTCAGCATGCGGGCGACTTCATCACATTGGGTGTCGAGTCTGGCGAAACCAGCCTGATCCAACAGCCCGATCTCCCGGGCAATCTCAATCTGGGTCTGGAGTTCCGCACAGGATCCCTTCGCGACGACGAGCAGGTGACAACGATCCTTGGCGCTTTCACGGGCGTAGCCTTCCGCGATGTTGGACGCAATCGACACGCTGGCCCGCTGCATCTGGTCGCGAAATCCGTAATCCCGGGCAAGGTCACCCTTGCGACAATCCGCATAGACGTTGACCGCCAGTTGTTTGGCTTTCTGCCAGACCTGCAAATCACGGTGATGCATAGGAGCGGAGAGCGGGGAGCGGGGAGCGGAGAGCTATGAGCTGGGAGCTATGAGCGGGGAGCTGGGAGCTGGAAGCTGGGAGCTATGAGCTGAGAGCTATGAGCTGGGAGCTGGGAGCTGGGAGCTGATGCCCAGCGTGTTGTGACGCAGATGGGCGTCCGGGAAAAGATCTGCGGCTAGTATTACTTTGTGATGTTCCTCGCAAAAATGGGGCGACTCCATTTGTCACCTATTAGGTTACATTCCCTCTGGGAATCAGCGCAATCATGACAGTGAACCTCACAGAGTAATACTAGGACCCGGAAACCAGCGGATTCCACACCCGGGCAAAACCGATATCCTGAAAATCATGCACATTGGCCGTGGCAAAATCAGTGACGCCATGGGCCACCAGCGTGCGGGCCAGACGCACATCAATGATCCGTCGCCGCGCAAAACCCACTCCTGCGGCATCACGCCAGACCGCATCCATCACGTCGGCGTGTTCCGCCAACGCCCAACGCGGATGTCCCCGCAGCAACTGGCACTCCGCCGCCGCCGTCGCAGCATCCAATGGCGGCTCCAGAATGGCCGGATTGCGCAACGCCATGTAGAATTCCACCAAAACCAACTCTGCTATCACCACGCCGCGTTCACCGCCCAGATTTTCAAGAAAAGCGCGGGCTGGCGCATGCCAAGGGGCTGACTCCACCCGTGCATAGATGAGGATGTTGGTATCGATACTGATCATCCTGGTTTCGCCTCGGCGTCCGTCAGCATGGCCTCCCGCAGGGCCGTCGGATCACTCACCAGCAATCGACTCTTGACTGGCGGAGGCAGGTGCCAAGGCGTGACCTGCCCTCCTTTGCACGGTGGGTAGGTGCGGGCAACCGCCTCAGCACCGCGGCGCATCACTTCGGCGATACTCCAGTCCTGCTGCTGGGCAACCCTCTGCACTTCACGATACAATGGATCGGGCAATTGAATCTGAGTCCTGATCATGAGTTGTTTATTAAGCGCTTAAAGAATGATGTCAATATTCAGAATGGGGCACAACAACGCCAGGCTGCGGATACTGATGTCGAGTGCGCGAACGAAAAAGATGCCATGGGTTGCCTGTTAGATTCCATCTCAGGGACGGCCGAGCCGGGTTTGCCCGCCCTCGCGCCGACGACGAGGTTGTCCCGATGCGCCGCTGCGCCGCCCCCAGAGCTATGAGC
>CAMTVF010000109.1:0-20298 GCA_947085115.1 uncultured Opitutaceae bacterium | reverse complement strand
AGTAACCGCTCAGCGCCGAGACCGCCGTGCGCATCGACGACGGCGAGTAGGCGTGCGCCTCCTTCAGATGCAGCAGGTGCTCGCGCACCTGCGCCTCGTCGAGGCCGGCCGGATCACCGCCGTGGCGGGCCGCGATGCGGCGGACATAGCGCAGGTAATCCTTCTGCGTGGAAAGCGCGCACGAGCGCAGCTTGAGCAGCTTGGCGTAGCCGATCAGCGATTCCGGATCGGGCGGCAGCGGCAGTTGGTTCGCGCCGCCCTTGCGGGACGACGCGTGCGTGGATACTTGACGGGTTGATTTTGATATAGCCATAGCCTCTAGCCTTGCCGGCTCCCGCCCTCTCGCCCATCTTCGCCACCGTGACGCCCGCTCACCCCATCATCCCGGCCCCCGTGCGCCGCGCAGCGGCTTGGTTCAGCAGCCAGTCACACCATTAATCGCAACATACTGGCGAGAAGCGCACGTGGCCAGCACACGAGGAACCGCAGGCACGGAGGAGAAATAGGAGGGGATGTTCCTGATGGGAAGAATTCCTATTGCGCCGGGATGTATTGCCGGTCGCAGCTTTTTTGGCGCTCAAACTCAGACCGCGGGCTTGCGCACACGGAAATGCAGGAAGTAGGCGATGACTTGCGCCTCCTGCAATCGGGGCCATGCCGCGACGGCTTCGTCGCTCGGCCGGGGTTCGGCCACGTGCTCGATTGCGAAACCGGCACCGACGAGCAAATTGAGCCACTCATTGAGGGGACGGTGGAAACGCGGAATACGAAAAGTCGGCTGTCGTTCGCGGGTCGATTGGGGCTCGATCCCAAAAATCCACTCGTCGATCCTTCCGCGCGCGTCGACGAAGTAGTCGCCCACTTCGATTGCATAAGTGATCCGGTCTCCGTCGCGACAGTTGCGTCGGTGCGGCGGATTGAAACACGGATGCAAGATGGAGAATTGCAGGAAACCGCCCGGACGCAGCACCCGGAACGCCTCGGCGAGCACGCGCTCGGTTTCCGGGATGTCCATCAGGCTCATGAATCCGACGGCAAAATCGAATGAAGCATCGGGGAAGGGGAGTTCGACGGCGCTGGCGTGTTGGTAGGCGATGCCGAGCGGTGCGCGCACTTCCTCAGCGTGAGCGTGCTTGATGAAGACCTCGGAAATATCAATCGCGGCCATCGAACCGGCGCGCTTGGCGACGAGGCGCGTGTTGTAGCCCTCGCCGCAACCGATATCGAGTCCGCGAAGCCCGGTGACAGTCGGCAGATTGGCGAGGAAGGCGGGCGTATTGAGATGATCGCGAAAAACATCGTAGCCGGCACGCGCCAGCTTCGTCCACGCCTCGGCGTTGGCGTTCCAATATTCTCCAGCGGCGAGGTGATCCATGGGAAGAAGTTAAAGGGTTCCGTAGACTCAGCCGAGTTTCGTTTTCTTCGGATTCAGTTTGATCACGCTTCGAATCCTTTCCACCAGCGTCACCTCGTTGAACGGTTTGACCAGGGTGCCGCTCACGCCGAGTGCGTCGATTTCTGCACGGGCCGCATGATCCGCGGGTGAGGTGAGCATGATCACCGGAATCTCCAGCAGGGTCGGATTCGATCGCATCATGGTGAGCATTTCGAGTCCGCCCATCACGGGCATGCTGACGTCGAGCAAGACGAGGTCGGGCAGGACCTTCTCCATGGCGAAGAGGGCATTGAAACCGTTGGTGGCCTCGTTCACGTCGCAGTCGTAGGCTGCGAGGGCGCGCTCGACGATGAGTCGCACCATCCTGGCATCGTCGACCGTCAATATCTTTGGGCGCATGAAATTTTCGCGGAAAGGTTCAACCCACCCAAGCACGGGCGTTGCGGAAGAGTTTCATCCAGGGCGAGTCTTCCGGCCAGTCCTTCGGGGCCCAACTCATGCAGGCGGAGCGGAAGACGCGCTCCGGATGGGGCATCATGATGGTGACGCGCCCGCTGGTGGTGGTGAGGGCCGTCATGCCGAACAGCGCTCCGTTGGGATTGAGCGGGTAGTGTGCAGTCGCCTGATGGTGATTGTCGACAAAGCGTGCGACGACAAGGCCCGACGTGTTGCACGTCGTGGCGGCCGCGGCATTTTTGAATTCCGTGAAGCCTTCGCCATGAGCGACGGCGATGGGCAAAACGGAACCCTCCATGCCGGCGAAGAGGATGCTCGGGCTCGGCTCAATTTTCACGGAAACGTAGCGGCCCTCGTATCGTTCGCTCTGGTTCTGCACGAAGCGCGGCCAGTGGTCGGAGCCGGGAATGATCGAGCGCAGGTTGCTCATCATCTGGCACCCGTTGCACACGCCGAGGGCAAAGGTGTCTTCTCGAGCAAAAAACGCGGTGAACTCAGCTCGGGCGCGCTCGTTGAAGAGAATGCTCTTGGCCCAACCCTCGCCGGCACCGAGCACGTCGCCGTAGCTGAAGCCGCCGCAGGCAACGAGGCCGCGAAAATCGACCAGCGAGACCCGACCGCTGAGAATGTCCGTCATGTGCACATCGATCGCTTTGAATCCGGCGCGATCGAACGCGGCGGCCATCTCGACTTCGCCATTCACTCCCTGCTCGCGGAGAATCGCGATGGCCGGTCGTTCCTTTCTGTCCGGGGTGGCGGCGTTTGTTGACAGATCAAAAGTGACGACTGGTGCAATGCCCGGATTTTCGCGGTCGAGCTTGAGCTGGAATTCCTGCTCGGCGCACAGCGGGTTGTCGCGCATTCCGGCGATGCGACGCGTGACGTCCGACCAGAGCGCGCGGAGGGTGAAGAGATTTTCCTCGATCAGGACCTTTCCACTGCGAGTAACGCGAAAGTTGTGGTTCAGATTGAGCGTGCCGATGCGACTGACACAGGCTTTGAAGCCGTGCTCGCGGAGTGTGAGGAAAACACTGTCGAAATCGCTTTCCCTCACTTGAATCACTGCGCCCAACTCTTCGTTGAAGAGTGCGGCGAAGGCTTCGTGCAGGTGAGGGATTTCCAGATCGACGCCAGTGTGGCCGGCGAAAGCCATTTCCACCACGGTTGCGAGCAATCCGCCGTCGGAACGGTCGTGGTAAGCGAGGAGCCTTTGCTCCCGCCCAAGCTTCTGAATCGCATTCCAGAAATTCTTCAGGTCGGCGGGACGATCGAGATCAGGGGTGGCCTCGCCCATTTGGGAGACGACCTGGGCGAGCATCGACCCGCCAAGGCGATTTTTGCCGCGTCCGAGATCGATCAGCAAGAGGACGGTGTCTTCCAGTTGTTGCAGCTGCGGAGTGAGCGTTTGCCGGATGTCGGTAACGGAGGCGAAGGCGGAGACGATCAGCGAAACGGGGGCGGTGATGCGCCTTTGCTTCGCTCCGTCCTGCCAGACGGTGCTCATGCTCATCGAGTCCTTGCCGACGGGAACGGTGATGCCGAGGGCGGGGCAAAGCTCCATGCCGACCGCGTGCACGGCTGCGTAAAGATCCGCGGCGTCGCCGGGGACGGCGGGGGCGGCCATCCAGTTGGCGCTGAGGTTGACCTTGCCGAGATCGCCGATTTGCGCCGCGGCGAGATTGGTGATCGCTTCGCCCACGGCGAGGCGAGCGGATGCGGGGGGATTGTTGATCGCCACCGGCGTTCGTTCACCCATGGCCATGGCCTCGCCGGTATAAACATCAAAGGAGGCCGCGGTGACTGCGCAGTCGGCCACGGGCACCTGCCACGGGCCAACCATCTGGTCGCGCGCGATAAGACCCCCGAGCGTGCGATCGCTGATAGAAATCAGAAAAGTCTTGTCCGCCACCGTCGGATGGGAAAGCACCCGCCGCATTGCTTCGGCAAGAGTGATCCCGTCGAGATTGAGCGGTTGTTGCGGGCGCGTGAACGATTTTTCCTTCCGGTGCATACGCGGCGGCTTGCCGAGCAAGACGTCGAGCGGCAGGTCAATCGGCGTGTTCTTTAAATGCGGATCCTCGACGACGAGGTTCCGTTCGGCGGTGGCCTCGCCGACGATGGCAAAGGGCGCGCGTTCCCGTTCGCAAAATTGAGCGAAGAGTTTGACGCGGTCTGCGGGGACGGCGAGGACGTAGCGTTCCTGCGCCTCATTGCACCAGAGTTCGAGCGGCGACATGCCCGGCTCGGCGTTGGACAATTTGCGCAAATCAAAGCGGCCGCCGCGTTGGGCATCGTTGACAAGTTCGGGCAGGGCATTCGAAACGCCGCCTGCGCCCACGTCGTGGATGAATGAAATCGGGTTCGAGTCGCCGAGCGCCCAGCAACGATCAATCACTTCCTGGCAACGGCGCTGCATCTCGGCATTGTCGCGTTGCACGCTGGCGAAATCGAGGTCTTCGCTGCCGTGGCCGCTGGCCATCGAACTGGCCGCGCCGCCGCCGAGACCGATCAGCAGCGCGGGTCCGCCGAGGACGATGAGCTTGTCACCGGGGTTGATGGCTCCCTTCTGCACGTGCTCGGCCTTGATGTTGCCGAAGCCGCCTGCGAGCATGATGGGCTTGTGGTAGCCGCGCAGTTCGGGGCCTTTGGGGCCCATGACGTTCTGCTCGAAGGTGCGAAAGTAGCCGTTGATCGCGGGGCGACCGAATTCGTTGTTGAACGCGGCCCCGCCGAGCGGACCCTCAATCATGATATCGAGGGCGGAAACGATCCGGTTGGGTTTGCCGTGGTCCTTTTCCCAGGGTTGGGTCGCACCGGGCAGACGAAGATTTGAAACGGAGAATCCCACAAGCCCCGCCTTCGGTTTCGACCCGCGCCCCGTCGCACCTTCGTCGCGAATTTCGCCGCCGGAGCCGGTGGCGGCGCCGGGGAAGGGCGAAATGGCCGTGGGGTGGTTGTGCGTCTCGACCTTGCACAACAGGTGAATCTCCTCGTCGTGCGCCGCGTATTCGTTGGTGCGCGGATCGACGTAGAAGCGTCCGCCGCGCGTGCCAGTGATGACGGCCGCGTTGTCCTTGTAGGCAGAGAGGATGCCGTCGTTGTGCAGCTCGTAGGTGTTCTTGATCATCTGGAACAGCGAGCGGTCCTTGGCGGAGCCGTCGATTTCCCACGTGGCATTGAAAATCTTGTGGCGGCAGTGCTCGGAGTTGGCCTGGGCAAACATCATCAACTCCACGTCGTGCGGATCGCGGCCGAGTTTGGTGAACGCGGCGACAAGGTAGTCGATTTCGTCGTCGGCCAGGGCGAGACCGAGTGTGCTGTTGGCCGCGACGAGGGCAGCACGCCCTTGGGTGAGCACCGGCACGCTCGTCAACGGCCGCGGTGCTTCGTGGCGAAAGAGCGCGGCGCAGGCGGCGAGATCGGCGAAGACGATCTGCGTCATACGATCGTGAAGCCTGCTCTGCAGCCGCTGCAGTTGCACGGACTCCGACGGGGCCGCTGGCTCACCCCAATCGATGGTGTAGGTGATCACGCGTTCGATCCGGGTCACTTTGGACAATCCGCAAATCCGGGCGATGTCGGTGGCCTTGGACGACCAGGGCGAAAGCGTGCCGGGACGCGGAGCAATGACTTGCACCAGACCGCTGACCCGGGTGGCCGTGCGACTTGGGCCATAAGTCAGGAGTTTTTCGAGAATTTCCCGTTCCGCAGTCGTCAGGTCGGCCGTTGTTTCGACCAGATGGACAAATTCGGCGCTGAGGTCCCGGACCGGCAGGCCCACACTCATCAAGTCCTGCAGAAGCTTCTGGAGGCGAAAATCGGAGAGGGCGGGAGAGCCGTGAAAAGTCAACATGGGCGAAAAGAAGGATGTTCACGAACTCGCTTGGCGCGTCAAGGAACGGAAAACCGACTCCTTGCGGGGGAAAACGCAGGATTGTTTCGGTTGGACGGCTGGAAACCCGAGAAAGCCGTTGACCAATTTTCAGTCGGCGCGAAGGCTGCATTTTTCTCTGTCGCCGATGCCAGAAACTTCAAAAAAGAGGTCCGTCGTCGCTCTCGTTGCCGTCGCAACGGGAAGTCGCTGGCACGTCGGGGCGGGTTCTGGCTCCCGGTTCACTGTTCCCTGTTGTTCCCCATGAGCGATTTCGTTTCCCACGAATGCGGTATTGCCCTGCTTCGGCTGAAAATGCCGCTCGCCTACTATCAGGAGAAGTATGGGTCTCCCTTGTGGGGACTCTACCAGCTCTTCCTGTTGATGGAAAAGCAGCACAATCGCGGGCAGGACGGCGCGGGCGTGGCTTGCGTGAAGTTCGACATGCCACCGGGCGAACCCTACATGTTTCGCGAGCGCAACGTGGAGTCGAACCCTCTGGACAAGATATTCCAGCCCCTCGTCGAACGCTACAACCACCTGCAAGCTGCGGGCACGGTGCATCCGGAGTTTCCGGAAACAGTGAAGAAAAATTTCGATTTCTGCGGTGAACTCTATCTCGGGCATCTGCGCTACGGCACCTCGGGCGGCTACAACCTCAGCGCGTGTCACCCGTATTTTCGCCGGAGTTCGTGGCCCACCCGCAATCTGGTCCTGGCGGGCAATTTCAACATGACCAACACGGCGGACCTCAACGCCACGCTCACGGCGACCGGTCAGCATCCGATTTTTGCCACCGATACCCAGGCGTTGCTCGAAATGCTAGGTCACGGCTTCGACGAGCACCACCAAGCGCTCTATCACGCGCTCCGCGCCCAAGGCCTGACGGGCACGGAGATTTCGCGGCAAATCAGCCTCGACCTCGACCCCGCTCGCGTCCTGCGCGAAGTCTCGGCCGAGTGGGACGGCGGTTACACGCTGATCGGCGCGCTCGGCAACGGCGACGCCTTCGTGACGCGCGACCCGGCCGGCATCCGCCCGTGTCACTGGTTTGAGGACGACGAGGTGATCGCCTTCGCCTCGGAACGGGCCCCGCTTTGCACCGTGTTCAACCGCAGTGCCGAGGAAGTGCAGGAGCTTGAACCCGGCCACGCGGTGATCATCAAGAAAGACGGCACCGTGCGCACGGAGTCGATCAAGCCCGCCCTGCCGCGCGCACAGTGCACGTTCGAGCGCATCTATTTTTCGCGGGGCAACGACGCCGACATCTACCGTGAGCGCAAGGCGCTCGGCGCCGAGCTGGCCGATCCGATCCTGCAGGCGATCGACCGGAATCTCGAGCACACCATTTTTGGTTTTATTCCGAACACCGCCGAGGTCGCGTATTCCGGCCTGATGAGCGAACTGCGGATGCGCCGACGCGCCGAGGTGAAACTGGCGCTGCTCGAAGCGGCCAGGCTTGGCGAACTCACCGAGGAACTGGTCGATGAACTGATTTTGATCAACTGGCCGCGTGGTGAGAAGATCGTCGGCAAGGATGCCAAGCTACGCACCTTTATCGGGCAGGAGAAATGGCGCAACAACCTCGCGTCGCATGTCTACGACGTCACCTATGGCATCGTCACGCCGAAGGACAACCTGGTTTGCATCGACGACTCGATCGTGCGGGGCACGACGTTGCGTCGCTCCATCTTGCGCATCCTGGGTCGCCTCAATCCGAAGAAAATCATTGTTGCCTCGACGGCGCCGCAGATTCGTTACCCGGATTGCTACGGCATCGACATGTCCGAGTTCGGCAAGTTCATCGCCTTCGAGGCGGCCATTTCACTGCTGAAGGAGCGTGGGCGGGGCGCAGTGATCGAGGAAGTCTATCAACTGTGCCGCGATTACGGGCTGCAGAAGTCAAAGGAGCCGGTCAATCACGTGCGCCGGATTTATGCATCGTTCTCCGCCGAGGAGATTTCGCAGAAAATCACCGAACTGGTAACACCCCGCAACGGAGAGTGGCAGGGCGAGGTGGTGATCATCTATCAATCCCTCGAAAGCCTGCATCGCGCGTTGCCCAATCACTCTGGCGATTGGTATTTCAGCGGCAAGTATCCCACCCCGGGCGGCTACCGCGTCGTGAACCAGGCATTCGTGAACTACTTTGAACAGGCCGCAGGCCGCGCCTATTGATCGGGGCACGCTCCGGGCACCGCTTTCCTTCACCGCATGTCGCTTTCCTACGAATCTTCCGGCGTTAATTACGATCAACTCGATGCGTTCAAGCGGGCCTGCCAGCGCGCGGCCAAGACCACGGCTGGGAAACTCGCCGCGCATGGTTACGCGGAGCCTGCGGGCACACGCGGCGAGAGCGCCTACCTGATCGAGGCGTCGGATCATTATCTCGCGCATGTCGAGGAAGGTCTCGGCACCAAGAACCTCGTCGCTGATGCGGTCTACGCGCAGACGGGCAGAAATTTCTATCGCGAGATCGCGATCGACACGGTCGCAACGATTGTGAACGACCTCGTCACCTGCGGGGCATTGCCCATTTCGGTCGCGATGCACGCGGCGGTGGGTGAGTCAGACTGGTTTGCCGATGCCCCGCGCATGCAGGCGCTCGTGGATGGCTGGGCCGAGGGCTGCCGCCAAGCCGGTGCCGTGTGGGGTGGAGGCGAAACGCCCACTCTGCGGGGAATTGTGGAAAAGGGTGCCATCGCGCTCGCCGGGTCGGCCATCGGGAAGGTTGAGCCGAAGTCCCGCCGGATCACGGGCGAGGTGAGCGAAGGCGACGCGATTATTTTTCTGGCCAGCTCCGGCGTGCAAACCAACGGACTTTCGCTCTGCCGGTTAATCGCCGAGAAACTGCCGCAGGGCTACCAGACGCCCATCGGGCACGGCGATGCGCGCACCTATGGCGAGGCGTTGCTGGCACCCTCGGTCATCTATGTGGCATTTGTGCGCGAGTGCCAGCGGCGCGCGCTCAAACTCAACTACGTCTCGCACATCACCGGTCACGGTTGGCGAAAACTGATGCGGCTCGACGAACCCTTCGTTTACGAAATCACCACGCCGCGCGAGCCGCTGCCGTTGTTCAAGTTTCTTGAGCAGTCCGGTCCGATTGCCCGGCGCGAGATGTATGCGACCTTCAACCAAGGCGTCGGCTTCGCCGCCTATGTCGCGGCCCAGGACGCCGACGCGGTGCTGGCGGCCGCACACGCCACCGGCTACGAGGCTTGGCTCGCCGGCGACGTGAGGAAGGAAGGCACCCGCAAGGCGGTGGTGGTGCCGTCGTTCGGCCTCGAATTCGACGGCAGCACTTTGCAGGTTCGTTAACGCCCCCGTGTTAACCCGAGCCGCTCCGCACGGTCGTGTCCAAAATAGTGGGCGGTGTCACGATCGGTGCCGGCGGGGGTGCTGTTTTCGGCGGGCTCTGGACGCTCGGCTGTTCCGGCGAGGTTTGTTGGCTCGGTTGCGACGTCCCTGCATCGGGCGTGGAGGTTGGGCTTGTCGTCCGGGTCTGGACCGCCGCGCCTTGCTGTTCCGTGGTCGTAAAGGTGGCGGATTGCGTCGCTTGCTGAATCGCCTGGGTCACTGCGGTGGTGATGGCCTGCGACGCCTCGGCGGAGATCGGTTGCGCGCTGGATACTTGCACCGAGGTGACCGTGTTGGTGGCTGGATTGATTTGCACGACGGCGGACACCTCCTGGCCGGCGCTTACCTCGACTTCGGGGACCGCAGCAGTGGCGTCACCGGTGGGAGGAATCACCCCGGTGAAGACCACGCTGCCTTCAGAGGTGCTCAGATGGAAATGCACCTGACCGTTTGTATCAAACCGCAGCACGATGCGGAACGTGGTGCCGCGAATCCCGGCGGCGCCGACAGGCGTCTTGATATCGAATTGGGAGGTCGTGTGAAGCTTCTTCACGTTCCCCACCATTTCGCCATAGGCGAGATTGAGCCGGGTCTTTGAAACCGTCGGCTCATTGGCGAGTGCAGCCACGGCAATGTCCTCGCCGAGGGGATCCATCTTGAATTCCTCGATCGCAAGCCGGCTTTTCTCGGAAAGTTTCACGGACGAACCGTTCATGAACACCAGCACGACCCCCGAGTCCGCGCCGGTGTCAACAATGTCTGTCTCGATGAGCGCCTGGCCCTCGACCAGCGGGGACCGTGCGCCGTCGATGGCGACCTTCGTCACCTCGCCGGTTACACGCACGGCTTTGATCGCACCGGCTTGAGTTTGAGCGGAGACAGGCAGTGCGATGAGGAGGAACGCAACAACGAGCAATGTCAGGCGAATGAAGGCAATTCGGTGCATCAGTTGGAGGGATTAACCGATATGATGGTTCCCCGGGCGTGAAAACGCGAGCGTGAATGTCGCCCGCCAGTGTTTTTCACGCCCGAACTCGGAATGCAACCGGGGTCCGCCGCTATGACGTCGACGGTTAACCGCCGAAGCACTCCAAGTATTTCACGCCTGCGCCGGTGTTGAAGAGCACTACCAATTCGTTTGAGCTGACCGTGTTTCGCTGCAGCAGGTGCTTGAGAGCCGCGTAACAGGCGGCGCCCTCGGGCGCAACGAACAGACCTTCGGCCGCGCCGACTTCACGGGTGCTGGCAATCATCTCGTCGTCGGACACTGCGATCGCACCGCCGCGAGACTGGCGCAAAATGTCGAGTATGATGAAATCGCCGATCGCTTTCGGCACACGCAGTCCCGAAGCGCGGGTCTGCGCGCCGACATGCTCCGCGGCAAATTTGTCACCTTTGTTGAAAGCGCGAACGATCGGTTGGCAACCGGTGGCTTGCACGGTGAACATGCGCGGGCGTTTTGCGCCAATCCATCCCAGGCGCTCCATCTCGTCGAACGCCTTCCACATGCCGACGAGGCCCGTGCCGCCGCCCGTGGGGTAGAGCACGACATCTGGCAACTGCCAGTCGAGTTGTTCAGCCAACTCGTAGCCGAGCGTCTTCTTGCCTTCGACCCGATACGGCTCCTTCAGGGTGGAGACGTCGAACCAGCCCTCCGCTCCTTTGCGCCTCGCAACTTCCGCGCCGCAATCGGTGATGAGACCATTGATCAGCGTGACGTGCGCGCCCATTTCGCGGCACTCAATGACGTTGGCCTTGGGCGTGTCGACGGGCATGAAAATGTGCGCTTCCATCCCGGCGCGTGCGGCGTAGGCCGCGAGCGCGCCCGCGGCGTTGCCGGCGGATGGCGCGGCGAGTTTGGTCAAACCGAACTGTTTGGCCATCGAGACTGCGGCGGACATGCCGCGGGCCTTGAAACTCTGCGTGGGATTTTGTGACTCGTCTTTGATGAAGAGCCGTTCGATCCCGTGGCGCGCACCGAGGCGTGACGCGGCGAGCAGGGGAGTGAAGCCTTCGCCGAGACTGACCACGTCGGCGTCGCGGCGCACCGGCATCACCTCGCGGTAGCGCCACATTGAGGCCACCCGGCCCTTCAGCGCGTCCTTGGTGAGGGTGCGGGCGGCAGCCACCAGGTCGTAGGCAGGGTAAAGCGGTTTGCTGCAACAGGAGCTGACGTTCTGGGCGACACCGGCGTCGTGCGAGGAGCCACAAGCGGTGCAAACAAGGTGGGTGAGGTGCACGGGGAAAAGGGAACAGAAAGTCACGCAGGGGGCTAGCGTTACTCTGTGAGATTCACTGTCAGGATTTCGCTGATTCCCACAGTGAGTGTAACCTAATAGGTTACAATCGGAGTCGCTCCTTTTTTGCGAGGAACATCACAAAGTAATACTAGGCAGAAGCTCCAATCACAGTTTGCGCTATCATTTGGGCTGGATTGCGGTCAGGTTCTAGTGATGGAAAAACGCCCATTTACCGAACTCGGCCTGTCGCCGGAGATTCTGAAGGCCGTCGACAAGATGGGATTTGAGGAAGCCTCTCCCATCCAAACGGCGGTCATTCCCGTTGCCCTCACCGGGAAAGATCTCGTTGGTCAGTCGGCCACCGGTTCCGGCAAGACGGCGGCGTTTGCCATTCCCGTCATTGAGAAAATCGACGTTACCAAGCGCGCGGTGCAGGCGCTGATCCTTTGCCCAACACGCGAACTTGCTGTGCAAGTGGCCGAGGAAGTGGGCAAATTGGGTTCGTTCAAGCGCGGCCTGCTCGAGGTGCCCATTTACGGCGGGCAGAGCTATGACCGGCAATATCGCGCGCTGGCCGCCGGGGCGCAGGTAGTCATCGGCACGCCCGGCCGCGTCATGGACCACATGCAACGCGGCTCGTTGAAACTTGATAACCTGAAGATCGTGGTGCTCGACGAGGCGGACCGGATGCTCGACATGGGCTTTCGCGACGACATCGAGCATATCCTGAGCGCCGTGCCCGATTCACGGCAATTGCTGTTCTTCTCCGCGACAATGCCGCGATTGATCCAGGACATGATCAAGAACTACAGCCGCGATCCGGTGTGGGTGCGTATCGAGGCGCATGCCCAGAACGCGCCGCAGGTTGAACAGATCTTCTTCGAGGTGGACCGCCGGTCGAAGATCGAGGCGCTCACCCGCCTGATCGACATCAATGATTTCCGCTACGGCATCATTTTTTGCAGCACGAAGATCATGGTCGATGAACTCGACGAGAACCTGCATTCGCGGGGCTACGCCGTGGATCGCCTGCACGGCGATCTCACCCAGATGCAGCGCGACCGTGTGATGGACAAGTTCCGCCGCAAGGCCTTCGAATTTCTGATCGCGACCGACGTGGCGGCCCGTGGTCTCGATGTCGATGACCTCGAGGTCGTTTTCAATTATGATCTGCCGAACGATGCCGAGGACTATACCCACCGCATCGGCCGCACCGGTCGCGCAGGCAAGAGCGGTCGCGCCATCACCTTCGTGTGCGGGCGCGAGATCTACAAGCTGCAGAGCATGGCGCGCTATGCCAATTTGAACATCCGGCGCGAGCGCGTGCCGTCGATGAGCGAGGTGGAGGACGCGCGGGTGGATGTGTTCATGGAAAAGCTCCGGCGCACGCTCGACGAGAAGAAATTCAAGACCCACGAGGGCGTGGTCGATCGATTGCTCGAGCAAGGCTACGCGAGCACGGATATCGCCTCAGCCTTGATTCATCTGTTGCGCGGCGGGGCGGAAGAACCCGCCAAGCCCGCGACCAAGGCTCCAGCCAAGTCTGCCAGTGAGTCGAAGCCCTATCAAAGCGGACCGGTTGCTCCGGTCGCCAAGGCTCAGGTGCGCAAAGCGCCCGTCGAGGCTCCACCCGCCGCGAAACCGGTGGCGCCGAAACCGACCGCTCCTGCGGCGGCCGCACCGAAGAAGAAGTCCTACGAGCGCAAAGCCCGCACGGGTCGCGAACCCGGCTTCTCCATCATAGCCTTTAACGTGGGCAGCAAACACCTCGTGACCCCGGCTGATCTGGTCGGGAAAATCGCCGGCGTCACGCGACTCCCGGCCAGCGTGGTGGGAGCGATCGATATCCACGAAACGCATACCCATGCCGACGTCATGACTGAGCATGCCGCGGTCGTGATTCGCAAGCTCGCGGGGATTCGGATCAAGGACGTGTCACTGACTCCGACCTTGGTGACGCTGTAGCAGGGCGGAGCGATTGCAACCGGTCCCGCGCGGGACCGGTCTTGGTTCAAGCGGTGCGTCCATCCCAAAAAAAAAAGCCGGCCCGGAGGCCGGCTGAAAAGATTCGTAGGCGCAAGGCCTGCGATTATGGGAGCAGTTTTGCGATCTCGGTCGCAAGGACATCGCCCCGCAAATCCGTTGCGACGATCCTGCCGTTCTGGTCGAGCAGGAAGGTGGCGGGGATGGAGTCGATGCCGAGGGACTTGGAAATCTTGTTGTTCCAGCCCTGGCCGTCGAAATGTTGGACCCAGGTCATGTTATTCTCCTTCAGGAAAGCTTCGAGCCGGCCGCGATCCTTGTCGAGGCTGACCCCGACGATTTCGAAACCCTTCGCGTGGAATTTCTCATACGCGGCGATGACGTGCGGCAGTTCCGCAACGCAAGGTCCGCACCACGTGGCCCAGAAATCGACGAGCACCACTTTGCCGCGATAAGCCGCGAGATCGAGCGTCTTGCCATTCATATCCAGCTCGGAAAAAGTCGGGAAATCGGCGCCGGGCCTGAGGCGCGCTTTCAGTTTCTTCGCCGCAATCATTGGCTCCAACTCCACCAGCAGTCCGGAGACTTCGGTGGCAATCTCGGTCGATGGGAAATCGGCCACGATCTTTCTCAACTGCAAGGCGCCTTCGTCGAAATCCTCAAAGATCTGGAGGAACAGCATCGCCTTCATCAACGCGATCCGGGCCACTTCGTCGGTTCGTTGGCCGGCGTATTTTGCCAGCAAGACATCGAATTGTTTGAGCTCGTCGGCGAGCGACGCAGCGGATTGCTCACCGGCGCGCAGCTTGGTGCCGATGGTTTCGATGAGCGCGTCGAGATCCACTTGGGCCTGCGTGGGCGCGGTGGCCGATGAAGGTTCGGCCGAAGCTTCTTGAGCGAAGCCGGCCGTGGAGAAGACAAGGGCAGCCAAAACTGCCACGAGGAGGGGAGAGCGTGATTTCATGAGGGAAGGAGGAATGGCAGCAAAGCGGCGGTGGTTTGCAAGACAACGGTGCGGGCGACTGTTCTTGGGAGACCGGCGAGCTTTTTCTCACCTGACCGGCTGCTTGACAGTTTTTCGCGCTCCCCGTAACCACGAACCCGTCATGCAAGCCGCGCTCGATCAGCCGGTCCTCGTGCTTAACCGCCTGTGGCAGGCAGTTAATATCATTGGCGCGCGCCGGGCCTTCGCGCTTCTCGCCCGCGAACATGCCCAAGTGGTTCATCAGACCGACGATGCGTTCCGCACCTACTCGTTGATGGATTGGGTCGATTTCTCGGCCTTTAATCCAGCACTGAACGACCATGAGACCGTGCACACCGTCAACCGGGCGATCCGGCTGCCACGCGTCGTGTTGCTCACGTTTTTCGACAAGCTGCCCTGCAAGGAGCTCAAGCTCACGCGCAACAACGTCTTCGAGCGCGACAACAATCGCTGCCAGTATTGCGGCAAGGTCTTCGCGCGCGAGCAGCTCAATCTCGACCACGTCATACCGCGGCATTACGGCGGCAAGACGACGTGGGAAAACATCGTGTGCTCGTGCATCAAGTGCAACACGCGCAAAGCCAACCGCCTCCCGCACGAGGCCCACATGCGCCTCACCCGCAAGCCGTCCCGCCCGAAATGGCGCCCGGTCATTTCACTCGTGCTCGGCAATCACGGCCACGAGAAGTGGAAGGATTTCCTCGATGTCGCCTATTGGAATGTCGAACTCGAGGAATAGTCAGCCCGCCATTGCGGTTACCTGAACACCCCAAGGGAACGGTCGGCCTCATGCCGGCCGTTTTTTATTTTCGCCGCGTCATCTGCAACCAGCCGAGTCCGATGATCAAGACCAGCAGGCTCGCAAGAATCAGCGCGCCCCGCACGCGCAACGGCACGCCGCGAAAGATAAGGAGCAGCGCCATGCTGCCGAGGATCCATGCACCCATGACGCAAGCCGCGAGCAGACGGGAACGCATGACGAATGGAGGCAGCGGGTCGGGGCTGAAGCCGCTCAGGTGCGGTAGTCCTCGCGCACCGGGGCGAAGACATCGAGCAACCGCAGTCGGTCAGCGTGGTGCCGCCATGCAGGGTGTTGGCGGGGATCAAGGCCGACATCCCGGGCTCGAGCACAGCGGTCTCGTCGCCGACAGTAAACTTGAACCGCCCCGCCAGCACATAGGTGAATTGTTCGTGGGGATGCTGGTGCAGGGGCACGACCGTGTTGGCGTTCAATTCCACCTCGCCCACGGTCGTGCGTTCCAAGTGGGCGTAACGGCCGCGAATCGTGCCGTTGAAAATCTCCTTGGCGGGCAGGGTGCTGAATGTGACGAAGGGCATGGTGGCATCCTCGACATCCGCGCGGCGTTTTTCGATGCAAATTCGCCGGATGCCGCGCGGGCCCTCAGTGCTTCGCCAGCGGCAACGTCACCCGCATCGTCGTCCCCTCGTCACCGGTGGCGACGAGCGAGAGTTCGCCATGATGGTCTTTGACGATGCGTTGCGCGATCGCGAGCCCGAGGCCTGTGCCATCGGTGCGCCCGGAGAGAAACGACTCGAAAATCCGCGGTCGAATCTCCTCGGGAATGCCGGTGCCGGTGTCGGTGAAATCAATCTGAACCGCTCCAGTCACCGGGGCACATGTGACCGTGATCAAACCGCCCTCGGGCATCGCCTGCATCGCGTTCAGGGCGAGATTCAGGAACACTTGTTGCAACTGGCCCTTGTTGGCTTCGATCGTGATCGGGCCGGAAGAGGGGAGATAGCGCAATTGCACCGCAGATTGCGAGAACTTGGCCCGCAGCAAGTGCAGCGTATCCTCGAGCACTGTGGCCAGCGGCCAACGCGAGTGCAGTGCGGACGGGGCGCGCGCAAACGACAGCACGCGGGCGACGATACCCTCCAGTTGTTCGATTTTTTCGGTGATGACCTCGAGATCGCGCCGCCGGGGATCGTCCTCGGGGAAATCCATGCCGAGCGTGCCGTGGAGCAGTTTGATCACCGTGAGCGGATTGCGGATCTCGTGCGCGATCTCGGCGGCGAGCAGGCCGAGCGTGGTGAGCGTTTGATTCTTGCGCAGCGATTCCTCGGATTGAAAGACCCGTGCGTAAAGCCGCGCGTTGTGCAGGGCGACCGCGGCGAAGCTCGCCAAGGCGGCCAGCAGGCGCTTTTGCGCGTCGGAGAACCGGTGCGGATGCGCCGTGTAGACGGCGAGCACTCCGGCGGGCGCCCCGTCGACCAGCAGCGGTGCTGCGAGCAGCGAGCAGATGCCGGAGTCGGCCGGCAGATCGATGGCGCCGAGGCCGCCCGTGCCGTTCAAATCCTGAAACTCGACCACGCGACCGACCCGCAGGGCCGTCGCAAGCACGGAATGCGTCGCGGCAAAGGGTTCGCGCCCGAGCGAACTGTCGACGAAATCGAGTTCACTGCTCCAGGCTTGGAGCTCGAACATGTTTTGCGACGGGTCGCAGGCGTGCAACGTGCAGAGCCGGGCATCGAACAAACTGCGGCCACTGCGCGTAAGGGTCGCGAGCAGGTCGCCTTCCTCGAGGCGGGCGACCAGCGAGTGGCCGAGTTCGACGAGCGTTTCGAGCTGCGCGGACTCTCCCTGCAAGCGCTCCAGCTGCCACCGGCGGTGGAGCATGCGGCTGGCCTCGTCGGAAAACCGCACGAGGTTCTGCAGATCAACCTCGGTAAACGCGTTGGGCTGGTCGGCATCGATGTTGATGACTCCCACAGCTTGACCGCGATGGAGGAGGGGAGCGGCGATTTCGCAACGCACCGCCGCGCGCGCCGCGATGTAGCGCGGGTCGGAATGCACGTCGGGCACCAAGAGCGGTTTGCCCTGCAACGTGACCCATCCCGTGATGCCCTGCCCGAGTTTGAGCGCGAAATTGCCGGTGTCGGGCGGCAGGCCCTGTTGCGAGGCGATTTCGAGGTAGCCCGTGTGGGGATTTAGCAGCGACAACGACCCGCTCGCCGCGCCGTAGAATTCCAAGAGGGCGGCGAGCACGGCCGTTTCGGCCGTGCGGGCATCACCATCACTGGAGGCCAGGGCCGCAATGCGGTAAAGCACCTCAAGTTCGCGGCTGGAAACGGAATCGGGCATCTCAGCCAGAAGAGATGAAGGCATTGCGGCTCGTTGGGGAGCGAATTCTAACTGGCCGCAGCGATCGCGCGCAGCAGTTCGTCCCGCAGCAGCGTCAGGCGCGGCACGTCCACCGGGCGGTCATCCGACGGATCGAGGTCAAATTGATCATACGCCAGGCCGCGCTCCGTGTGAACACGCGCCGCCGTGAGGCTGAAGCCGTTCTCCGCCATCACGCGACCGACGCGGTAAAGCAGACCGAAGCGGTCGGGTGCATGCACTTCGATGATCACGCGAGGATGCGAAATCTCCAAATACGCCTCCACAGAGGGCGCGCGACCCGAGTCGCCGACCGAAAAATGTCCGGCCTGCGCGGTGATCGCCGCGCCGAGGTCTTGATTGGCCACCAGGGCGCTTTCCACGGCCCGGGCAAATACCGTGCGCGAGCTCTCGGTGTTTTGTTCGGGTGCCGCCACTTCGAAACTGTCGATCGCAATATGGTCGGTGCGCGTCGTGATCCGGGCCGTAAGGATGTTGAAGCCCGCGACGCTGAGCGCGCCGGCGAGTTTGTAGAACAGGCCCCCGCGATCCCAGGTGACGATATGGACCGAGTGGCACCCGCGTTCCGGCTCGTCGCGCCACTCGATCACCGGGCGCAAGGACCCGAGGGAGTCCACCCCGGAAATGTTGCGCAGAAGCTGGTTGACCATGGTCAGGTGCAACGCGACGTCGGTTTCGCCCGTTTGCGCAAAATAGCGGTCCGGCAGGAGGTTGAAATGCGCGGAAATCTCGTCGGCGTTGACGGCAGGGATGAAGGGTGCGAGGTGTTGCGGACGGTTCACGGTAGGGGACGGCTTGCGGGAAGCATGCCAGTCTGGGCACGAAAATGCCCCTAATAAAGGCAGTGGCAAAGTAGAAAAAATTCCAGTTGACGGCCAATTGACCCGCCCAATACTCCGCCATCTCTCGCGGGAGTAGCTCAGTTGGTAGAGCACCACCTTGCCAAGGTGGACGTCGAGAGTTCGAGTCTCTTCTCCCGCTCCAATTTGGGAAAGCGTCCAGTGATGTCACTGGGCGCTTTTTTGTGCCCTAAAACGTCATCTGCAGTGGAGTTACGAAGGTGTGCATTGCACATATTCGCGACAGGCGATGACGGCTCGCGACCCGCCGCGACCCCTGTTTGTGCACACCTTTGTGTGCCTATGTGTGTGTTGGGTTGCGAAGAGTTTTTGCCTCTTTGCGCGCTTTTGGCCGGGATTTGGAACGAAGGCAACCGCGCCGTCTCCTGGATGATCGGCAGCTGCGCCACGTCCGTGTAAACGCCCATGGTCAGCTTCATATCGCTGTGCCGCATCAGCTCCATTGCGACCCGAGGAGAAACCCCGCTGGAGGCCAGCAAGGTGCCAAAGGTTTTCCGGAGGGCGTGGATGTCCACCCGGCGCCCCCGGGCGTCCTTGAAGGGGATTTCGGCCGCTTCCAGGTCCTTCATGAAGGTCTGCACGCGTGGAATCAGGCCGCGAAACACGAAGTGCTCGGGCTTGGCCCATTTCGGCCGCATACCCTGGACGGTTTCAACCACTTCCGGCCGGAGATAATGGGTCGACTCCTTCCGGTTCTTGGAGAGTGACGAAGGGACTTTCAGCTGCGGCGTCTGGGCCGCAAAATCAAAGTCGCCCCACTTCAGGCCGTTTAGTTCGCTCCGGCGCAGGCCGGTATAGATCATCGTCAGGTAGACCCGCGCTCGGTGGGTGGGGGATTTCTCAAGAAGCCGTCGGACATCGTCGACCGACAGCGCCCGCCGGAAGCTGCCAACGTCCGGATTGGCCACCTTGCGCACGTCGGCCAGCGGATCGACCAGGATCAGTCGCTCGCGTTTCATCCACAGCAGGAAGGTGCGCATGCTGCCCAACAGATCGTTGACCGACTTGGGAGCCAGACCACTGGCATCGCGCCATTTTGTAAAGGACGCGGGGGTGACATCGCGAATCGTGGTCCACTTGCATCGTGTGAAGAGCAGCGGCAGGCTGAAACGGTATTTGATCAGCGTTCTCGCCGACAATTTGGCGGCTTCACCAGCCTTGAGGAACGCCGCATGATGCGTCGTCAAGGGCGTGCGCCAAGCCTCACGCGTTGGTCGGGGTATGCCCACACCATGGGTTTCGCGCTCTAGCTCGCTCACCAGGTCGCGCAGCTTTTGGTCGGCTACGCGCTTGTCCGTCACATGAAGGGGAAAGGTCCGGCTCTTCGGCCACTCGTCGAGCCGGATGCGGGCCGACCAGAGGCGAGATTTCTCACCACGACGGGAATGCTGAAAAAGAAACGAGATCATGACGTGCCTAGTTTGTCGCTGCGGGCGCGGCGGAGTTGTTCGAGATAGTTGCTGATGTCCTCACGCGAAACGCGCGATGAACGGCCGATCTTCAGGGGCACGGGGAAGACGCCGCCGGCGATCAATCGCTCGAGCGTGCGCTTCGAAATCGCCAGCGACTGGGCGGCTTGATTGAGGGTGAGAAGCAGGTGCCCCTCGGGGTCGGCTGACGCAGAGGGACGCGGTGAATGAATGGGAAAAGCCATGGCTGAATGGGGTTGATCTATCGTGGATCTCGGCGCGCCGTTGATACGGCCGCGGCCTGCAGGCGATCCCGGCCTGGTCAGGCGACTATCGGTCCCCATTCATGGGGCGGGTAAGGCGTTCTAACGCGTTGCCGTAAAATAGCGCATCTTCCCGCATCGTCAAATCCGCAAACTCAATTCCGCAAGAAAACGTCCGACTCCATTAAGTTCGTTTCCTCGATCTGCTGCGAAGGCCAGTGCCTGAAATCCGGAACGGCAAATGTAGTGGTGGTCGAGTGGTGGGTGGTCGAGTGGTGGCTGAGTGGTGGCGTAGCGAGAATCTAACGAGAATCGTTA
Source organism: uncultured Opitutaceae bacterium (assembly GCA_947085115.1). GTDB lineage: Bacteria > Verrucomicrobiota > Verrucomicrobiia > Opitutales > Opitutaceae > Didemnitutus. The sequence goes on along the minus strand of CAMTVF010000109.1, from coordinate 12 downwards.
GGGGTGGCGTGT
>CAMTVF010000108.1:0-1882 GCA_947085115.1 uncultured Opitutaceae bacterium | reverse complement strand
TTTCCCGCGCGGTTTACCTGATTGCCGGAATACGGCAAGCAGTTGCGCGAAAGTGATTAGGTTCCGCCATGCGGGCTCCAGTTGAGGCGGGGCGCATCCATGTGCGCCGTCCTGGCTTGCGCCGGCGCCATTCCGTTGATCCCGGAGGCCGGAATCGCCCGGCCCCCGGCGATCTCGATCACCTGATCGGCGGCTTCGAGCAGCCGCTCGGTGTGGGCGGAGACGACGATCGTCCGCCCCTGATCGCGGAGGCGGAGGAGCAGCTCCATCAGGCTGTGCTCGGCCCGCAGATCGAGCGCCGAGCTGGGTTCGTCAAAGAGCAGGACCGGGGCCTCGGTGTAGAGAGCGCGGGCGATGGCGAAACGCTGCCTTTGCCCGCCGGAGAGGTTGCCGCCGTTTTCCGTCACCGGCGTGAGAAACCCCTGCGGGAGTGACTCAATGAAGTCGAGAATGCCGACCTCCCGGCAAATCTGCAGCAGGCGCGGCATGTCGGGCTGGTAGTCACCTGGAGTCAGATTCTCCAACACCGTGCCGGAGAGCAGGTGCGTCTGCTGCGGCACCACCGCCACCATCTTCCGCACATTGGCCAGGCTGACGTATTGGATATCCGTGGCGCCGATGAATATCTTGCCGGCCTCCGGCACATACAGGCGGCGGAGCAGAGCGAGCAGCGTGCTCTTGCCACAGCCCGATTCGCCGACGAGCGCGGTGATTTTTCCGGCGGGAATGGTCAGCGTGAGGTCACGCAGCACCGGCAGGCGTCCGGGATACTTGAAGGTGACGCCTTCGAGGCGGATATCACCGAGCAAGTCCGGCGTCAGCTCCATCGTGCCTGTGTCTTTCTCGCATTCCAGGTCGATGATTTCATACAGGCGGTCCGTGGCGACGAGGGCCTCCCGGATGGCGGCGTTCATGCCGACCAAGGCGGAGATGGGACCGGTGAGGCAGCCCGCCAGGGCGTAGCACGACATCAGTTGGCCGGGAGTGAGGTTTGCCTGCAGCACCTGGGCCGCGCCGATCCACAGCAAGACGATGGTGTAAGCCTGGGTGATGAAGCCCGCCGCCGAACTGACCACGAGTCCCCCATTGGCCGCGGTCCACACCGGTCGGAGCAGCCGCACGAGCCGGGATTCCGTGCGCAGCCCCATCGGCTCCTCAAGCCGGAACGCCCGGATGACCGGCTGCGCGTGGAGCGACTCGACCAACTGCGCATCGAAATCCGCGCCGCGCTCGATGATCAGGCGCTGGTATTTCTTGTTCAGCCAGTCGGCCGCGAAATAGACGAGGAGGTTGAGCGGCACCAAGGCCAGCGAAAGCAGCGCCAGTTTCCACGAGTAGAAGAACATCGCCGCGAAGGCGAAGAGCAGGATCAGCGGTTGCAGCAGCAGGCTGAGGAACGTGCCGTTGAGGAAATTCCGGATCTTGACCGCATCGCCCACGCGCGAGGTGATCTCGCCGACCCGCATCGTGTCGAAGAACGGCTGCGGCAGCCGCATCAGGTGGCGGTAATACCCGAGGATGAGGGTAGCATCGATTTGCTGCGCCATCCGAAGCATGAGCCGGGTTTGGAACCACCCGAGCACCAGCCGGAAAACCAGCACCACCAGCATCGACACGCCCAGCAGCGTGAGCAGGTTGCGGTTCCCGTCCACGATCACATTGTCCACGATCTTCTGGACATAGATCGCGGTGGACAGGGAAAGGATGGTGGCGACGATCGCCCCGGCGAACGCTTGCAGCAGGACCGCACGGCGACAGTTAGACCTCCCCACGACGCCAGTTAAAACGCCCCATCGCTGAAGGTGGGATGTTCAGGCCGGTGTCGGTCTGCATGAGCGTCAGTGGTGCTCAGACCTGTTATGCAGGCGCACCTTGATCACCG
>CAMTVF010000107.1:0-15373 GCA_947085115.1 uncultured Opitutaceae bacterium | reverse complement strand
GGGGATTCGAACCCCCGGTAGGCTTGCGCCTACACGTGCTTTCCAAGCACGCGCAATCGACCACTCTGCCACCTCTCCAGGTTACAAAGGAGGGCGAATAAAGCGTGCTCCCCTCTCTGCGGTCAACGGAAATTCCGAATCCCGGAATTTTACCCCTGCGACCCCGCCCTTTGCGCGGCAAAAACGCGTCCGGCGGCGGCCAAACGCCCGCATTGCCATTCCCCGGCGGCGGCGCAGACTGAGCGTGACCCTCCGCCCGTCATGTTACGCAAACGCATCGTTATCATCGGCGGCGGCTTCGCGGGGGTGAAGTGCGCCCAAACCTTGCGCCGGCGCCTCGGCAGCCACGACGCCGAAATCGTCCTCTTCAACCAGGAGAACCACCTCGTCTTCAGCCCCTTGTTGGCGGACGCGGTCGGCTCATCGCTCAATCTGCAGGACGTCATCGTGCCGCTCCGGCAGATGCTGCCGGGCGTCATTTGTCGCACCGAAGTCGTGCACCATGTCGATTTGGACGGCAACGAGGTCGAATACGAAGCGCATGACGGCAAAAACGCCCGCCTCGCCTACGACCACGTCGTCATCGCCTGCGGCAACATTTCCAATCTCAACGTGGTGCCGGGCATGGCCGACCATGCTTTTCCGCTCAAGACCGTCGGCGATGCCGCGGTGTTGCGCACGCAAGTGCTGCAGCAATTGGAATGCGCCGAAGTCTGCGACGACCGCGAACGCAGCCGCTGGCTGCTCTCGTTCATTGTCGTCGGTGGCGGCTACAGTGGCGTCGAGGCGGCTGGAGAGATCAACGACCTCGTCCGCGGCAGTTTGCGCTTCTTTCATCATCTGCGCGCCGAGGATGTCGCCGTCACGTTGATTCATTCGCGCGACCAGTTGTTGCCCGAGATCAGCCCTCAACTCCGCGAGTTTGCGCGCGAGAAAATGCAACAAGCCGGGGTGACGATGCGCCTCAATGCCCGCGTGACTCTCGCCACCGGCGAAGGCGTGGGGCTGGCGGATGGCTTCGTCCGCGGCGGCACCATCGTCTGCACCATTGGCAGCACAACCGCCCCGATGGTCGAGTGCATGGATGCTCCGCGCGAGCGAGGCCGGCTGCTGACCGAATCGAGCATGCTTCTCCGGGGACGGACCAATGCGTGGGCCGTCGGCGATTGCGCGGTGATCATGAATGCCCACGACGGCCGGCCGTCGCCTCCCACCGGTCAATTTGCCGAGCGGCAGGGCGGACAATGCGCGGAAAACATCGCGCGTGCGTTGCGGGGAATCCCCACCCGGCCCTTTTCGTTCCGGGTTCTCGGCCAGCTCTGTTCGATTGGCGGACACCGCGCGGTCGCGGAGATGTTCGGTCTTCGCCTCAGCGGTTTCCTGGCCTGGTTCGTCTGGCGCGGCGTCTATTTGTTCAAACTGCCCTCGTGGGGACGCCGCATTCACGTCGGTGCCGACTGGGCGTGGCTGCTGCTGTTTCCCCGCGACCTCGCCCATATCCGCACCGAAACGACCGACCGGGTGACGCGCGCCCACTACGAACCGGGCGACCTCATCATCGCGCAAGGCGATCCACCGACCAATTTCTATGTCATCGAGAAGGGCGAAGTGGAAATTCTGCGCGCCACGGCCGATCGCCCCGACGGCGAAGTGATCGCCACCCTCTGCGCCGGCAATTTCTTTGGTGAACAAGCCTTGATCAACCACCAGCCGCGCACCGCTTCCGTGCGCGCCCGCACCGTGGTGGAAGTCGTCGTGATGGGTCGCGAGGTCTTCTCCACCATTTCCAAGTCGCTCGCGCCGCTGCGCACCGCCCTCGCGGCAGCGATCATGCGTCGATCAAGGACGTTCTGGCAGGAGCGGCCCGAGGCTCTCGCTGCCCTGCGCGGCTTCGCCTTGCGTGATTTCATTGAAGCCGCGCCGGAGCCACTGCTCGAACCCAGCGCAACATTACAGACAATCACGCGACTCTTCGCCTCCAGTTCCACGGCCGCACTCTACGTCGCGTCCGCCGAAGGCCGTTTGGAGGGAATGATCACCAGCACCGATCTCCTGCGCGTCCAGGGCGACAGCCAGCCTCCAGACACGCCGGTCAGCGAATTCATGACAAAGAATCCCGTGACGCTGACCGAAGCGGACACCGCCATCGTGGCGGCCTCCGCCTTTCGGGAACACGGCTACAAGACCCTCCCGGTCGTTGCCGACCGCCAGAACCTGCGCCTCGTCGGCGTGATCCGGGCGCGCCGCCTGATTGCGCGCATGCTCGATGCCCTTTCCTCTCCTGACAAAGCACAGTCCTGAGCGAATTCCCATGATCCCGGACTCTTGGAGGGCTTGTTGACGGAAAGTCTGTTTGCCAAACCGGACGCACCGCCTAGCGTCGCTTTTCCACGCCGCCGGACGATGCACGACCTTACCGACCTCTACCAATCCGTCATACTCGACCATAATCGCCGCCCGCGGAATTATCAGGTCCTGCCCACCGCCAATCGCGTCGGTTCCGGCAACAATCCGCTCTGCGGCGACGAAGTCACCGTTTATGTGCAGCTCGAAGGCGACCGGATCGCAGACATCAGCTTCCAAGGCAGCGGCTGCGCGATCTCGCAGGCCTCCGCCTCGCTCATGACGCTCAACCTCAAGGGCAGAACCGTCGCCGACGCCGAGGCCATCACCGGCAACGTCATCAAACTCATCACCACCGGTGACGTGAAGGACGACGAGCTTTCCGATCTCAGCGCGCTCGCGGGCGTCCATCAATTTCCCGCCCGAATCAAGTGCGCCACCCTCAGTTGGCACGCCGCGATCAACGCCGCCAAAGGCGACGCCCAACCCATCACCACCGAGAAAGGCAGCGACTGAGAATTTTCTGTGGATCGGGGCTTCCCCCGATCCGTCGGGCTTGGATCCCGACCCGCACTTCTCACGCCGCTTCTCACTCCCCGCCAACCGGACCTTTTCGATGTCTCCCGCCTGGAAAACCATCCGTGCCGATTTCCCTATTCTGAATCAGCAGATCAACGGCAAGCCGCTGCTCTATCTCGACAACGCCGCCACGTCGCAGAAGCCGCAATGCGTGATCGATGCCCTCAGCACCTATTACCGCGAGTATAACGCAAATGTGCACCGGGGCATTCACGCGCTCTCCATGCGCGCCACCTTCGCCTACGAGGCCGCCCGTGAGCGCAGCGCCGAATTCCTCAACGCCGCCTCCTCCTCCGAGATCGTATTCATCGCCGGCACCACCGACGGCATCAACCTCGTAGCCAACGCCTGGGGCGACGAACACCTGAAGGCCGGCGACGTGATCCTGCTCACCGAGATGGAGCACCACTCAAACCTCGTGCCCTGGCAACTCCTCGCCCGTCGCACCGGCGCCACGTTGCGTTTCTTGCCCATCGTCGCGGGCGACACCGGTCTGCTCGACCTCAGCAAACTGCCCGGGGTGCTCACTCCCGACGTGAAGCTTTTCGCCTTCACGCATGTTTCAAATACGTTGGGCGTAATCAATCCTGCCGCCGAACTTTGCGCCGCGGCGAAAAAAATCGGTGCCCTGACACTCGTCGATGCCGCCCAAAGCGCCGGCCACATGCCGCTCGACGTGCGCGCGATGGATTGCGACTTCCTTGTCGTCTCCGGTCACAAGATGTGCGGCCCCACCGGCATCGGCATTCTCTACGGTCGCGAGGCGCTGCTCCAAGCCATGCCGCCCTACCGCGGAGGCGGCTCCATGATTTCCTCCGTCGACTTTTTTGAAAGCAAGTGGGCCCCGGCACCGCAAAAATTCGAGGCCGGCACGCCCAACATCGCCGACGCCATCGCCCTGGCCCGCGCCATGGATTACCTCGACGAGCTCGGTCGCGAGGCCATTGCCCAACACGACGAGAAGCTCGCCGCCCTCGCCTACCAGCGGATCCAAGCGGAAATCCCCGGCATCCGTGTGCTCGGCCCCGCGCACCACCGCAGCGGCGTCGTGAGTTTCGCCATCCCCGGGGCGCATGCCCACGACGTCGTGACCTTGGCCGACCGCGACGGCATCGCGTTGCGGGGCGGGCACCACTGCAACCAGCCGCTCATGCGCAAGCTCGGCCTCATGTCCACCTCCCGCGCCAGTTTCTACTTCTATAATACCGAGGATGAAATCGAGCGTCTGATCGTGTCGTTACAGCGGATCCAGAAATTCTTCGCAGGCTGATCGGGGGACTGGGGCGTGTCTTCAAACTCAATTCTCAGATTGAAACCGGCGCCCAAGTTTCGCACGGTAGCACGGGTAGGGCGCACCGGCTCGGTGCGCCGCGGCGGAGCGAGCCGCTCCGCCCTGCCATCTGAAGAAACACTCTAATGAAACTGGGCCGCCTCAGTCGAACCCTTGAGCGCAGTGGTTGAGGCCTGGCCGCCGGAGATCACCTGCGTAACGGCGTCAAAGTAGCCGGTGCCGACCTCGCGCTGGTGCTTGGTGGCCGAGTAGCCGTCCTTCTCCGACGCAAACTCGGCCTCCTGCAACCGCGAGTAGGCCGACATGCCGTGGTCGCGATAGCCGCTGGCCAGATTGAACATCGAGTGGTTGAGCGCGTGGAAGCCCGCCAGTGTCACGAACTGGAATTTGTAGCCCATGGCGCCAAGTTCGCGCTGGAACCTGGCGATGGTCGCGTCGTCCAGATGTTTTTTCCAGTTGAACGACGGCGAGCAATTATAGGCGAGCATCTTGCCGGGAAATTTGCCCCGAATGCCATCGGCGAACTCCTTCGCCTGCGCGAGATCCGGCGTCGAGGTCTCGCACCAGATCAGGTCGGCGTAGGGCGCGTAAGCGAGCCCGCGCGCCAGCGTGTAGTCGTTGCCGTTCCTGATCCGGAAAAACCCCTCCATCGTCCGCTCGCCGTCGAGGATGAACGGCCGGTCCGCCTCGTCGATGTCCGACGTCAGCAGCGTCGCGCTCTGGGCGTCGGTGCGGGCGACGAGGATCGTGGGCGTGCCCATGATGTCGGCGGCGAGACGCGCCGCGATGAGCGTGCGGATGAACGCGCTGACCGGGACGAGGACCTTCCCGCCCAAGTGGCCGCATTTTTTCTCCGAGGCCAGTTGGTCCTCGAAGTGCACACCGGCGGCGCCGGCGCGGATCATTGCCTTCATCAGTTCGAACGCGTTGAGCGCTCCGCCGAAACCGGCCTCGGCATCCGCCACGATCGGCGCCAGCCAGTGCGGACCGTCCTTCGCGCCCTCAGCGTGCTCGATCTGGTCGGCCCGCAGCAGCGCGTTGTTGATCCGCTCCGCCACCGCCGGGACGGAATCGACCGGATAGAGCGACTGGTCGGGATACATCTGGCCCGCGCTGTTGGCATCGGCGGCCACCTGCCAGCCCGACAGGTAGATGGCCTTCAGGCCGGCCTTGACCATTTGAACGGCCTGGTTGCCCGTGAGCGCGCCGAGCGCGTTCACATAGTCTGTCGTCGTCATCAACTGCCAGAGACGCTCGGCGCCGAGGCGCGCGATCGAGTGCTCGATGGTGTAGGAGCCGCGCAGGCGGGCGACGTCGGCCTCCGTGTAGGGGCGGCTGATTCCCTCGAAACGCGAGGCGGGAACGGCGGGGCGGGAACCGGGTGCTTGGGCTGCGGTCATTGGGGTGCGTCAGTTTTTGAGCATGGGATAGGCGGAAAGGGTCAGGAATTCCTCGAAGTCGGGAGCGGTCACCTGCCCGAGAAAAAGATCGCGCGCCTCGGAGTAGCGGCCCGCGCGGAAGCGCTCGTCACCCACCTCGGAGAGGATTGTCTCCATCTCTTCCGCCACCACGGTCCCGACCAGTGCGCGGGTGACCCCGGCGCCTCCCGCGAGCGTCGCGCGGTGCCGGATCCACTGCCAGACTTGCGCCCGCGAAATCTCGGCGGTGGCGGCGTCCTCCATCAGGTTGTAGAGTGGCACGCAACCGTTCCCGAGCAGCCAGGCCTCGATGTATTGGATGCCCACGCGGACGTTGAGCCGCAGGCCGGCCTCGGTGCGCGTGCCGGTGTGGGTCTCGATCAAGTCGGCCGCAGTCACCCGCACGTCGTCGCGTGTCCGCGAGATTTGGTTGGGGCCCTTCATGTGCTCGTCGAAAATCCCCAATGCCACCGGCACGAGGCCGGGGTGGGCCACCCATGTGCCGTCGTGCCCGTCACCAACCTCGCGGAGTTTGTCGGCGCGGACTTTGGCGAGGGCGGCGGCGCTGGCCGCCGGGTCGTTCTTGATCGGGATCTGCGCGGCCATGCCGCCCATGGCATGCACGCCGCGCCTGTGGCAGGTGCGGATGAGCAACAGCGAGTAGGCGTGCAGGAAGGCGCGGTCCATGCCGACCTGCGCCCGGTCGGGCAGGACGAACGCCGGGTCGGAGCGCAGTTTCTTGATGAAGCTGAAAATATAATCCCAGCGGCCGCAGTTCAGGCCGGCCGAGTGCTCGCGCAGCTCGTGGAGGATCTCGTCCATCTCAAATGCCGCTGGCAGCGTCTCGATCAGGACGGTCGCCTTGATCGAGCCGCGCGGCACGCCGAGCGCCGACTGGGCGTGCACGAACACATCGTTCCAGAGACGCGCCTCGCGGTGGTTTTCGAGCTTCGGCAGGTAAAAATACGGGCCGGTGCCGCGCGCGAGCAGCTCGCGGGCGTTGTGATAGAAGAAGAGGCCGAAATCGACCAGACAGCCCGGGACCGGTGAGCCCTCAAGCAGGAGATGCGCTTCCGGCAGATGCAGCCCGCGCGGACGGACGAAGAGGACGGCGGGGTTTCCCGCGAGCGCGTAGGATTTTCCGGTTTCCGGGGCGGAAAATGTGATGGCCCGTCGGACGGCATCGCGGAGATTGATCTGGCCGTCGATGAGGTTGTCCCACGTCGGACTGTTGGAGTCCTCGAAGTCGGCCATGAAGACCTTCGCGCCCGAGTTGAGCGCGTTGATGATCATCTTGCGCTCGACGGGCCCGGTGATTTCCACGCGGCGGTCCAGCAAGTCCGCCGGCAGCGGCGCAACCTGCCACTCGCCTTCGCGAATCGCGCGGGTCTCGACCAGAAAATCCGGGCGGGCGCCGGCATCGAATGTTTTCTGCCGCTCACGCCTGTCGGCGAGCAGGGCCGCGATGCGGGGGCCGAAGCGCTGCACGAGGTCGCCCACAAAATCGAGCGCGTCCCGGGACAAAATCGCCTCGTGCTGCGGGCGCGGTGGAATGGTCGGTTGGAGTGACACGGGGATGGGGGCAGAATCCGTCTGGCCGAAGGCGTCTTCGCGTGATGCTGTTTCCCTCCAACTCCAAGACCGTTCAAGACTATTGTTCCCCAGCGGGAATTATGACAAAATGTTTGCCCAAACTACGCTCTGGGCGAAAGAATTCAGGCAGGGAGCGGCCCAAAACCTTTCGCAGCAGATTCGCTGGATTAGATCCAGCGCCGTGAGCCTCAGTGACCCTGCCAATCGCGGCGTCTTTTCGCTCGATGAAGCCGGCCCTCTCGCCATTGCCGCAGATGGCGATGGTTAATCCCGGTGCGGCAGTTCAACTGGCACCGGTCACAGTCCCCTTTCCTACCCGTCAACTTCCGCCCGAGATTGCGCAATATCCGCGCAGCCCGGAGCCCCCGGTTCGGTTATCCTTAGCCCCATCATGGTGTCTCCACGCTGCACCGTCTCTCCTGCTGTCGAACCCGCCCTCGAGCTGGTTCGCAAATACAACATACCCGGACCCCGCTACACGTCCTACCCGACCGCGCCCCAATTTTCGGATGCGATCGACCGGACGGCGTTGCTGACCGAGGTCAAACGCGACAACGCGGATGGCTCGACCCCGTTCTCGCTGTATTTCCACCTCCCGTTCTGCGAGTCGCTCTGTTGGTATTGCGGCTGCAACACGGTCATCACCCGTCGCCTCGCCTCGGCCAGCGAATACGTCGATCTCCTGATCAAGGAACTCGAACTGACCGCGCCCCTCCTCGACACGCGCCGGCCCGTCACGCAGTTGCATTTCGGCGGCGGCACGCCGACTTTCCTGCCCCCGGCCGAGATCGACCGGCTCGCCCAGGCCATCCATGGCATCTTCACTTTCTCGACCGATGCAGAAATCTCGGTGGAAATCGATCCGCGCCGCCTGACCAAGGAACACGTCGATGCGTTCCGCCGCCTCGGTTGCAACCGCGCCTCACTCGGCGTGCAGGATACCAACCCGGAAGTGCAGGTGGCGATCCACCGTTGGCAGCCGTTGGCAATGACCAAGCAGGCCGTCGATTGGCTGCGCGAGGCTGGTTACCAATCCGTCAGCATCGACCTCATCTACGGACTGCCGCTGCAAACCAACGCTTCGTTCGCCAAGTCTCTCGACGAGGTCATCGCGCTCAACCCGGATCGGCTCGCGGTGTTCAGCTACGCGCATGTGCCGTGGATCAAGCCCGCGCAGAAGATTTTTGATGACCGCCAGCAACTCCCGACCACCGAGGAGAAACTCGCGATGCTCTCGACTGCGACCCAACGGCTGGTCGCCGCCGGATACGCGCAGGTTGGCATGGATCACTTCGCCCGCCCGGAAGACGAACTTGCGGTCGCCTTCGCCGAGGGCACGCTTCACCGCAATTTCCAAGGCTACACGACCCGCGCCGGTGCCTCGCTCTACGGATTCGGCATGTCGTCCATTTCGCAAACCGACGGCTCGTTCCGGCAAAACTACAAGGATTTGCCCGAATACGCCGATGCCATCACCGCTGGTCGCCTGCCGATTGAGCGGGGCTACCTGCTGACCGAGGACGACAAGCGCCGTCGCACGATCATCACGGACATCATGTGCGCCCGCAGCATCGGCTTTCCCCGCCTTTCGCGACAACTCGGGCTCGATTTCGCCTCCACTTTTGCCGCCGAGCTTGGCGGTCTCGGCGATTTGGAGACAGACGGCCTTCTGACCCGGCGCGGAAACGGAATCGAAATCACTCCCCTCGGCCGACTCTTCGTCCGCATCATCGCGATGCGTTTCGATGCGCATCTTTCTAAGCAGCGCACCGGTTTCTCCAAAGTGGTCTGACGACATGCCCTTCCGGATCGGCAAGACCTTTGAGATCGAGAGCGGCCACTTGCTGAGCAAGCATCCGGAGAAATGCCGCTTCCCACACGGCCACAGCCGCAAGGTCGAGGTGGTGCTCGCCGCCGATGAACTCGATGCGAACGACATGGTGTGCGATTTCAAGGCCGTGAAACGATTGCTGGCCGCTTTCCTTGATCGCTGGGACCACGCCCTCGCGGTCAACACCGCCGATCCCAATTTCGCCGCCCTCACCCAGACCTACGGCGAACGCGTCATCGCCTTTCAGGACACCGATCCGACCAGTGAAGTGATGGCAAAGGCGATTTTCGACGAGTTCACGATCCGCTTGGCGCGCGAAACTGCGACGCCCCCGGCCTCCTACGCCATTCTGCCGAGCGTGCGCGTGGAGAGGGTGCGCGTCACCGAGACGAGTTCCAGCTGGGCCGAATACGCCGTCTGAGTTGGTGGCCGTTCGCCCCGTTTCCCGACCGTCCGCACCTGCGTGATTGTCGCGCACGTGAAAGCTGTCATCTATCGCTGCCGTGAACCCGCCTCCTCACGACGCCGCGATTTTGTCCATCGAGCGGCCGCATGCCGATCTCTGGAAATATTATCTCGTCAGCTGCTGCGCCTTCCCTCCCGCTTTGCCCTTTTTGATTCTGCCCGCGTGGTTCCGCTACCACACCCTGCGCTATCGGTTCACCGACGAGGGAATCTCAATGCGGTGGGGTATTCTATTTCGACGCGAAGTCATCATCAACTACGCGCGCATCCAAGACATTCATCTCAAGTCAAACATCGTCGAACGCTGGCTCGGTCTCGCCAAGATCATGGTCCAAACCGCCAGCGGCAACTCCGGCGCGGAAATGACCCTCGAAGGCATCAAGGAGTTCGAAGCCGTCCGTGATTTCCTGTATTTGAAGATGCGCGGTGTGAAGGATCACGGGATTCACTCGGCAACGAGCGGCACGGGCAACGTCGCGCCGACAGCCACGACCAACGAGGGTGAATTGGCGGCGGCCCTGCGCGAGGTCGCTCACGAGTTGCGCGCCACCCGGCTCGCGCTGGCAGCCCGCAACTCGCCATCGGGAGACCGGGGCGATGTTTAGCTGGTTTAGTCAGCAAGTGCTGCGCCTCGCCCGCGTGCCGCACGAGCCGGAACCACCGTCGGGTGCGCCCGGATCCATCCGCATCTTCCGCGCAGGTCGCAACTACTATAAGCTGCGCGTGATTCGCTGGGTCTTCACCCAAATCAGTGCCGCCGGCGGCATCGCGTTTTCGTTTTTCATGTTGAATTTCCTCATCACGGAGGCGGATGAAATCCGCTCGACCGTCGTGAAGAATACACAGCGCCAGCAGATCACCGCCGAGGCCACGCCGCCCCCTGAAGCTACCCCGACGGCCGCCGAGGCCGAACCGCAGCCGACCGTAGCGGCCAAAAAGCGCAGCAAATCCCAACGCCGGGGCAATAATGGCTTCGTGCGCATGCTGGCGCGCTGGCCGACGTGGATTATCCCGCTGCTGCACATCTTCGAATACGGCGCCATGCTGCTGTTCATTGCCCAAATCCCGTTCAGTTTCGCCGCTGTGCGACTCGAGTTCGAGCAACACTGGTATATCGTCACTGATCGCAGCCTGCGGATTCGCACCGGGCTGTTTTCGGTCCGGGAATCAACCATGAGTTTTGCAAATCTCCAACAAGTGGAAGTGCGCCAGGGGCCGCTCCAACGCCTTCTCGGCATCGCCGACGTGCGCGTGCAATCCGCCGGCGGCGGAGGCGGCCATAAGGACCATGAAAATCTCACCGACTCCCTGCACATGGGGATCTTTCACAGTGTCGAGAATGCGGAAGAGGTGCGTGACTTGATACTCCGACGGCTCCGGAGATTCCGGGAAGCCGGTCTCGGCGAACCCGACGATCAAGACACCCAAGTCGAAGCGGCAGAGACGTTCGTCGCACGGAGTGAATCCAGCTCACCCTCCGACGCTCTCACCGCCGCTCACGAATTGCTCGCCGAAGCCCGCGCCTTGCGGTCAACGCTCAGCTAAAATTGCTTTGTGCTGTTCCCCGCAAAAAATGGGCAGTCCCCATTGTAACCTATTAGGTTACACTCACTCTGGGACTCAGCGAAACCATGACCGTGAGCCTCACAGAGTAACACTCACCCCAAAAGCGCAGTTAAACCACGGAGGCACGGAGAACACAGAGGAAGTCTCAAAAGATTAGCGGGAAAGGCATTCCACCCGGAAGGTGAGTCATCGCCACCCCACCTTGCTTCTCATAAGCTGTTTTCTCTGTGCCCTCTGTGACTCAGTGGTTCAATTCCAACTGCTGAATCTAGGCCTTACCACTCGTCAACCTCGCGGATCGAGCCAACCTTTGCTTAGTCGCGGGCGATCCAAGCGATGGTCTTTTCCGCCAATCGATCAAACGCGACAACGCACTGCGCGAGGTGTTCCTCCTTGGTGTCTTCGATTTTGTTGTGACTGATGCCGTGCAGGCTCTGCACAAACATCATCACGGTCGGCACGCCCGCCCGGGCCACCTCGGCCGCGTCGTGAAGCGGCCCCGAGGGCAACCGGTGGGAGACCGCGCAGGTTTCCTTGATCGCTGCGTCACAGAAACCGATCAGCTCCGGGCGAAACGGAATCGGCTCAATCCCCCACAGCCGCTCCCACGTCACGCGCACATTGCCTTCGCTCGCGAATCGCTCACTCGCCGCCTTCGCCTCCGCCAACATCTGGTGAAGCGCCACGCCGTCGAGGTGCCGCTGGTCGAGCGTGATCCGGCACTCCTCCACCACGCTGGTGACGATGCCGGGCTTCGTGGTGCAGGAACCGATCGTGCAGACGCCGCCATTGCGCTCGGTGATCCGGTAGATTTCCGGACTCATCCGCGCTGCCGCGAGAAGCGCGTCCTTGCGCCGGTTCATTGGCGTGCTGCCAGAATGCGCTGCCTGCCCATGAAACGTGATCGCGTGTCGTTGCACGCCGAAGGTGCCCAACACCGCTCCCAGCGGTAAATTCAAGTCGAGCAAGACCGGGCCCTGCTCGATGTGCAGTTCAAGGTAGGCTGCGGCGTTCTTCAGCTCGACGCCGCTCTCCTTGACGCGCTCGAAATCGACGCCGATGGCCTTGAGCGCATCGGGCAAGGTGATGCCCGCTTTGTCGCGCAATCCGCGCGCTTCATCCATATCCAGATTTCCGGAACACGCGGATGAACCAAAAAGACTCTTGCCGAACCGCGCCCCTTCTTCGTCAGCCCAATCGACGAGACGCACCGTGACCGGCGGTCGGCCTTGGTATTGCTCGTTGAGCCGGCGCAGAATTTCGACTCCCGCCATGACATTGAGGCAACCATCGAGCCAACCGCCATTCGGCACCGAATCGATGTGACCACCGAGAAGCAGCGCTTTTTCACTCTCACCTTTGAGTGTCGCCCAGAGGTTTCCAGCGGCATCCGTGTGCACCTCGACGGGCAACTCGGCGAGTTTCTCGCGCAACCATTTTCGCGCCTTCACCCACGTCGGTGTGAAAGCAACACGTTGCGCCCCATTTTCGTCGCCCGTCAGCGCCCGCAGGTCCTTCAGCTCGGAAATTGTTCGTTTTGAATTCGGGATGATCATTGGTCGATAGGGAGGTGGGCGCTGTGCCAAGTAGCGATTATCAGGAGGGTTGCGGCGAATTATGACTTGGAAAGTAGGACATTCTTCTCAACATTCCAATCACCTTTCACCCTAACCTCACCAAACATGACGCCCGTTTGCAGCTTTGGGAATGACCGGCAGATTTGATCGATTTTGTTTCCGCTGAGTTTCGGAGCGCCATTGTTATACTCGCCCGCACCTATGCCCCTCAAGCCACTGCTTTCTGCCGACGCCATCGCGGAAAACTTCGCCGAAATCAAACCGCCGCTCCGCCCGCAGGAAGCTCTCATCGAAGCCAACCGCTGCCTCTATTGCTTCGATGCACCGTGCATCATGGCGTGCCCCACGGGCATCGACGTCCCGGCCTTCATCAAGAAAATCGCCTTTGGCAATCCCGCTGGCGCGGCCAAGACAATCCTCACCGCCAACATCCTGGGTGATTCCTGCTCGCGCGTCTGCCCAACCAAGGTGCTCTGTGAGGGCGCCTGCGTCCTCGAAGATCGCGACGAGAAGCCCATCCAGATCGGTCGCCTGCAACGCTATGCGACCGACTACGTCAACGAACGCGGCCTGAACGTGCTGCCGCCACCGCCAGCGCAAAAGTCCGGCAAGCGCATCGCCGTCATCGGCTCCGGTCCGGCCGGTCTCGGATGTGCCGCCACTCTCGCCCAACTCGGCCACAGCGTAACTATTCTGGAGAAACAGGCCCAAGCCGGCGGCCTGAACACCTACGGCATCGCCTACTACAAGATGAAGCCGGCCGTCAGTCTGGCGGAAGTGGAGCTGGTGAAATCGCTCGGTGTCGAGATCCGCTGCGCCGTCACGGTGGGCAAGGACATTGCCGTCGCGCAGCTCGAACAGGAATTCGATGCGATCTTCATTGGCGTCGGCCTCGGCGCCGGCACACGACTCGGAATTCCCGGCGAGGATCTGCCTGAAGTGCGCGACGCACTCGAATTCATCGCCGACTTGCGGATGAAGCCCGTCGAGAAGGTGCCCGTCGGCCGCCGCGTGGCCGTCATCGGTTGCGGCAACACCGCGATCGACGCGGTCACCCAATCAAAGCGCCTCGGCGCGGAGCGTTCCTTCATCGTTTACCGTCGCCGCGAAGGAGACATGTCCGCCTATCATTTCGAATACGACCTCGCGAAAAACGACGGCGCGGAATTCCTCTTCAACGCCGCGCCTGTGGAAGTCGTCGCGTCCGGCGGACACGTGTCGGGCGTGAAACTGGTCCGCACCCGCGTGGTAAATGGAAGAGCCGAAGTCATTGTCGGCAGCGAATGGATCGAGCCGTGCGACCTTGTGCTCAAAGCCGTCGGCCAGGAAAAACAGGGCCACTTGCTACAACAGCTCTTCCCCGGTCTCAAGGTTGACGCGCGCGGCGTGGTCACCCACGACAAAACCACCGGCCAGACCAACCTGCCCCACGTCTTTGCGGGAGGCGACTGCGGCAATGGTGGCCGCGAAGTCGTCAATGCTGTCGGCGAAGGCAAGAAAGCCGCCCACGGCATCCACGCCTACCTCATCAAGGAGACTGCGAACCATCCGGTGCAACCCTCGCGCCTCGGCTCCAAGCAAGGCGCGACCGGGGCCGGCGTCATGTCACCGATCCGCGCCCACGAACTCGAAGCCGCGCTCAAACCGTAGGGGCGCAGTCTCGCTGCACCCTCCACTCGTCACACGTCACATTTCACCCGTCACACTCCATTATGGCTGACCTGAGCTGCAATCTCGCCGGTATCAAATCTCCCAATCCCTTCTGGGTCGCCTCCGGCCCGCCGGCCAACACCGCCTACCAGGCGCATCGCGCCTTCGAGGCCGGTTGGGGCGGCGTGGTGTGGAAAACCATCGGCACGCCCATCGTCAACGTGTCGTCCCGTTACTCCGCGCTGAACAGCGGCACGGAACGCATGATCGGCCTCAACAACATCGAGCTCATCTCGGATCGCGCGCCCGAGACCAATTTCCGCGAAATTGCCGAAGTCAAAAAACGCTGGCCTCACCACGCCGTTATCGCCTCGCTCATGGTCGAGTCGCGCGAACAGTGGCACGAATTCGTCAAGCGCGCCGCGGATGCCGGTGCCGATGGCATCGAGCTCAACTACGGATGTCCGCACGGCATGTGCGAGCGCGGCATGGGCTCCGCCGTCGGCCAGCAGCCCGCAGTGGCCGAGAAAATCACGAGTTGGGTCATGGAGGTCGCGACGATCCCGGTGATCGTGAAGCTCACGCCGAACGTCACCGATGTCACGGCCGTCGCCCGCGCCGCCAAGCGCGCCGGGGCAAACGCAATCTCGCTGATCAACACGATCAACAGCATCACGAACGTGAACCTCGACACGTTCATCCCGGAGCCCCGCGTCGGCGGACTCAGCTCCCACGGCGGTTATTGCGGGCCGGCCGTAAAGCCGATCGCCCTCAACATGGTCCAGGCCTGCGCCGCCGACCCCGAAGTCGGCCTGCCGATCTCCGGCATCGGCGGCATCACGACGTGGCGCGACGCCGCCGAGTTCATCGCCCTCGGCTCGACCTCGCTCCAGGTCTGCACCGCCATCATGCACTACGGCTTCCGCATCGCGGAGGATCTGAACGACGGACTCAGCGCTTACCTCGATAGCAAAGGCATGAAGAGTCTGGACGATCTCCGCGGCAAGGCCGTCCCGTCGCTCCAGAAATGGGAGAACCTCGACTTGCACTGGCAGCGCGT
>CAMTVF010000106.1:0-6422 GCA_947085115.1 uncultured Opitutaceae bacterium | reverse complement strand
TCAGCCCGGTGGCCAGTTCAGCGGTCGTCCGCCGAGCAGGTGGACATGCAGGTGCGGCACCGTCTCGCCGCCGTCGCGGCCATTGTTGATCACGAGTCGGAAACCGGACTCGGCGAGGCCGAGCTTTTTCGCGACAGCCGCAGCGGTGAGGAGCAAATGTCCGAGAGTGGAGGTATCATCGGCGGTGGCCGCACCGACGCGTGCAATGGACGATTTCGGAATCACGAGCACGTGCACGGGAGCCTGAGGATTGACGTCGTGAATCGCGATGCAACGGTCGTCTTCGTGTGCGATCTTGGCGGGAATTTCTCGGTCGATGATTCTCTGGAAGATCGTCTTCATTGCAGGCAGAGGTCACCACGTAATACACAAAACACACGAAAGTCTGTGAGCGGTCATCGGGGTTTCGTGTTTTTCGTGTATTTGGTGGTGGTCAAAGAAACAGCAGGTTTACGTTCGCATTCCGGCGGGTGCGGGCGGCTGTGAGCTCGCGCAGAAGCGCGAGCGTATCGTCGTAGTCGCGACGGCGTCGCTCCGTCCAACGTTTTGTCTCGGGACAGTGAGCCGAACGGAGATTGGTGACCAGCACGGTGGCTTCTGCAAAAGGAGCGAGTCCTTTTAGGCCATGCATCAGGCCGGCGCGCGCGAAAAGCGGGGTGCCGCCCGTATCGTCCAGGGCCGCATCCCAATGAAAGAATCCATGCGTCTCGTTCGCGTGGCAAAGTTTGGCGAAGAGCTGCGCCGCTGCGGCGACGAAAGCGGGGTCGCTGGGAGTGAGCTCGTCGTTGGTGGCGGCGTCGAGGCTCGTGGTGATCGCGGCGTCGAGTTGCTCGGCGAGATAGAGGTCGTGGCCGGTGAGGGGCGTGAAGAGCGCATTGAGGAAATGCAACCGGCGCAGTTTGGCGGAACGCGTCATTTCTTAGGCCTCACCGTAGGGTCAGAGGCGAATGATTCAAGGTTGGTGATCTCGTCGACGAATTCGGTGACGTCGCGAAATTCCTTGTAAACGCTGGCGAAGCGCACGTAGGCGACCTGGTCCGTCTTGCGGAGGCGCTGCATCACGTGCTCCCCGATGGCCCGGGTCGGCACCTGGCTCTCGAACTCGGCCTCAAGGACGTCGATCACGTCCTCGACGAGCATGGAGATTTGTTCGCCGTCGATCGGGCGCTTGTGGCAGGCGGCGCGGACGGCGGCGACGAGCTTGTCGCGCATGAACGGCTCCGTGCGGCCGTCGCGCTTGACGACGATGAGGTTGTCGCGGACGAGCCCTTCGTTGGTCGTGAAACGGTAGCCGCATTCGAGGCACTCGCGGCGGCGGCGGATGGTGTTGCCGTCGCGGGCGATGCGCGAATCGATCACTTTGTCCTCAATCGAGGTGCACTTGGGGCAACGCATGGGAGTTCTTATTAGGCACGGGCACCACGAAATACACTAAAAACACGAAAGGAGGAGGCCACGGGCTTGGTTTGGCGTATTTCGTGTGTTTCGTGGCGGCTAATTCAGGGCGAGGAAGTTCTGGAGAATCTTCATGCCGTGTTCGGTGGCGATGGACTCGGGGTGAAATTGGACACCCCAAACCGGGAATTGTTTGTGCCGCAGGCCCATGATTTCGCCCTCGGCGGTTTCGGCCGTGATTTCGAGGCAGTCGGGCAGGGATTCGCGCTCGACCAGCAGCGAGTGGTAGCGGGCGGCTTGGAACGGCGACGGCAGGCCTTGGAAGACGTCGGTCGCGCGGTGGAGGATGGGTGAGCGCTTGCCGTGCATGAGGCGGTCGGCGCGGATGACTTTTCCCCCGAAATACTGCCCCATCGCCTGATGGCCGAGGCAAACGCCGAAAATCGGCTTCCGGCCTGCAAAAACCCGCAAGAGGTCGAGACTGACGCCGGCCTCGTTGGGTGTGGCCGGGCCGGGGGAAATCAGAATGCGGTCGGGGTTGAGCTGCTCGGCCTCGGCGGCGGTGATCTCGTCATTGCGGAAGATTCGCATAGTCACGCCCAATTGACCAAAATATTGGACTAGGTTGAAGGTGAACGAATCGTAATTGTCGATGACGAGCAGCACGGGTGGGGCATACTCGGTATTTGACAGGGGGGTCAAGCGCACGGGTAGGGTGGGAGTGTCATTTCGGGTCTCGCGGGCGGCGCACACGCGTCCTGCGCGCCGATCCGGTGACCAACCTGATGCCAGACCATTTTACGCTGCTCAAGACCGACACTGCCACTGCCGCCCGGCGCGGACGCTTGCGGACGTTGCACGGCGTCATCGAGACGCCGATCTTCATGCCCGTAGGCACACAGGGCACGGTGAAGTCGCTCACCCCTGCGCAGATTCGCGAGACCGGGGCGCAAGTTATTCTCGGCAATACCTACCACCTCAATCTGCGGCCCGGCTCGGAAATCGTGCGCGACCTCGGCGGTCTGCACAAATTCATGGCTTGGGACGGCCCGATCTTGACCGACAGCGGCGGGTTTCAGGCCTTCAGCTTGGCGAAGCTCCGCGATATCCGCGACGATGGCATTGCGTTCCAATCGCACATCGACGGAGCCAAGCTGTTTCTCGGGCCGCGGGAGGTCATGACGATTCAGGCGAATCTCGGCTCCGACATCGCGATGGTGATCGACGAGTGTCCACCGTGGCCGTGCACGCGCGAGGAATGCCGCCGCGCGGTCGATCGCAGCCACCGCTGGGCGCAGGAATGCAAACAGATCGCCACTGACAACGGATTCCTGCCCAGCGGGCGTCATGTCCTTGCCATCGTGCAGGGTTCGACTTTCGACGACCTGCGGCGCGAAGCGGCCGAGACCCTCGCGGCGTTGGATTTTCCCGGCTACGCGGTCGGTGGGGTCAGCGTGGGCGAGCCGGAACCGGAGATGCTCAAGCAAGTTGGAGCAACGACGCCGTTTTTGCCTGCCGACAAACCGCGCTACACGATGGGCCTCGGCACGCCGCCACAGCTTCTGAAGATGATCGCGCTCGGCGTGGACATGTTTGACTGCGTGCACCCGACCCGCGTCGCCCGCAACGGAGCGGCCTTCACGCCCGACGGGCTCATCAACCTCCGCAACGAGCGCTACCGCACCGATCCCGCTCCGTTGGTGGAGGGTCTCGACAATTACACCTGCCGGCACTTTTCGCGGGCCTACTTGCGGCACCTTGTCGCGGCCAACGAGATCCTGGCCTGCACGCTTCTCTCGCTCCACAATCTGCATTTCTACCTCGACCTGATGGCGCAGGCCCGGGCGCACATTGAGGCGGGTGATTACGGCGCGTGGAGCAAGGCGTGGATCGAACGCTACGAAGCGGGTGAGCGACAAATTGAAAATGGCAATCAGTAGTTGATGACCTTGAGGCCGGGCACACGGGCAAATGCCTTGTCGCGAGTCACCAAGGGCCAGCCGAAGCGCAAGGCCGTGGCCACGATCCAAAGATCGTTTTCCCCCATCTCAAAATTAAGCGCGGCTTGCAGCCGCCCGGCGGATATGGCCGTGGCCACGCCGAGGGACACCGGGGCATACCCCTTGAAGAAACGGGCGGTGTAGGTGGCGGGCGCACCCACGGCAAACTCTCCCAGGGTGACCACGCTGACGCGCTTGGGCAGGTGGCGATGCCGCTTCAGAAATTCCTGACAGGGACCGGGCGAACGGGTTTTCAGTTCCTGGGCCAGATCGACGAAGAAAGTCGTGTCAAGCAACACGGCGGCGACGGTTTGAGCGCGGAGGATTCGTCTGTCGGTGGCGCAAAAGCGCAATGTCCACTTCCACGGGGTCAGTCATCAATTCATCCAGATAATCCGCCGGATCCTTCTCGTCGGTGAGTAACCGGCGCAAGGCGGCCGAGAGGCTTTCCTTCGGCGCTTTCTTGCGGCAGAGCTGGCGGTAAACATCGGCGTCGAGCGAGATGGTCTTACGGGTCATGCGTGCAAATTGCGTGCAGGCAGCCGGACTGTCAAGCCACCGGTCCGTGGCACCGGGCGCGGATCGAACGCTATGTATCGAACGCTACGAGGCGCGCGAGCGAAGCTCCGGCTAACTAATAACTACTACTGATAGGGAACTGGATCATCGGACTGCAGCTGGCTTGGGGGGGGGATGGGGTTTACTGTGAATCCATTCCTGCACGCGCCCCGAATCCATGGAATCGCCCGCGTCGATGCAACCCGGCAATAGTTCCGGCGCAAAGCTTCCCGTTCGACTGATCCGAATACAGGGAACACCAATCGCCTTTCAAATTTGGACCATTCACGGCAGGGACCGACTGTGTGAGATTAGCCCGCGATCCCGCATGCGCGGGAGGCGCGGGTATTTTCCCGACCCGTCCTCGGAGGCCGGGCTACCAAGAACGGCAGTCCGCCGAAGATGCGCTTTTCACACCGGCCAGGCGCGCTGCAGAATGGCCTCAAAATCGGTGTTTTTCGGCAGCGTGCCGAACACGTGGCCCCAGTCGCCGGAGAGCCGCGTGGCACAGAAGGCATCCGAGACATGCGCCGGGGCGAAGCGGATGAGCAGCGCGGCTTGCATGGCCAGCGCGATGTCCTGCGTGATGCGCCGCGCCCTTGCCTCGATGCCGTCCCGGTCGCGCAAGTTTCCCCGAAGGCGGTCGACGAGGCGGTCGAAGCCGGGGTTTCTGCCGAGCGCAGGCTCGAACTCCGCCACCAGCATCCCGACACACTTCGGATGGCGCTCCATGGCGCGCAGCACGTCCAGGCACATGATGTTGCCCGAGCCTTCCCAGATCGAGTTGAGCGGGCTCTGGCGGAAGAGGCGCGGCATCGGCCCCTCCTCCACATAGCCGTTGCCGCCGTGCACTTCCATCGCCTCGGCGACGAGCGTCGGGCATCGTTTGCAAATCCAGAATTTCGCGACCGGCGTTATGAGGCGGCGAAGCAGACCCTCCTCCTTGTCGTCTTGCGCATCAAAGCTCCGGGCCAGTCGCATCGCCAGCGCCGTCGCCGCTTCCGACTCCAGCGCCATGTCGGCGAGCACGTTCATCATCAGCGGCTGGTGCCGCAGGAGCTTGCCGAACGCCGCGCGCAGGCCGGTGTGGTGCAGCGCCTGCGAAAGCGCCGCGCGCATGATGCCCGCGCTGCCGATGGCGCAGTCGAGCCGCGTGTAAACGCCCATCTCCAGCACGGTGGGAATGCCGCGCCCCTCCTCGCCGACGAGCCAGCCGCACGAGCCCCAGAACTCCGCCTCCGTGCCGGCGTTCGACCGGTCTCCCATCTTGTCCTTCAAGCGCTGGATGCGGATCTCGTTGGGCTGCCCTTCCGGCGTCCAGCGTGGCACGAAGAAGCACGACAGGCCCCTGGCCGTGTTCGCCGTGACGAGGAAGGCATCGCACATCGGCGCCGAGAGAAACCACTTGTGGCCGACGATGCGCCATTCGCCATTCCCGGTGGGCTCGGCGCGGGTCGTGTTGGCCCGCACGTCGGAGCCGCCCTGCTTCTCGGTCAGGCCCATGCCGATGAGCACGCCGCGCTTCAGTGGCGCAGGGATGAAGCGGCGGTCGTATTCGCGGGAGAGCATCCTCGGCATCCATTCGCCGGCGATTCCCGGCATCCGCCGGACCACCGGCACCGCGCCATAGGTCATGGTCGTCGGACAGAGCGAGCCGTCCTCGATCTCGGCAAACATCATGAAAGCGGCGGCACGGGCGACATGGGCGCCGGGCTTCGGATCGGCCCACGGCCCGGTGTCGCAGCCATGGCGCTTCAACCAGCCGAGGCATGCGTGCCACGAAGGGTGGAACTCCACCTCGTCGCACCGGTTGCCGAAGCTGTCGAACAGCTTGGGAGTGGGAGGAAACTCGTTGGCCAGCCGGCCGTGCTCGATCCACTCCGCGCTGCCGACCTCGGCGCCACGGTCTGTCAGCCACTCGTGGGCCCAGACGGCATGTTCGCGCGCCACGGCTTCCTGCAGGGCGTGATTGCGGGTGTAGGCATTGTAGTTCTCCAGCGCATGGGCCTGGTTGAGCACTTCATGCGTGGCAAGAAGGGGTCCGTGTTGGGCTTGCATTTTCGATCCTTGGTTAATGCCGCCGCCGCGCCTTGATGGCCGTTGCCAGCGGTCTCTTTCGGTAACAAAGCCACTGTCCTCTTGCCAGTGTTTTCCAGCTGAAGCCCTCCGATCTGGAAAGGCTGCGCGGGCCCGGATTCACCGGGGAACGGCGCTTCGCGTTACTGATAGGAAGCTGGATCATCGGACTGCAGCTGGCTTGGGGGATGGGGTTTGTGTGGTTGCGTTTCTTGTTTCTTCCGGGCTCTTCCTGTCCACCCAACGCCTGAATTAGCCCATCTTCCGCAGTTTGAAAAACTCAAGTTCGCTATGACAGGCACTTGCGCGATTTTGGGGGGCGTTTTTATCCACTACATTTTCGATCACGCGAGTGCCGGCGGGCAGGTGCAGGCCGAGGTGCTGGAGCAGTTC
>CAMTVF010000105.1:0-23195 GCA_947085115.1 uncultured Opitutaceae bacterium | reverse complement strand
CCGTTGACCGCAGAGAGGGGAGCACGCTTTATTCGCCCTCCTTTGTAACCTGGAGAGGTGGCAGAGTGGTCGATTGCGCGTGCTTGGAAAGCACGTGTAGGCGCAAGCCTACCGGGGGTTCGAATCCCCCCCTCTCCGCCACTTTCATATTTTTGCGAACCAAGCGGCCGATCATTCAAATCGGCGCCGCACGGCGGAACGGATTCGGCGCATTTGTCACCTGATGACGCACTTGGGCTTGGCCCTTTTGCGGCAATGAATCGTTTTGATTACCCGTGACGCCGATGACTAATGCACGAGTCCCTTCACCAAAACCTCCTTGCGCGGGTGGAGTGGGGTGGTAGGGTGACGCGCATTTTTTTACGCGCACACTGACATGGTTTCACCCAACACAGACCTGGCCTACGACAGCAAGATAGAGGGTGACGTGGTCGTCACCAAGCTGGACTCGGCCATCAACTGGATTCGCAACAACTCAATGTGGCCGATGCCCATGGGGTTGGCATGTTGCGCGATCGAACTCATGGCCGTGGGCGCCAGTCGGTTCGATATCGCGCGTTTCGGCGCCGAGGTCAT
The DNA here is from genome assembly GCA_947085115.1 of uncultured Opitutaceae bacterium. Lineage (GTDB taxonomy): Bacteria > Verrucomicrobiota > Verrucomicrobiia > Opitutales > Opitutaceae > Didemnitutus. Next base: position 22,619 of record CAMTVF010000105.1, on the reverse strand, counting down.
GCGCTTTTCACCCCGGCAAGCAGATTGCATGATCGTGGCGGGGACCGTGACCTATAAAATGGCCCCGCAGGTCCGTCGGATTTACGATCAGATGGCCGCGCCCAAATGGGTCATCGCCATGGGTGCCTGCGCCTCGACTGGCGGCATGTATCGCAGCTATGCGACCCTGCAAGGGGTAGATCGAATTATCCCCGTCGATGTTTACATCAGTGGCTGTCCGCCGCGCCCCGAGGCGTTGCTGGACGCGCTGATCAAATTGCAAAACAAGGTGGAACGCGAGCGTTCTGCCTCCCGCCTCTTTTCCGCCTAAGGCGACCATGCCCGCTGCTATGACCGCCAACGCCGACGTTTTCGCCGCCGTGCAGGGTAAATTCCCCGCCGTCACCCGCCGCCCCAGTTCCGACCATCCGGCCATCAACGTGCCCGCCGCCGCCGCCCTTGCGGTGATGCAGTTCCTCCGCGACGAACAAGGCTACGATTACCTCACCGACCTCACGGCGATCGACTGGACCGCTGAGAAATCCCCGCGCTTCACCGTGGTGTGGCATCTCTATTCCCGCACGCGGTTTGTCTGGGTGCGCGTGGCCGCCGATTGCGCCGATGACGCCAATCCCTCGATGCCCACGAGCACCGGGCTGTTTGCCGCCGCCAACTGGCACGAGCGCGAGTGCTACGACTTGATGGGTGTAAAATTTCCCGGTCACCCCGACCTGCGCCGCATCCTGATGTGGGAAGGCTATCCGCATCATCCGTTGCGCAAGGAATTTCCCCTCGCCGGCATCCCGACCGACCTGCCCGACGCCGAGATCGCCGCCGAAACCGGAATCGGTCTGATCGCGGCCCCGATGGCGGGTGGACCCTTTGTCGCCACGCCGGGACACCTGATGAGCGAGACCGAGCCGCGCGCGAAGGACGAAGCGTGGAGCGAACAACGCGCCAAGCCCGACAATGCCTGATCCCATGGCCACCGAGCACACTTTCACCGACGCCTCCGCGAAGACCACGGCGAATTCCCCCAAGGAGTTCGACTCGGAGACGATGTCCCTCTCGATGGGGCCCTCGCACCCGTCCACGCACGGCGTGTTGCGCATCCAATTCGAACTCGACGGCGAAAACGTAACCAAGGCGGAGCCGGTCATCGGCTACCTGCACCGCGGCGACGAGAAGATCGCCGAGAACATGACCTATAACCAGTTCGTGCCCTACACGGACCGGTTGGACTACATCGCTCCGCTCGCCAACAACGCCGCCTACGCGCACGCGGTCGAACAGCTCGCCGGTTTGAAGATGCCGCCGCGCGTCGGCGCGATTCGCGTGCTCACCTCGGAAATGGCGCGCGTGTCCTCCCACCTCCTCGGCCTCGGTGCCTTCGGCATCGATGTCGGCGCTTGGACGGTGTTCATGTATACCTTTACCGAGCGCGAGAAACTCTACTCGCTCTTCGAGAAGCTCACCGGCGCGCGCTTTACCACGAGTTACAGCCGCATCGGCGGCGTGTCGCGCGACCTGCCTCCGGGCTGGCTCGAAGAGGTTGACGCGTTCTGCGACCAGTTCCTGCCGATCCTCGACGAGGTGCTCGCGCTGCTCTCGCGCAACAAGATCTTCCTCGATCGCACGGTGGACGTCGGAATCATTTCAAAGGAAGATGCGATCGCTTACAGCCTCAGCGGACCGAATCTGCGCGGCTCCGGATTGGCGATGGATTTGCGCAAGGACCGTCCTTATTGGGGTTACGAGCAATACGACTTCGACGTTCCGGTCGGTGCCAAAGGCGATTGCTACGACCGCTATCTGGTGCGCGGCGAGGAAAAGAAGCAGTCGATCCGCATCATCAAGCAGGTTGTAAAGAAGTTCCCGGCCGGCGATTGGTATGCCCCTGATGCGCGTCGCATCTTTGCGCCACCGAAGGACAAGATCCTCTCCTCGATGGAGGAGCTCATCGACAACTTCATGATCGTCACCGAAGGTCCACAGATGCCGGCGGGCGAAGTCTATTTCGAGGCGGAAAACCCCAAGGGCTTGCTCGGCTTCTATATCGTCAGCAAGGGCGGCGGGGTGCCGTGGCGAATGAAGATCCGCGGCCCGTCCTTCTCCAATCTCTCCATTCTGCCCAAGCTCTGCGTCGGCAATCTTGTCTCCGATGTTGTTTCCATTCTCGGCTCGCTCGACTTCGTCATGGGCGAATGCGACCGCTGATTTCCTGCGCTGATGAACCTAAAGCCAGTCACACTTTCCAAGATCGACGAGGTGATCACCCATTACCCGGTGAAACGCAGCGCGATGTTGCCGCTCTTGCACCTCATCCAGGAGGACGTCGGCTATATCCCGCAGGAAGCAATCGAGTGGATCGCGGCCAAACTCGAGCTGCAGCCGATCAATGTTTACGAAGTGGTCACCTTTTACCCGATGTTCCGGCAAAAGCCGATCGGTCGCCGGCACATCAAGGTTTGCCGCACGCTCTCGTGCGCGCTCACCGGCGGTTACAAGGTATGCGATCGCTTCGAACAGGAGTTCAACACGCACCGCGGCGAGATTTCGCCCGATGGCGAAGTGACGATTGAATTCGTCGAATGCCTGGCCAGTTGCGGCACGGGTCCGGTGGTGATGGTGGACGACGAACTGCACGAGAAGGTGGACGAGGCGAAAGCCAAACAAATCGCGGATCTGATCAAAAAGGAGGCGAGCCAGCGGGCGACATTATGAAAACCATCCGTCTCATGCACGTCCCGCCGATCCGCTTCGGCATCGTCCTCGGACTGATCAACGGTTTCATCGGCCTCATCGTGGCGCCGATTTTGCTGCTCTCGCTTGGCGCGGCCGCGACGGTGACTGATCTGGAATTCGCCCCCAAGCTGCTCGGCATCCCGTGGCTCTTTGCCGGTGCCGCGTCGCTTTTCATGCCGTTCATCCATGCTGTCGGCGGCTTCCTCGTCGGCGTCCTGCTCGCCATGGTTTACAACCTCGCGGCCCGCTGGACCGGCGGAATCGAGATCGTCATCAACGAGAAATAATTTTCATGTCCGTTCCCCAACAACGCCGTCTCATTTTCGCTCACATCGACGAGCCCGGCTATACCAACGACATCGCCTGCTATCTCAAGCACGGTGGCTACGAGGTGATGAAGCGGGCGTTCGCGCGCCAACCCGCCGACCTGATTGATGAGGTCAAGAAGTCCGGCGTGCGTGGTCGCGGTGGCGCGGGCTTTCCGTGCGGTGTGAAATGGACCCTGGTCGACCGCAAGAGCGGCAAACCCATTTACCTCATCGTTAACGCAGACGAATCCGAGCCCGGCACCTTCAAGGATCGCTACATCATCCATCAAGACCCCCACCAGTTGATCGAGGGTGTCATGGTGTCCTGCTGGGCGAACAACGTGCAACAGGCCTACATTTACATCCGCGGCGAGATGCCCCACGGCGCGCGCATTCTGGAGAAGGCCATTCGGGAGGCCCGCGACCATCATTTTGTCGGCAAGAACATTCTCGGGACGGACTACAGCTGCGACATTTTCGTGCACCGCGGCGCCGGCGCCTACATCTGCGGCGAGGAAACCGGGCTGATCGAATCGCTCGAGGGCAAACGGGCCTATCCGCGCATCAAGCCGCCGTATTTCCCCGCCGTGCTCGGCCTCTACCAGTGCCCGACGATCGTCAACAACGTCGAGACGCTCTGCCACGTGAAACACATTGTGGACATGGGCGGCGAGGAATACGCCAAGATCGGCACGCCGAACAACACCGGCACGCGCATCTTCTGCGTCTCCGGTCATGTGCAGCGGCCCGGCTATTACGAATACGAAACGGGCAAGATTACCATGGGCCAATTGCTCAACGACGTCTGCGGCGGTCCGCTGCCGGGACGCACATTCAAGGCGGTGATTCCGGGCGGCTCGTCGGCGAAGGTGCTGCGTTTCGACGAGCGCTTCAAAATCAAACAGAAGGATGGTTCGGTCGTTGAGATGGGCGTGCTGGATCTGCCACTCGACTTCGACACCCTTGCCGCTGCCGGCACGATGGGCGGCTCCGGTGGCGTCATCGTGATGGATGATACCGTCAATATGGTCGAGGCGCTCGGTAATCTGAACTCGTTCTACGCGCACGAGAGCTGTGGCCAGTGCACACCCTGCCGCGAAGGCTCGCTCTGGATGAAAAAAATCACCGCCCGCATGGTCGACGGCCAATCGCGCCCGAACGACGGTGAACTCCTCAAGAATGTCGCCGACCAGATCGCCGGCCGCACTATCTGTGCGATGGGCGAGGCCTGCTCGTGGCCGACCCAGAGCTTCGTCGCCAAGTTCGGCGAGGAATTCAAGGGCTACGCCGACCTCGCGAAACAAAAACCCGCCGACGCCCTGCCCTTGGTTTGAACCACAGCCATTTTCCGCCCACGAAACACACGAAAAGACACGAAAATGAAATCCTCATTCCCGATCATCTCCGGCCTTTCGTGTGATTTTGTGAAGGTATGTGGCTAGTCTTTTTCAGCAATGATCGCTCCACCCAAATCCGACCTCGTCACCGTCAACATTGACGGCCAGGACCTCGTCGTGCCGAAGGGCACGAACGTCATCGAGGCCGCCAAGCAGCTCGGGATTGAGATTCCGCATTACTGCTACCACCCGAAGCTGACCGTCGTGGGCAATTGCCGCATGTGCCTGATCGAGATGGGCCTGCCCGCGCTCGACCCGGTGACGCGCCAACCGCTGATCGACGCCACCACGGGCAAGCCAAAGGTGAATTGGATGCCGCGCGCCCAGATCGGTTGCGCGACCAACGCGATGGCCGGCCTGCACATCCGCACCAACTCCCCGTTGGTGACGGAGTGTCGCGAAGGCGTGACGGAGTTCCTTCTCATCAATCATCCGCTCGACTGCCCGATTTGCGACCAGGCGGGTGAATGCAGATTGCAGGAACACTCCACGGCCTACGGCCGCGGTTATTCGCGCTTTGTCGAAAACAAGAATGTGAAACCAAAGCGCACCCAGCTTGGGCCCCGCGTGACGCTCGACGACGAGCGCTGCATTCTCTGCTCCCGTTGCATCCGCTTCTCGAAGGAAATTGCGAAGGACGACGTGCTCGGCTTCATCGATCGCGGCAGCTACAGCACACTCACCTGCTACCCGGGCAGGAAACTGGAGAACAATTACTCCCTTTGCACCGTCGATATTTGTCCCGTCGGCGCGCTCACCTCGACCGACTTCCGATTCAAGATGCGTGTCTGGTTCCTCAAGCAGACGCCGAGCATCGACACCGAATCTTCCACCGGCGCCAACACCGAGGTCTGGAGCCGCGAAGGTGCGATCTACCGGATCACGCCCCGCAGCAATGACGCCGTGAACGACACTTGGATGACCGATTCCGCACGTTTGCTCTACAAGCAGGTGCGGGCCGAAGATCGTCTCCTTGCGCCGACCATCAGTGGCGCCGCGAGCACCAACGACATGGCGCTCAAGGCTGCCGCCGAACTGCTCGGCTCCGGTTCGGTGTCCATCGTCGGTTCCGGTCGCAGTTCTGTGGAGGAACAGTTCCTCACGAAGAAGCTCGCCGACGCCCTCAAGCTTTCCGCCTCGCTGGTCAGCCGGGTGGGGCAGGGCGATGGCATATTGCTTTCCGCCGATCGCAATCCCAACGTCCGCGGCGCCTTGGTCACGGGACTCATCGCCGCGCTGCCCACGTCCCAACTCACAGCACTCGCGGCAGACATCGACGCCGGCAAAGTGAAGACGGTGCTCGCGATCAACGAAGACCTGAGCGCCGCCGGCCTGAGCGCCGCACAGTTGGCAAAGATTTCCATCGTCTATCTCGGAACGCACCGCAATGCGACGAGCACGGCCGCCAAGGTCGTCATCCCGACCCTCACGGTCTTTGAGAAGTCCGGCGCGTTCGTGAATCAACAGTTCCGCCTTCAGAAATTCTCCAAGGCCGTCCCCGGTCCGCAGGGGGTCGCAGACGACCTGGTGACGCTGGCCCAACTCGTTTCCTCAGCTGGAGGCGCGACGATTTCGTCTGAACTCCCGGGTCTGTGGACGACGATTGCCGCGGAGGTCAAGACGCTGACAGGCCGCACGCATGCGAGCATTCCCGCTGCTGGCGTGGAGCTCGAGAGCGCGGCGTGGGCCGGGCTGCCCTTCGTCGAGGGCGAATCCCTTCACTACAAACCCGCTGCGCTTCCCGCAGCCGCCAACGCCTGATGAGCCATGGTTGAATTCTGGACCAATCTCCATCCGGCCGTGCAGCTCTTCCTCAAGGGGCTGGCGGTGGTGCTCGTGGTTTTCCCGATCGGTGGCGCTTGCTCGCTGGCCGAACGCAAGGTCTCGGCCTGGATTCATGGCCGTCCGGGCCCGAATCGCGCGCTGCCGCCGCTGCTCGGGGTCTCACTCATCCCGTTGCCGCTCGTGCTGACTCTCGTGGGCTTCGTGGGACGACTGCCGATCATTGGCCGCCTCATGCAGCGGCTCGGCCTCTTCCACTTGATGGCGGACGGCTTGAAGATGCTCTTCAAGGAAGACGCGTTGCCCGGGCACGTGAACAAGGTTTACTTCGTGCTCGCGCCGATTCTGGCGATGATTCCCGCGCTGACCACGGTCACTGCCGTGCCGTTCGGGGCCTACTTGAATGAGGCGGGCCAAATGGTGCCGCTCGTGCTGGCAAACGTCGACGTTGGCATTCTCGCGGTGTTCGCGATCTCCTCGCTCGGCGTCTATTCCGTGATTCTCGCGGGCTGGGCTTCGAACTCAAAATATCCGTTCCTCGGCAGCGTGCGCGCCTCGGCGCAACTCATCTCCTATGAGCTTTCGCTGACGCTCTCCGTGCTGCCCGTGTTTCTCTGGACCAACGCTCCTGGCGGCCGTGGCTCGCTGAGTCTCTTCGAAGTGGTGCAATACCAGAGCGGCACCGGTCTGTGGAGCGGCGCTTGGTTTGCCTTTTTGATGCCGGTCTCGGCGATTGTGTTTCTCATCGCGTTGTTCGCGGAGACGAACCGCCAGCCGTTCGACATGCCGGAGTCAGAGGCCGATCTCGTCGGCGGTTTCCATACCGAATACGGGGCGTTCAAGTGGGGCCTCTTCTTTGTTGCCGAATACGCGCACATGGCGATTGGGTCCGGCGTGTTCGTGCTGCTCTTCCTCGGAGGCTGGAATCCCCTGCCGTGGCTGCCGTTGCAGACGGTGCTCGAGTGGTTCGGTGTGGCGGGCAATCCGTTCATCTTCGGCCTCGCCTCGATTGGTGTTTTCCTGACGAAGGTGCTGTTTCTCATCTTCGTGTTCATGTGGGTGCGGTGGACCATTCCGCGTTTCCGCTACGACCAAGTGATGCGGATCGGCTGGCAAAAGCTTCTGCCGCTCGCCATCGGCAACTTGATCGTCTACGCTGCGGCGATCGCAATCATTGATCTCAATCTCGGCTGGCTCGCGATGGCGGGTCTCGGCCTCGGCACGGTGGTGACGCTCGCGCTCATCCTGAAGTTCCCCCAACAGAAACCTAGCCTCTGAGCGCCATGCCTTACGTCGTCGACCGCAAACCACTCTCGCTCGCCGAGCGCCTCTACATTCCTCAAGTCCTCGCGGGCATGCGGATCACGTTGAAGCATTTCTTTTCGAAGAACATCACGATGGAGTATCCCGAGCAGCGCCCGGCAATCCCGCCCGGCTACCGCGGGGTGCCGACGCTGGTGAAGGATCCGTCGGGTCGCGAAAAATGCGTGTCGTGCCAGTTGTGCGAATTTGTCTGTCCGCCGAAGGCGATCCGCATCACGCCCGGTGAGATTTCGCCGGATGCGCCGACGGCTCACGTCGAGAAGGCGCCGAAGGAATTCGAAATCGACATGCTGCGCTGCATCTATTGCGGCCTGTGCCAAGAGGTCTGCCCGGAGGAGGCGATCTGGCTGCAGAACGATTATTCGCTCTCGGGCTACACCCGCGAGGAGATGGTGAACAACAAGGCGAAACTCTACGAACTCGGCGGCACGCTGCCCGATCTGCATTTCAAGTGGGACAAGAAGCAGGCCGCCGAAAAATCGGGCAACGCCCATCACTGAGCCATGGCCAACGTCCTTTTCTACACCTTTGCCCTTCTCACGCTCGTCAGCGCGCTGCTGGTGGTCGTTAACAAGAACCCGATCAACAGCGCGATGTTCCTGCTGTTGTCGCTCGTCGGCATGGCCGGTCTCTTCGTGATGCTCGACGCCGCCCTCCTGGCTTTCGTGCTGATTCTGGTTTATGCGGGCGCAGTCGTGGCGCTTTTCCTGTTCATCATCATGTTGCTCGATACGACGCCGGGCGGCTTCAAGCCGTTCCGCAAACTGACGATGGTGGCCGCAACGATCGGCGGCTTGTTGCTCGCTCTTGGGGCGCACACGGTCACGATCAATGTGCCGAAGATCGCCGCGCCGCTGCACGCCGCGCCGAGCCTGAAGAATTACGCGGGAATGCTCTTCACCACCTATCTTCTGCCGGTGCAGCTCGTGGGTTTTCTGCTCCTGATCGCCATGCTCGGCGTTATTGTGCTGAGCAAGAAATTCGCTCCCGTGGAGGATGTGAAATGAACCCGGTCAGCCTCGAAACCTACATCGCGGCCAGCGCCATCCTTTTCGTCATCGGCTTTGTCGGGGTGCTGCTGCGCAAGAACACCCTTGTGATCTACATGTGCCTCGAGCTCATGCTGCTCGCCTCGACGCTCGCGCTGGTCGCGTTCTCGCGGTTCCAAGGCACGCTCGATGGCGCGGTCTTCGTTTTCTTCATCCTCACGATCGCGGCCGCCGAGGTCGCCGTCGGTCTCGCCATCATCGTCGCCCTCTTCCGCCGCCGCCACACGGTGCAGGTCGAGGAATTGAACGCGCTCAAGAACTGACATGGATCCCGTCACTTCCGCTCTCGTCATTCTGCTCGCGCCGCTCGCCTCCGCGACGGTGATCGCGCTGTTCCTGCGCCGCCAGGGTGCGCTGGCCTCGTGGGTTTCCGTCGGCACGGCCGCCGTGATCTGCGCGCTCGCGCTGCAAATGGTTTTCAACGGCACCGACGTGAATGCTTCCGTCGAGTGGCTCCGGTTCGGCAGCTTCTCGATTTCGCTCGGCTTCAAGATCGATGCGCTCGCCCGCCTGATGCTGTTCGTCGTCGGCTTTGTGGGCTTTTTGATCCACGTCTTTTCGCTCGGCTACATGCACGATGACGGTGCCCGCGCGCGGTTCTTCGGCGGCCTGTCGGTCTTCATGTTCTCGATGCTCGGCATCGTGGTGGCCGACTCGTTGTTCATGATTTTCATCTTCTGGGAGCTGGTCGGTTTCAGCTCTTGGTTGCTCATCAATCACTACCACGAGAAACAGTCCGCGGCGGACGCCTCGAAGAAGGCCTTCATCGTCAATCGCGTGGGCGACTTCGGTTTCCTGCTCGGCATCGTGTGGACCTACTGGATGTTCGGCACCACGAACCTGAGCGAACTGGCGGCTGCCGCCCCGGCTCACGCCGGGATGATTTCGGCCGGTCTTCCCCTCCTGCTGTTCTGCGGCGCGATGGGCAAGTCGGCGCAGATGCCGCTGCACGTGTGGTTGCCGGATGCGATGGAGGGCCCGACCCCTGTCTCCGCCCTCATCCATGCGGCCACCATGGTTGCCGCTGGTATCTACATGCTGTGCCGGATCAATTTCCTGATGGTGCCCGAGGCGCTCAACGCCATCGCGTGGATCGGCGCCATCACCGCCGTCTACGCCGCGCTTTGCGCGGTCACGCAGCGCGACATCAAGAAGGTCCTCGCTTACTCCACGCTCTCCCAGCTCGGCTACATGGTCGCCGCCTTTGGTTTGGGCGCCTTGGAGACGGAACACGGTCTGATCGCCGCCGGAGTCGGCGCAGCGATGTTTCACCTGACGACCCACGCCTTCTTCAAGGCGTTGCTCTTCCTCGGTTCCGGCTCGGTCATCATGGGCTGCCACCATGAACAGGATGTTTTCCTCATGGGCGGGCTGAAGAAGAAGATGCCGGTCACGTTCCTCACCTTCACGTTCGGCGTGGCGGCGATCATCGGTTTCCCGTTCCTCGCCGGTTTCTTCTCGAAGGACGCGATTCTCTATCTCGCGATGAGCAACAGCACGCCGATTTTCGCGATCCTGACCTTCACGGCGATCCTCACGTCATTCTACATGGTCCGCATGTGGAAAATCGTTTTCTTCGGCGAGGCCCGCTCTGAATCCGCCCGCCATGCCCACGAAAGCGGTCTCTCCATCAAGATTCCCTTGCTGCTGCTCGCAGGGCTGTCGATTGCCGGCGGCTATCAAGCCGTTTACGGCAAGCTGGCGGGGGTGATGGCTGACCTCATCCCGGTTGCCCACGGTTCGGCCCACACGACCATTTTGGTGGTCTCAATCGCCGTCATGCTCCTCGGCTCCGGAGCGGCGTGGTTCTTCTATCCCTCTTCGGGCGAAGATGCCCTCGAAACAAAGGCCGGTGGCGCGTTTCGCGGCCTGACCGCGCTGAAGGAGTCGTTCGACGCGATCTACGATAACTACGTCGGCAAAGTGCAGCAGCGCTTTGCGATGCTGCTCAACTTCCTCGAGCAAATCTTCCTCGCCGGTCTGATCATCCGCGGTCTCGCGGGTCTGGTCGGTCTGGTCAGCCTTGGCGCGCGGGCCCTGCATGTCGGCAACCTGCACACCTACGTTTATTGGTTTCTCCTCGGCACCGTGCTGCTCTGGGCCTTCGCCACCGGTATTTTCTAAATTGCCCTCCTGATGGACGCCACTCTCCAAGCCCAATTTCTCCAGCTGGCCATCGCCTTTCCGCTCGTCAGCGCTTTGGTCATCGCGCTCGGTTTGCCCAAGCGCTTTTCGGTCAAGGTGGCGGCGTTCGGTTTTGCGGTGCCCGCAGGAATCGCCCTGTGGCTCTGGTCGCAGTTTCCAACCACGCCGAATGCGGGTTATCAGTTCGTCAGCGATACGGCCACGGGGCTCACCGGTTTCGGGATCAGCCTGAAGCTCGGCCTCAACGGCATTTCCCTGCCGATGTTTGTGCTCGCGGCGATCGTCGGATTGGCAGCGGGCATCTACGCGCTGCGCTCGGGCGCGGAGCGGTTGAAGATCTACCTGATGTTCCTGCTCATCATGCAGGGCGGCCTGCTCGGCACGTTTGCGTCGATCGACATTTTCTTTTTCTACTTCTTCCACGAACTCGCGCTCATCCCGACCTTCATCATGGTCGGCATCTGGGGCGGGCGGGATCGCAATTACGCGGCGATGAAGATGACAATCTACCTGACGGTGGGCGCGATGCTTTCCCTGGTCGGCTTGATCGCCATCTACATGAAGAGTGGCGCCGGTTCGTTCGACCTCATTGCCCTGCGCGCCGAATTGGCTGCGAATCCCCTGCAAGAGACGGCGCAGAAATACATTTTCGGCCTGCTGATGTTTGGTTTTGGCACGCTGGTTTCGCTCTGGCCGTTGCACACCTGGGCCCCGCTGGGCTACGGCGCGGCACCGAGTTCCGCCGCCATGCTGCATGCGGGAGTGCTGAAGAAATTCGGCCTTTACGGCCTGATCCAGATCGCGCTGCCCCTGCTGCCCGTCGGCGCGCAGGCGTGGGCCTGGCCGCTGGCGTTGCTCGCCGCGTTGGGCAACGTGCTCGTGATCGGATTCGTCACCATGGCACAACGCGACCTGAAGCAGATGATCGGCTACAGTTCGGTCATGCACATGGGTTACTGCTTCCTCGGCATCGCGACCCTGTCGGTGATTGGCGCGGGCGGGGTGGTGTTGTTGATGGTGGCGCACGGGTTGTCCGTGGCGCTGTTGTTCCTCCTCGCCACGTGCATTCATCATCGCACGCATACGTTCGACATGAGCGAAATGGGCGGACTCGCGCAGAAGACGCCCGTGCTCGCGGCGTTCTTCGTGGCTGCGACGATGGCAAGTATCGGCCTGCCGGGTTTCGCCAACTTCTGGGGTGAACTCACGGTGTTCGTCTCGCTCTGGCAATTTTCCGTTTGGGTCACGGCGGCCGCGATCGCGGGCGTGGTGATCTCGGCGATCTACGGCTTGCGGGCCGCGGCTCGCGTGTTCTTCGGACCGCATTCGGAGCATTTCAAGATTGTGAGCGCGAAACATCCGCCCGCGGACCTCGCCTGGTCCGAGCGGATGCCGGCCCTCATTCTGCTCGTCGCGCTCCTCGCGATCGGCTTCTGGCCTCGGTCGGTGTCGGATGCCGCCAATCACGCGCTGGCCAACCAACCTGCGCTCACCGCCCAACGCTGATTCTCTGCCGCCATGTCGATTGAACTCCTCAAAGCCGCCGCCGACTCGAATCAATGGGTGGCCCTGACTCCCGAGATCATGCTCGCCTGCGGAGCGCTGTTTCTCCTCGTGATGGAGATCATCCTGCCGAAGGGCCAACATCGGTTCATCCCGTTGGCGGCAATCATGACGCTGGTGGCCGTGCTCGTGGCTCTCGGGTTGAATTTTTATACGTCGTGGCTCGGTGAAACAACCTTCGGTGGACTGATTCTGCACTCCATGCCGGGCCAGTTCGCCCGGGTATTTTTCGTGATATCGAGCCTGTTGGTGTGCTTTATCGCGGGCCTGGTGCTGCCGCGGAGCAAGATGCCCCGGGTCGAGTTTTACCACATCGTGATGGTCGTCACGGCGGCGATGATGCTGCTCGTGCAGAGCAATCACTTCGTGATGTTCTTTGTGGCGCTGGAGACGGTCACGGTCGGATTCTACATTCTCGTGAGCTACTTCCGGAACAATGCGCTCACGCTCGAGGCCGGTCTCAAATATCTGATCATGGGCGCGCTCAGCTCGGCGATCATGCTCTTTGGCATCGTGCTGCTCTACGGTGCGGTGGGACGCGTCGAGGGCGCGGACGGCATCGTGCACAGCGGTTTCGAATTCGCTACCGTGGCGACCTTTCTCGCCAACCATCCGGACAATCTCCTCGGCCTCATCGGCGCGGTGCTCGTGCTCAGCGGTGTGGCGTTCAAGATCGGTGCGTTTCCCTTCCAGATCTGGGTGCCCGATGTTTACCAGGGCGCTCCAACGCCCGTCACGGCGTTCTTGGCCGTCAGTTCCAAGGCGGCTGGCTTCGCGGTGCTCCTGACGCTCGTGCGCCATGTCTTTGCTCCCTTGCAGGAGATGCTGGTGCCGCTGTTGACGGTCATGGCGGCCGCGACGCTGATCTTTGGCAACGTCGCCGCCCTAACGCAGCGCAACGCCAAGCGCCTTATGGGCCTCTCCGGCGTTTCGCACGCGGGCTTCCTGCTGATGGGTGTGGTGGCGTCGTTCACCGTCACATGGGCGGCGGGCGCCGTGTGGTTCTATCTCTTTACTTACCTCTTCGCGTCGATGGCCGTGTTTGGCGTCATGGCGCACGTGGCGGGCGACGACGACACGGTGCACGAAATCGACAGCTATGATCGTCTGGCCAAGGACCAACCCTTCCTCGGTGCCGTGCTGGCCGTGGGCGTGGGTTCGCTTGCAGGGATTCCGCCGCTGGCGGGGTTCATCGGCAAGCTGCTCATTTTCATGGCAGCGGTGGAAGCGCAACTCTACGGACTCTTGGCTGTCGCTGTCGTGTGCGTGATCATTTCGATCTATTACTACTTCGGGTGGATCAAGGCGGCTTGGTTCGAGACGTGGCGTCCGGACGGTGAGAAAGCGGCTGCGGTCGTGAGCCGGCCGGCGGTGACCTTCCTCAGCACCCTCGTTCTCGCCAGTCTGGCATTTGCCACGGTGCTGCTCGGCTTCTTCCAGGAACCGCTGACCCAGTGGCTTATGCTGAAGTAAGCGCCGGGCGCGCTTATTTCTTCGCCACCGCGTGGGAAACCGTTTCGAGTTTTCGTGCGCATGAAGGTAACCGGACTCGCGATTGTTCCACCCCCAACGGCGGCTGACCTCCCCAAGGTAACGCCTGAATTGCTCGCGTCCGTCCTGGCACGGTATTCGCGCAGCAACGAAGGCATCGCCACCATTCTCGGAAAGGTAGATATCGCCAATCCCGACGAGTCGATCGACCGCATCCTCAAATTTGTCGATTACGGACACGCGTCGATCGGTGGATTGACCGGCGGTCTCGCCATCGCGCTCGACGGCATCTCGATGTGGCTGGCCTACAAAATTTTTGAGATCGCCCAAATGGCCGACGGACAGGAATCGAGCACCCGCTACATCACGATGGATGCCGCCAACCTGCCGACCCCGGCCGAACTCGGCATTCCGGAAGATTTGGCTCCGCGTTGGAGTGCCGTGATGGCCAGGGCATTTGCCGCCTACCATGCGGAATACGCGCGCCTCGACCGCTTGGGCGAGGAACAACCGGACCTGATCCGTTTGCCACCCGACGCGAAACCCGCGGTCGTGAACCGCATTCGGAAAAATTACGCGCTCGACCGCGCGCGCTACTTCATCCCGCTCGCCACGCGCACGAATCTTGGTCTCGTCCAGAGCTCGCGCATGTGGTCCGCGACGGTGAAGCAGCTCGACTCGCTGGCGCATCCTGAAGCGCGTGCGGTGGCCGCCTTGATTCGCACGGAGTTGATCAAGCAATCGCCGCGGCTGATGCGACACAGTGCGGCGGAAAAATCCTATCAGGCGCAGGCGGAGCAGGAACTGGCGACCTCGTTGCACCTCGGCCTTGAGCGGTTGTCCACCGCACCGCTGGCCGACCAAGTGTGGGTCAAGGTCGATCGCGCCGCGCCTCCGTGGTTGACGGAGGAACAGTCCGTGGCCGAGGCCCTGCGCCATCGCGCGAATCGTTACGGTTACCAAGGCACCATGACGCGCCGCATGCGCGTCGGTTTTGCCTGGAACAACATGGCCATCGCCGAGCTGCGCGACCTGAACCGCCACCGCACGGGACACCGCTACACGCCGCTCATTCAGGTTGGATTCTACCTGCCGCCCGAGATCGCCCGTGCGCCGCATCAAGCATTGCTCGATGAACAGGCGGCGTTGACGCGCGAATTGATGGCACGGGGTTCGGCGAGCTATGTTTATTCGCTTCTCCTCGGCGCGCAGACGCCGTTCGAGCACAGCACCCATGGCGACAAGTTTATCTATGAAGCCGAGTTACGCACCGGCGTGGGGGCGCACTTTCGCTACGCCGAGCACCTCAGTGCGGCCTTGCGCGAATTCTTTGTTCAAGTGCCGGAAGCAAGATCGTGGGTGGTTGAAGGCACCGCCGAGCCGGAATAATTGGCTTGCGGCATCAAGGCGGCAAAGGAGCATTGTTGCCGACTGGAAACGAACAGAAATTCACGCTTTGGCGGGGGAATCCCCACTGTTGATTTTCAGCCCAGCGTTTCCGTCTGGTCCCTTTCCTGATGTCCGTTCGATTCAAAATCCTGCAATTCAACATGCAGTTTGGCCAAGGCTGGCGCGACGTTGATCCGGATCATGCCCCGATCAATCTCGCTGCCACGGTTGCGGAAATCAAAAGCCATGATGCCGACCTGATCCTTCTACAGGAGGTCGAGAAAGCGGCACCGGGCGGCACGCAGCCGCCGCTGCCGCCCAACAACAGCTATCTCAAGCAGGAACTCACGGGCTACGACAGCTACTTTGCTTTTCCGCGGGAAGATCCGCGGGAACTGCCCTTTGGCATCGGGCTGGCGATTTTCTCCCGCACGCCGCTGCGCGGTCAGACGCTCATCAATCTCCCGTCACCGGCGGTGGGGTTTCAGTTCAACGGGGAGGAGAAGACCCCGACGGACCGCCTCCTGATTGGAGCGACCACCACCATTGGTGGCCGGGACCTGCGCGTGCTGAACACTCATCTGCTCGCGCTCTTCATGTTGAATACGAGCAGCGAAGTGCACAACGAGCAGCGGCAATTGGTGGCGGAGGAGCTGAAGCGCAGCACCGGGCCAACCTTGTTGGGTGGTGATTTCAATGTCCGGCTGCATGAGTCGCTCGTGGCGCAGTTTGACGCGGTCGGCTACAAGACCGTGCAAACCACTGAAATCACGTGGCGTCGGTTCCCCTACGTGCTCGACCATATTTTCTATAACGCGCCATTTCGCGTCGTCAGTCATGAGGTGAGACCAACGCCCGCGTCGGATCATCACGCACTCGTCGCGGAACTGGAATTTGTCGATCCCTGACTTCTGCGGCGGCGGTCAGGCGCGACGGGCGCGCTCCTTGTCCGAGTCCCGTTCCTCTTCCAACCGGGCTTTCTCGCTGCTCATTTGCTTCCGGATCTTGTCGGCCTCGTCGTATTTCCCGGTGGCGAGGGCGCTGTTGAGCTGCTGCCTCAGGAAGATTTCGCGTTCCGCGATCTTGCCTTGGTAGACGCGGTCGATCTCTGCCAGCCGCTGTTTCCTTTCTGCCGACAACGGTCCGCTGGTTGGGTCGGACTTGGCCAGGCGTTCCATTGCGAGTTCGTAGGCGCTCTTCATGGCAGGGAAGATTGACAGCTCTAGCCAAACTTCACGCCCAAAATCATAGTCAGGGCCAAAACGACCACCGCCAGCCAATGGCCGTGGGGCACGCGACGACTCGCAACCAGGAGCATGGTGCCAATAACCACGACCTGCGCCGCCGGACCCATCCACGCCCGGTCAAACGTGGCGGGAAAGTAGACGCCGGGCAGTGCGGTTGTCCATTTCACCAAGGCATCCATGGCGATAATGACGACCGCGGACGCGTAATTGAAGAGGATACTCAGCGGCAGGAGTCCGACCAAGCCGCACAACAACGAGATGAATCCACCGATGATCGCGAGGGAGGCGAGGGGCACAATGACGAGGTTGCCCAGCAAGGCACCTGGCGAAAAGAGACCGAAATTGCCAATGCTGCCCGGGGTGCTGGCGATCACCGCCGCCCACGTGATCGCCGCGGCGGCGAGGAACCCGTCACCTCCCCAACGCGTGGCGTGTCGCCACCAACCCCAATTGGTCTCGGGTAAATCGCGCCATGGTTTCCAGGCGTTTCGCCACCGGTCGGCGAGCGGACCACCCATGACCACCAGCGCCGTTACGACCGAATACGACATCTGAAAACCGGTCATGAAGAGCTGCCGTGGTTCCAGCAGCAGCGTGGTGAGCGCGGCCGCCGCCAGTGCCGCGAGGGGATTGCCCGGCAGGCGGAAGACGCGGGAGGAGACAAGGAAGGCGATCATCAGAAAGGCCCGTTCGGCGGGCGTGCTGGCCCCCGTTACCTGCACGTAGAGCCAGAGCACGAAGAGCCCGACGAAACTCGCTACTTGCCGGGGAACGCGGAGCAGCGTCAACCCGCTCAAGATTGCGACTGCGATCACACCCACGTGCAGACCGCTGATCGAGAAGATATGAAACACCCCGCTGCGCATGAAAGCGCTCTGCTGCTCGTTCGAGAGCACGGCCTTTTCACCCAGCAGCATTGCCTTGTAGAGAGAGGCTGTCTGTGGGTGTCGCTCGAGACCGTGCGCCAAGATGCCATCGAGCCGGTCTTGGGCCCGCGCGCAGAAATGACGGAACCACCGAGGCGGTCGCTGTTGCTCGTGGAGTTGGCCGCGCATCAGCCGCAGGCGGATGCCAAGGCTTTCGAGATAGCGATCGAAACCACGCGACGAACTCAAGGCGGGCGGCACGGGTTCGACGAGGCCGCGGTAACGGTAATGTCCAGATACATGTGGCACCGTGCTGATGCGGCGAATCGCTGCGAAGTAGACCCGTTGGCCTGCGAGCCCCGAGACGGGCCCTTCCGCGCTGACGATGCGGGCGAGGCCACTGAAGGTTTTGCGCTGCGGTGCGGGCGGGTAAACCTGCTCAATCTCCAGCACGACATTCACCTCCCGCGGCGCTGCGTCCCAAGTCAGACCCGGTGGTGAACGCAGCGGCAACCACAGGTAGCCCGCGACGCCAACCGAACCGATCAGGGCCGCACCCCATGCGGATTGTCCGGCGCGGGCGCGGTGCTGCCTAAACAGCCACGCAGCCAACGCCATTCCGCCGGCGCCAGCCGCTCCCCAGCGAAAATCAGGAGGCGCGAACGGATGGATCTCTGCCATCGCCAAGCCAGCCATGAAGGGCAGCAACAGCCACAAGAGGGGAGAACGCAGTGAACCGGGCGAGGACATGGCAGCGACGTCTTGGCCCGTGAGAAGACTGCCCCGGCAGCAAAACAGAGTGCGGCTCGCCTTCAAACTTGTTTTGCGCGCGGCGGAAGCCCACGGTTGAAGCCCATGGCACGGGGCGACGATCAAGCTTCACTCTTCGGCGAGGACGCGGCGAAACCCCGGCCGCCGCCGGAAGCATCCGTTGCGTCCCTGGCCCATCAACCCCTTGCGGCCCGCATGCGACCGCGCGCATTGGTTGAGGTGGTGGGGCAGGATCATATTACCCGTGAGGGCAGTCTCCTGCCCCGGCTCATTGCGACGAACCGGTTTGGCAGTCTCGTCTTTTACGGACCCCCGGGTTGCGGGAAGACCAGCATCGCCGAGGCGATAGCGAGGGGAACGCAGAGTCGCTTCGTGCGCGTTAACGCCGTGATGAGCAACGTCGCCGAGTTGCGCGAAATCCTGGCGATTGCCCGCCGCCGGCCCGAGGCGCGCACGCTGCTCTTCATCGATGAGCTGCACCGCTTCAACAAGGCGCAACAAGACCTGCTGCTCCCGGACGTGGAGGAGGGCACTGTGCGGTTGATCGGCGCGACGACGCACAACCCCGGATTCTACGTTAATCCACCGCTGCTGAGCCGCAGTCATCTTTTCCGGCTCGAGCCGCTGTCGACGGAGGCCGTGGCGGGCGTGCTGCGCAAGGCGCTGCTCGACCCCGAGCGCGGGCTGGGCACGCGGGCTCACCCGGCGGGTGACAAAGTGCTCACGGACCTGGCGGTGTTGTGCGACGGTGATTTGCGCCGCGCCCTGAACGCACTCGAGGTCATCGCCCTTTCTCTGCCAGAACAGGCAGCGATCACCGAACAGGAAATCGAAGTCTTCGCCCGCGAGCGCCGGATTCGTTACGACGCCGACGAGGACGAGCACTACGATACGATTTCCGCGTTCATCAAGAGCTGCCGCGGCAGCGACCCGGATGCCGCGATGTATTGGCTGGCGAAGATGCTCGCCGGGGGAGAGGACGCACGCTTCATCGCGCGGCGACTGGTTATTCTGGCGAGCGAAGATGTGGGATTGGCCGATCCGCTGGCGTTGCCGCTGGCTGTGGCAGCGCACCACGCGTGCGATTTCATCGGCTTGCCCGAGGCCGAACTCACGCTGGCCCACGCGACGCTCTACATCGCAGCCGCGCCGAAAAGCAATTCCGCCACGCTCGCGCTGGGTGAGGCGAGGCGAGCGTTGAAGGAACAACCGGTGCAGTCGGTGCCGGTTCACCTGCGCGACAAAGGTGGCCAAGCCAGCAAGCGTGCCGGGCACGGCAAGGGTTATCTCTATTCGCATGATTTTCCGGAAAACATTTCCGGACAAAACTACCTCGAAACTCCCCTGACCCTCTTTGTGCCCAAGGCGGTCGGAGCCGAGGCCAAGATTGCGGAGCGACTGGCGCGTTGGCGCGCCTTGCGAGATCAGGTGCGGCCCGGATAGGTCGGCAACGTGAAGAAGTTGCCAAAAACGATGTCGTTGGCCGGTGCCTGCGGCGCGAGACTTGCCGCCGGCCTCCGACCGGTTAGCGTGGGGACATGAGAAAGCATTTTTTGCTCCTGTTGCTCGGCCTGTTGGCGACCAGTTTCGGATTCATCCAAGCTCAGACAGCGCGACCGGGCGCGAAGGGCAACGCGCCGACGAATACCAAACAGGAAGAGCAGACCAAGATCGAGGGTCTGGAGATCGCCCGTCCGGATGGGACGTTTCTCGGGCTCACCATGGATGCAGGCCGGTTCAAGCTGGCTTTCTACGACAAGGACAAGAAACCGATGGCGGTGAATGTGCAGCGAGCCGTCGGACGTTGGCCCAATGTGCATGGCCCGGGCCAGAACCGCACCGTGATGAATGTTGCCGGGGACGGCACTTTCCTGCTTGGTGCGCAATTTGTGCGTCCACCGCTCTCCTTCCGGCTCTTCTTGATTCTGGTGACGGGCGACAGTGAAGATGGGACGGAAAACTATAACGTCGATTTTCATGGGTAGCTGCGCGAGATAGCCGAAGCCGTATGGCCCTGTTGCACATCGCGGGCGGAGTCGCCCTCATGCTTTTTGGCATCCGCTTTCTCCGAAAGGGACTGGAGAGGATGTTTGGCCATGCGCTGCATGCATGGATCGAACGGATGAGTTCGAACCGGTGGACCGCGGCCGTGGCGGGCTTGGCGTTTGGATCGGTGGCGCCGTCCTCGACGGCGCAAACCCTGTTGACGATGCAGTTGCTCAACGCCGGCAAATTGCCGGCCGAGCGCATGCTGGTCTTCCTGCTCGGCGCCAACGTCGGCATCACCGTGATGGTGCAGTTGATTGCATTTCGCCTCTTTGACTACAACGCGATCTTTCTCTTGGTGGGTGCCGGAGGGTATCTCTGGGCTCGCTCGGAAACGGTGCGCGGCGCGGGGCAGACCTTGCTTGCGCTCGGATTTATCTTTCTTGCGATGGGGTTGATCAGCTCCGCCGCGCGCGGGTTGGCGAACAACAATGACTTCCAGGCGTTGATGGTGATGTTTGGCAGCCACCCCTATCTGCTCGTGATTCTCGCGGCCGGGCTGACGTTTTCGACGCAGAGTTCCACGGCCGTGATCGGTCTGGTGATTGCGCTGGCCGATGCGGGCACGTGCACCATCGCCACCGTGCTGCCGGTGGTGCTCGGGGCAAATCTTGGGCTTGGTCTAACGTCGCTGGCGGCAGGCTGGGCGACTCTGGCCGGGAAACGACTCGCCACCGCCAATTTGCTGCTGAAGTGCGCGGTGATCCTGCCGGTGCTCTTGGCTTTGCCCACGGTCGTGGCGTGGTTCGAGGCGATGCCGGGCGGCGTGCCGCGCCAAGCGGCGAATGCCCACACGGGCTTCAATCTCGTGGTGGCCCTTCTGGGCGCGATGCTGGCGGGTCTGGTCGGTCGGCTGGTGATTCGCGCCGTGCGCGAGCAGCCGAAGGACAGTTCCATAGGGAAGTTGCCGACCCATCTCGATCCGACCGCGCTGGCCAGTCCGGTCTTCGCACTGGCCAATGCCGCGCGTGAGACCCTGCGCATGACCGAGGAAATCAAGGGCATGCTCGTCAGCAGTTGGCGCGGTTTCAACGAGCGCGACACGGCCCTGGTGTTGCAGGTGAAGGACCACGACAACCGTGTCGATGAGTTGCACGCAGCGATCAAGCATTACCTCAGCCAGATTCCGACCGAGCACATGACGCTGCGCGACAGTCAGGTGCAGTTCGGACTCCTGCATTTTGCCAGCCAGCTCGAAACCGTCGGTGACATCATCGACAAGGGTTTCTGCCACCAGATTTTGAAGCAGATTGCGGATCCGCTGCCGATCTCGGAACAAGATAAAAAGGATCTGGCGGAGATGCACCACCGCACGGTGCAACGTCTCGACATGGCGATTCTGGTTCTGACCACGCGCGACAAGCCCGCCGCGCAACGCCTTCTGCGCGAAGGCAACGAACTCAAGTCGTGGTGTATCGACGTGCAGCGGTCCCACTACCAGCGCCTGATCGGGGGTGACGCTCGCACGCTGGAGGCGAGCACGCGATATCTCGATTTGATCAACGCACTCCGGCGCATCAGCGGTCAGCTCAACACAATCGGGCACACTTTTGCCGGGGATAAGCGGCCCAAGGATGGGGAGAAATAGCTCCTCCGGGCGAGGCTTGGGCCCGGTCTTCAGAAAGACTGAAGCGGGCCTGATGGCGGTTGCCGGGATTTGACAGCCAGCGGTCCCGCGCGAATGCTCCGGACCTTTCCCATGTCCGCTTCTCCATTCGATTCTGTTGAAATCGCGATCCAGACCATCGCGGCCGGTGGCGTGGTGATCGTGACTGACGATGAGGGACGCGAAAACGAAGGCGACCTCTTGTTTGCCGCCGAGAAGGCGACGCCCGAAATGGTGAACATGATGATCCGGCACGCGAGGGGACTCATTTGCGTGCCGATGGTGGAGCCGGGATTGAAACGCCTCGGCATCAACCCGATGGTGCAACAAAACCGCGAGGCCATGCGCACGGCATTCACGGTGTCGGTCGATGCCGCGGAAGGCATTACCACCGGGATCAGTGCGTTTGACCGCACGCGGACCATTCGCCTGCTGGCCGAACCGACGACCCGGCCGGACGAACTCGTGCAACCCGGACACATCTTCCCGCTGTGCGCCCGCCCCGGCGGGGTCCTCGAACGCGCGGGCCACACCGAGGCCGCAGTTGATCTGGCGGCTCTGGCGGGACTAAAGCCTGCGGCCGTGATTTGCGAAATCCTGAGCGAGGACGGCACGATGGCGCGCCTGCCAGAGTTGGTTGAGTTCAAGCAACGGCACAACCTGCCGCTCATCTCAATCGCCGCACTGATTGAATACCGGCACAAGCGGGAGAAGCTCGTGGAGTGCATCAGCACGCGGCCGTTTTCGTCTGAGTATGGTGAGTTCACGCTCCACGTGTTTCAGAGCAAGATCGACGGGCGGCATCATCTGGCGTTCACCATGGGTCAGCTTGATGAATCGCCGACGCTTGTGCGCGTGCACACGGAGAATCTGCTGAGCGACGTTTTTCACGGCCGGCAAATGGACAGCCAT
>CAMTVF010000104.1:0-6557 GCA_947085115.1 uncultured Opitutaceae bacterium | reverse complement strand
TATGAACTTCGATCGCTGCCCCAATCACCCGATTGGTGAGAGTCTCCAAATCATTCTGCACTTTTGTGTCCTTTGTGCCTCCGTGGTGAATCAAAGATTGGCGAGGATCGCATCGGTCATGGCTTCGACGCCGAAGGCACGATCGTGTGGCCGTGCGCGGCGAAGAAATCGAGGAAGGACTGGCGGATTTCGGCGGAGGTCATTGGGCGAACGACAGAGGACGGAGGGGCGGGGGGCGAGAGCAAATTTGCGCACCGCCTTGGCTTGCTTTCAACCGCCCCGCTCGCACGCTGCTCCCAGTGGGGCACCGATCGGCACGCGCCCTCCCAACCTCCCTCATCCGATGAATGCCCCGCTCCCGCCCAACGAATCCCAGCGGCTCGCGGCCCTGCGCGGCTACGAAATTCCCGACACGCCACCGGAGCAGGCGTTCGACGATCTCACGCTGCTCGCCGCACACATCTGCCAGACGCCCATCGCGCTCGTTTCGCTCATCGACGGGGACCGCCAGTGGTTCAAGTCCAAGGTCGGCCTCGACGCCACCGAGACCCCGCGCGACCTCGCCTTTTGCGCGCACGCCATTTTGCACGAGGACGCAGGTGATGCAGGTGCGCGACGCGCGGCTTGACCTGCGCTTTGCCGATCAGCGATACCGGGCAGGGCATTCCCCGGGAGATCATCGATCGGATATTCGAACCGTTTTTCACCACCAAGGAACTGGGCAAGGGCACAGGACTGGGTTTGGCGACGGTTTATGGTATCGTGCAACAGCACCGTGGGGGCATCGACGCGAAGAGCACCGTCGGCATTGGCACCACCTTCGATATCTACCTGCCGCGTTGCGCGGCACCGACCGATGCCCCGCCGCCTGTCTCGGAAACGGGTGGGTTCCCGCGCGGCACGGAAACGATTCTACTGGTCGAAGATGACCCTGCGGTGCAAATGGTGGCACACGCCGTGTTGGAACGCTTGGGTTACGATCTGGTCGTCGCGGACACCGGGAAAGAAGCACTGGTTCTCTGGCAGGAACACCGGGAAAAGATCAAGCTGGTGTTGACCGACTTGGTGATGCCAGACGGGGTGAGCGGCCATGAGCTCGCCCGACTGCTCAAGCTGGACCGGCCCGACCTGCCCATTATTCTGACCAGTGGTTACAGCGCCAGTTTCGCGGGCAAAGATCTCCCACCGGACGGCTCCATCGATTTTCTGGCCAAGCCTTACGAGTTCGCCGCCCTGGCCGCCATCGTTCGCCGAAACCTGGACAAGGCCTGATACCAGTTGCTCGAAGTTTTTCGACTTCGGCGCGGTAGCGCGGACCGCGAAGGCGAGTGCCCGCGGGCCGCAGGCGCCCCCCGGGGAAATCCTCCGTGTTTGGACGGCGCGTTGGCTTCACTTGCAGTTGCACCCGCAGCCCAAGGTTGCGGCAATTTGAATTTGCGCGCCGCCGGGCCAACGCGCATCACGTGGCAAGTGAAGATCCATGTCCTGCCGTCCGGTCCGATTCAAACCATTGGCTATCTGCTGGCGTCTCCTGCTACGGGCGCCGCGGTCCTCGTCGATGCACCCGAAGGGATCTGGTCGAAGATCAAACCGCTCTTGGCGCGCAACGGGTGTTCGTTGAAGGAGCTCTGGCTCACCCACGGACACTGGGATCACACACAGGATGCTGCTCGGCTCAAGCGCGAAACCGGGGCGCTCATCCGCGCGCACCGGGCCGATCAGGCGTTGATCGAGACCCCCGAAGTCATGAGCGCGTTCTTGATGCCCGGAATCAAGCTGGAGGGCGTGAAGATCGATTCGTTTGTGGAGCAGGGCGGCAAGCTCACGGCGCTCGGCAGTGAATTCGAGGTGCGCCATGTGCCGGGGCATTGTCCGGGCAACGTGCTGTTTTATTGCGCGGCCGCCAAAGCGGTGCTGGTCGGAGACGCGTTGTTCAATGGCGGTGTTGGTCGCTGGGATTTGCCGGGCGGAGATTTCGAGTTGCTGCAACGTTCGATCCGCGAGCAAATCTACACGCTGCCGGACGAGACTGTTGTGCTGCCCGGTCACGGAGCGCGCACAACCGTCGGAGCGGAGAGAAGCAGTAATCCTTTCGTTTCCGCACTCCCGCGATGAAACCGATCGATCACAGTTTTTTCATGCGTCGGGCGCTCGAACTGGCAAGACGCGGGTGGGGCGATACCCACCCGAATCCGCTCGTAGGGGCTGTCATCGTTGAGAACGGCACGATCGTGGCCGAAGGCTTTCATGCGCGAGCCGGCGAAGAGCATGCAGAGGTTCTCGCCTTGCGGTCGCTGGCCCGGAAGCCACTGCCCGGAGCGACGCTCTATGTGACACTCGAGCCCTGCTGCACCCACGGACGCACGCCCCCGTGCACCGAGGCGATCATTGCTGCGGGAATCGCGCAGGTGGTGGTGGGGGCGACGGACCCCAATCCGGCTCACTCCGGCAAGGGGTTTGCCCTGTTGCGGGCAGCCGGGATTGACGTGATTCGCGGAGTGCTGGCGACGGATTGCGATGATTTGAATCTGATTTTCAATCATTGGATTTCCGTGAACCAACCATTGTTTGCCGCAAAGGCAGCCGTGACCCTCGACGGGAAGGTGGCGACTCGCACCGGCGACTCCAAGTGGATCACGGGTGAAGCGGCGCGCGACAACGTCCATCACTGGCGGCGCTATTTTCCGGCAATCGCCGTCGGAGCCGGAACCGTGTTGGCCGACAACCCCCGGCTGACGGCGCGGAGTGACGGCGCGGAGTGGTGCCCATGGCGCTTTGTCTTTGATGGCCTGCTGCGGAGCGTGCTCGATAAGTCGATGCCCGGGGTCTACACGGATGAGCATCGCGAGCGGACGATCGTCGTCACCACTTCGCACGGGGGGCTGGGTTATGTGCGGAAGCTGAACGCCATGGGCGTGAAGACCTGGGCCATGCCGGGAGCATCCACGAAGGTGAACCTGCTGGATTTCAGGAAGCGCTGCGCGGACGAGGGTATCACCGGCGTATTTTTCGAGGGAGGCGCGCACCTGTTGGGCGAGTTGCTGCAGGCACGCTCGCTCGACTATCTCTTCAGCTATCATGCTCCGGTGTTGTTCGCGGATGAGAAGAGCAAGTCGATCCTGCGGGGGCTGCGCACGGAGACACTTGCCAACGCGGTCCGCCTCGAGCGCGTGCGACACGAGGTGCACGGAGATGACGCGCTGATGCGGGGATTTGTGAAATACCCGGGGAAACTGAACGTCGATGAAACGGCATTTACCCGGGGGAACCCCGGCGAATGACCATCCATCTCGCCTCGGGCAATGCGCACAAGGCGCGGGAGATGCAGCGGCTTGCGGATGCGGACCCGGTGAGCCGCGCGCTTGCGGTGAGCGTGTTCACCGCCGCGAACATGCCCGCAGTCGTGGAGGACACGGGCACGTTCATCGGCAACGCGCTCAAGAAGGCATACGCGTTGCAGGCGCTCCTGCCTGCCGGATCTTGGGTGCTGGCGGATGACAGCGGTGTGTGTGTCGACGCGCTCTCCGGTGAGCCCGGGGTGGAGTCGGCCTACTATGCCGGGCTGCCGGGCGATCCGGTCGCGAATCTGCGCAAACTCGCCGAGGTGATGCGCGACGTGCCCGAGGGCGGGCGGAGCGCGCGGTTCCTTTGCGTGCTCGCGTTGCTCGGGCCGGCGGGCATCGAGCAGACTTTCGAGGGTCGCTGCGAGGGGGCGCTTTGCCGTGAGCCCCGCGGCGGGGGCGGGTTCGGCTACGATCCTTTGTTCATTCCCGAAGGCTTCACGCGAACCTATGCGGAGCTTTCCGAAATGGAGAAAGATTCAATCAGCCATCGCGGACGCGCCTGGGCAAAGATGGCGGCGTGGCTTGCGCGCCAAGGCAACCTTTCCGACTGACGTTCCTCAGCGTGCTGTCAGCTCGGTCGCTTCGGAGCGTGCTCTATTCAGGCAGGGCCTCAATCGTAGTTTTCAGTGTCGCATACTCAGCGGCGGTTGTTTCGCGATAACTCATCCGACGCGAATTAAGGACGATCGGCTCAAGGGGCACGTCGTGGTTGGCATTGCGAAGATATTGATGGAGGCCCCAATGGCGAATGGGTGCGTTATAGGTGCGCAGGTTCCATGGTTCCATGGCGACCCGACTTTCAAGGAGGGCGACCATCGAACCGCGAATGAAGAGATTCCGACCGTTCCACGCCTCGATCTTTCGCAGGGAATTATGCGCCCCGCCGCTGTATTGTTGGTTGGCGCCGGTGCTCGGTGGTCCATCAGTCAGGCCGACCGGATTGTGATTGCTCGGCACCATGCCCATGAGCAGGACACAGGAAATTTCCGTGTCCACCGTCGGCAGTTTCTGCGTGAAGTTGGATCCTAGAGCACCGGGCGCGGCGAGATTGGGCATCACGGATACCCTGCGGCTCGTGTTGATACCGTCGTATTGATTGGACGAACTCGGATTGGACGACTGCCAAGTTGTGGAGTAGGAGCCGCTGGTTACGGCGGCATGGGCACTGTGGCCATCGCTCCATCCACTGGTTTGGAAATAGGTGCCACCACTGGCGGTGAATGTGGGTTGCGACAGAATCGTAATGGCGTCCGCCATCAAGCAGACGAGCTTTTCGCTGGCACTATCGGGAAAGATGGCACTGTAACCCCCATTGCCGGTCGCGGTGACGGTGGAGTTTGTTGTGCCATCGGCGTTAATGTGCCCCACGATGTAGGCGGCATCGTTGGTGACGAAGGTGAAACCGGTCTTGCCCGCCGCCGTGAGTGAGATGAGTGGACCACGGCCGTTCCAAAGTCTGACGCCCGAGTCGACCTGCTGCGGCGCTCCGGAACTAAGCGCCCGAGCTTCGGCATCAACGGAATGAATGTAGACGGTAATTCCATCAAACCACGCGGACGAGAGCGCAGCAGCGTTAACAGCCAGGGAGTTGGGGTTGGTCGTTATGGCCACATCGGCCGGATCAGTGGGTGCGTAGTAGAGACGAAACGGATCGGCCCAATAATTGTTGGGCGGTGCCAGGGCGCTGGTGGGAAAACCGGGAAAATCGGTGATCGCCGCGTAGTTGATACCAAGCTGGTAGCCGCTGCGCGAAGCCGCCGGATTAAAGAGTGAACTGGACCATTGGCGGCCGACGTGGGCAGGCTTGGATAATAGATCGTGCTTCCGGTGAAGCCGAGCATCGTGCGCTCCACCATCATTTGAAAGCGAGTCAGGTCGAAATCGATCTTGGCAATGGGACGAGGGCTATAAGGCAACGAGGAGCGACTATAGGGGAAACCCGAGTTGTTCGTCGCCCGACGGGTGTCGTAAAAATAGGAATCGGTAAGGGAAACACTGATTTAATCCCTCTGACCTTCGATTTATTACAGACGGCGAGGCGGGGATTACCCAAACTGCCTCGCATGATCCACCAGGCCAGTTTTGCGCAGGCCGAGTTTGCGGGGAAGAAGAAAGTCACCCGGCGCGAGAAGTTCCTCGCGCGCATGGAGGCAGTCCTCCCGTGGGCCCGGCTGCTGGCCGTCATCGCGCCGCACTATCCCAAGGGCGAGCGCGGCCGTCCGCCCCTCGGCCCAGAGCGCATGTTGCGGGTCTATTTCCTCCGGCAATGGTATGGCCTGGCCGACGAAGCCCTCGAAGACGCCCTCTACGACAGCCAGGCCCTGCGCAGCTTCGCCCGCATCGACCTGAGTGCCGAGGGCGTGCCCGACGCCACGACGCTCCTGAAGTTCCGCCGGTTGCTGGAGACCCACGACCTGTGCAAGGGCCTCTTCACCGCCATCAACGCCGACCTCACCGCGCAGGGCCTGCTGCTGCGCGAAGGCACCTTGGTGGACGCCACGCTGATCGCCGCGCCGCCCTCCACCAAGAACAAGGAAAAGAAACGTGACCCGGAAATGCACCAGACCAAAAAGGTCAACCAATGGTATTTCGGGATGAAAGCGCACATCGGCGCGGACCGGGACAGCAAGCTGGTGCACACCGTGGTCGCGACGGCGGCGAACGTGGCCGACATCACGAAGACGGCGGAACTGCTGCACGGCGAGGAGCAGCAGGTGCACGCTGATGCCGGCTACACCGGAGTGGAGAAGCGCGCGGAGATCGTGGCGTTGGTGCGCAAGATCGACTGGCAGATCGCGGGCAAGCGGAGCCTGATCAAGGCGCTGGCCGAAGGCGCGGAGAAGGAAGCGCGCAAGACGGTGGAGAAAGCGAAGGCGTCGGTGCGGGCCTTCGTCGAACACCCCTTCCACATCGTGAAGAATTTATTCCGGCACCGGAAAGTGCGGTATCGGGGACTGGCGAAGAACGGCCATCACCTCTACACGCCCTTTGGCCTGGCCAACGTGGTGATCGGCGCGCGGGCGCGGACCGCGGCGTGAAGAATACGCGCCGGGCACCGCCAAGCCGGATAGAAAAGGTGACAAACAAACCCGGCCGGATCGGCGGTGAACGGTGAACGGGAGGTTCCAGCCGCCCACCTCAGCGAAAAACCTCCGCGCCCCGACCCACAACAACCGGAATTAGAAAAAGCCGCTTTGTTCAGCGCTTCCCTAG
>CAMTVF010000103.1:0-13876 GCA_947085115.1 uncultured Opitutaceae bacterium | reverse complement strand
TTCTACACACGTCTGCTCGATGCCGGCAAACCCAAGATGGTCGCGCTCGTGGCGGTGATGCGCAAGATGCTGCACGTGCTTAACCGGCTCATCGCCGATCCCAATTTTGTCCTTGTCCGCTAACACCGCTGCTCTGTGCCTCAGTGGTTCAAAACCCGCCCGCCTACTTCGCCTCGTCGGCGACGCGGATGTGCAGGTCCTTGAGTTGCTTGTCGGTGACGGGCGTCGGGCTCTGGTTCATCAGGTCCTGCGCCTTTTGCGTCTTCGGGAAGGCGATCACGTCGCGGATGCTCGTCGTGCCGCAGAGCAGCGCGACCATGCGGTCGAGGCCGAAGGCGATGCCTCCGTGCGGGGGCGCGCCAAACCTGAAGGCCTTGAGCAAATAACCAAAGCGATTCTCCACCACGTCCGCCGGAATCTTGAGCACATCGGTGAAGACTTTCTCCTGCAACGCGGGCTGGTGGATGCGGATCGAGCCGCCGCCGAGTTCCATGCCGTTGAGCACGACGTCGTAATGCTGGCCGCGCACCGCCTTCGGATCGCTGTCGAGCAACCCGGCATCCTCAGGCACGGGCGCGGTGAACGGATGGTGCGTGGCGGCGAAGCTGCCCTTCTCCTCGTCGTAGGACATGAGGGGAAACTCGACGACCCAGAGGAAATTCCACTGGTCGGGGCGGATGCTGAGTTTGCCGCGTTTCACGAGCATTTGGGCGGCGTCGAGGCGCACGCGGCCGAGAATCGCGCAGGCGCGTTCCCACGGGGCCGCGGCAAAGAAAATGATGTCGCCGTCCTCGATCGCGAGGCGGCTGGTCAACTCGGCCTTCTCCGCGTCGGAGAAAAATTTCACGATCGGCGACTTCCACTCGCCCTTCTCCACCTTGATGAAGGCGAGGCCCTTGGCACCCATGGCCTTGGCGGAATCCTCGAGCGCCGCGATCTCGCCCTGCGTGATGTCGGCGAGGCCCTTGGCGTTGATCGCCTTGACCGAGCCGCCGGAGGCGACCGTGGAGGCGAAGACCTTGAAGCCCGATGTCTTGAAAAGCGCGCTGAAATCGACGAGCTCCATCCCGAAGCGCGTGTCCGGCTTGTCGACGCCGTAGCGGTTCATCGCGTCCTTGAACACCAGGCGCGGGAACGGCGTGGGCAGATCGTGGTTGAGCACGTCCTTCCAGACTTTTTTCAACATGCCCTCGAAGAGCGCATGGATGCCCTCGCGGTCGATGAAGGAAACCTCGACGTCGATCTGGGTGAACTCCATCTGGCGGTCGGCACGCAGGTCCTCGTCGCGGAAGCAGCGGGCGATCTGGAAATATTTCTCCACCCCCGCGACCATCAGGATCTGCTTGAACTGCTGCGGCGACTGGGAGAGAGCGTAGAACTGGCCGGCGTGGATGCGCGACGGCACGAGGTATTCGCGCGCGCCTTCGGGCGTGCTCTTGAAGAGGATGGGCGTCTCGATCTCGTAGAAACCCTGCGCGTCGAAGTAGTCGCGCACGGACTTGGTGGCGCGGTGGCGCACGGCGAGATTCTTGCGCATCTTCGGCCGGCGCAGATCAAGGTAGCGATAGGTGAGACGCATGTCCTCGTTGACCTTGTCACCCCCGGCATCGTCGAGAGGGAACGGCGGCGTGTCGGAAATGTTATGGACGACGAGTTCGGTGGCATCGACCTCGAGTTCGCCGGTCGGCAGGTTCTTGTTCACCATGTCGGACGGACGCGGCTCGACCTTGCCGGTGATGGCGATGACGGACTCGTCCTTCAGGTGCGTCGCCTGCTCGCGCAGCGCGGAGTCGAACTTGATCTGCGTGACGCCTTCGCGGTCGCGCAGGTCGACGAAGATGATGCCGCCGTGGTCGCGGACGGAGTCAACCCAACCGGTGAGCGAGACAGTCGCGTGGAGGTCGGCGGAGGTGAGCTGGGCGCAGTGGTGGGTGCGTTTCATGGAGCGGAACGCCCAACCAAACGGGCGGCGGCCCAGTGGCGCAAACAGAATTTGGGCCTAGGACAAACCCGGCCGCCCGGTCCCGTTGCCTTGCCGCGGTTCAGGCAACAATCAGGCACTCGCCGGTCATTTGGTTGCTTTTCCGGTGATAGGGGTGGCGTGCTTGCACGCCACATTGCCACGGGACTCACCGCAACCATTCGGGGAACGGCTGACCGCTGCCGGTCATGCCCTGAAACCACTCCCGGTCCTCGGCGCAGCAGTAAATAGGCGGCCAAGTTTCGCCCGGCGCCTCTGCAATCTTGGGCGGGTGGAGCGTGTTGACCCCAACACGCTTTGCGACCGAGCGAACCCAACGCGTTGAGGTCAACGCGTTCCACCTCGGCGACTGGGCGCACCGTCAGGACATTCGCGGACAGCCCGGCGGCGCAAAGTGCAATCGCCTTCGCAGTCCGTCCCTACCGGCGCTGCCGCGCCAAAGTCCAAAAGCTTCGGGCGACCGACGGGTATCATGCGGCAGCTTGCACGATAGCCACGTTGCTACCGGATTTTCCCGCCGCCACTCGCTGTTATGCTCACGCCTGCTGGACTGAGGGCGAGGCGGAAGCCGAGGAAGCCCCTGCGGTAGCCCGGCCCAACCCAGCCGCGGACGGCGGAGCGGCAACCGACGGCGACATCCCACCAGCAGCAGCCGCAGCCGCCGCGGACGGAGCCCGAAGGCGCGCCCTTGGGATCGGCCACGCTCCCGCCAGGGTAGTTGCCATACCAGTCGAGGCACCATTCCCAGACGTTGCCGTGCATGTCGTAGAGACCCCATGCGTTCGCCTGCTTCTGGCGCACGGGCAGCATCTGAATGCCGTTGTTCGCAGAATACTATCCCATCAAATCGAGGTTCCCCGCATAGTCGCCCATCGTGCCCGCCCGGCACGCATACTCCCACTCCGCTTCGGTCGGTAATGTGTAGACGTAGCCAGCGGGCAACCGCCCCGCACTCCGCTCCCGCTTCGTCAGCTTCCAGCAGAACTCCATCGCCTCGTTCCACGAGACCCGCGACACCGGCAACGAGGCTTCATTGAAGTTACTAGGATTGTTACCCATGACCGCGGCGGAGCCAAACAGGCACAAAAAAAACGCGAGGCACGGGAACCACGCGGCGCGGAAAAATAACAGGAGGGGATTCATGGGGAAAAAGCAGCTCGGAGCATGCGGGTATTGGCCGGCCACGGCAATACCTTACATCACGCTGCTGGCCATTTGCTGCTCGGGTCCGCCAGCCGGCCGCCGCTTCACAGCATATCCATCAACTCTTCCTTGGACAACCCGGTCTGGTTGAGGATGTCGCTCAGGGTGCCCGGACGGATTTCGCGGTGCAGCGGCACAATCGTGCGCCAGTATTGCCCGGCAGCCTTTTTCTCCAGCGAAACATGGCTGCCTTTCTGCCGCAGCACGGCAAAGCCCGCCCGCCGCAAGGCTTTGATCAGCCGCTGGCCGGACACGGCTGGCAGATGCCGGCTCATGTCCCGACTGCCAGACTGGCCAAATAGACCTCGGTTACCCGGTGACCCTTTGCCGACTCACCCCACGTCTCCAGATACAATTCCACCGCCTCCTGCAGGTTCTTCTTGGCGGCGGCGAGCGTGCGGCCCTGGGTGGTGACGGGATAATCCAGGCAACGGGCGATGAACCATTTTCCATCGTTGGCAAAGACTGCGTGAACCGATTGCATGGAGGCAGCGTGGTGCCGGTCTCGCCTTCCGTCAAGTTTCCCTCCGACCTGCGAATCCGCCCTTGAGCGGGTGATCCGCATGCCCCGGCGGCAGGTGCTGCCCGGCCAGCAGCAGACGGGCGGCGGCCTTGAATTTCTCCGCGTCCTTGCCCCGGCGCAGCATGTGCTTCAGTTCACGCTCAAACCGGTTGGTATAAACGGCGTCTTCACCCTCAGACCTTGAGCTTGGACAACAGGTCAGCGGCATCCTTGCAGCGAACCAGACCCTTGCCGGCATCCGCCTCCCGCACTGCCTTTCGCGTCGTCGCATTGGGGACGTGCTGGCCGTAAACATAGCGCCGCACCTTGGCCTACTCACGCGCCGACAGTGCCTTGATTTGCTTGATCAGAAGGGTGGCGGTCATGACCCGAAGCAAGTCAGCCCGAGGAAAATTGTCCATTCAGGTGCCAACTTGCTCAGCCAATGATCAGACTCACCCCCGTCATCTCCGCCGGCTTGGGCAGGCCCATGAGCGCGAGCACGGTCGGGGCGATGTCCGCCAAGCGTCCGCCGGTGCGCAGCTTGGTCTTGCCGGTGGCGAGGCCCTCGCCCACCACAAAGACCTCGACGCGGTTGAGCGTGTGCGCGGTGTGCGGACCGTTGACGGTCGGGTCCCACATCTGCTCGGCGTTGCCATGGTCGGCGCAGATCAGCGCCTTGCCGTGGACCGACGCGAGCGCCGCCAACAACTCGCCGACGCCGCGATCGGTCGCCTCCACCGCCTTGACCGCTGCGGGCAACGAGCCGGTGTGCCCGACCATGTCGGGATTCGCATAATTGACGACGATGAGTCCGTATTTGCCCGAGAGAATCGCGGCCTTCGCCGCGCTCGTGACCTCGACCGAGGACATTTCGGGCTGCAAATCGTAGGTCGGCACCTTCGGGCTCGGCGGGCAGGCGCGGTCCTCGCCGGGAAACGGATCCTTGCGGTAATTGTTGAAGAAAAAAGTCACGTGCGGATTCTTCTCCGTCTCGGCGCAGCGAAACTGGGCGATGCCCGCGTTGGCCACGACTTCACCGAGGATGTTTTTCAACTTCTCCGGCTTGGGCAAAACCACCTGCACCGGCAGACCCGATTCGTATTCGGTCATCGTCGCGTAGTAGAGATCGAGTTTCGCGCCGCGATCGAACTCCTTGAAGCCATCGAGCACAAACGCCTTCGTGATCTCGCGCGGACGGTCGCCACGGTAGTTGTAGAAAAGCACGCCGTCGCCATCCGCGATCGTCGCCACCGGCTGGCCGTCGCCGCCCAGAATCCACGTCGCGGGCACAAACTCGTCGCCGACCTGCGTGGCGCTGAGCGGTTGGCCGTAGTAATTTTTCACAGCGGCGATTGCGTTTGGCGCCGTGGCCACCGCCGCGCGGCCTGTGAGCATGTCGTAGGCTTTTTGCACGCGCCCCCAACGGTTGTCGCGGTCCATCGCCCAGAAACGTCCGCACACCGTGGCAATCCGGCCCACACCGATCTCGGCCATTTGCGTTTCAATTTTCTGGATGTAGCCCAGTCCGCTCGACGGTGGCGTGTCGCGGCCGTCTGTGAAGGCGTGGAGGAAAACCTGCGTGATTCCGTCCGCCCTGGCCTGCCGGAGGATGCCGTAAAGGTGCTCGAGCATCCCGTGCACGCCCGCATCACTGACGATGCCCATCAGGTGCAACCGCGAACTGCGGCTGCGCACGCGCTCCACCAGCGCACGCCACACGGCGTTGGTCGCGAGGCGCTGTTCTGAGAAGAGTTTGTTCAACCGCACCAGTTCCTGGTCCACGATGCGCCCCGCGCCGATGTTTTCGTGCCCGACCTCGCTGTTGCCCATCACGCCGTCGGGCAAACCGACATCGGGGCCCGAGGCCTTGACGAGGGTGCACGGAAACTGCGCATGCAAGCGGTCATCACACGGCTTGAACGCGAGATGCACCGCACTGGTCGCTTCTTGGGACGGGTCGGGGTTTTTCCCCCAACCATCGCGGATGACGAGCAAGACCGGAGGATGCAGTGAATTCATGGGCAAATGTGCCGATAACAGGCGCAAGAATAGAACCCATTCCAGCAACTCACCGCCAGCAGAATTCCCCTCCAAGCCACAGATGGCATTTCCCCAAACGCAGAAAGGATTCTGCCATGACCCTCATCATTCGCGACCAACTGACTTGTCCGCCGACATGGTTCCTCTCCTACCGGGATCTGACGCTCTACTGTCACATCATGCTCCGGCTCGACATCGTCATCGAGTCCGCAGAACCCGATCTCTACTACCGCTGGATCGAGCCGAAGGGCGGGATGGATTTCATTGAGGACATCGTGCGCCCGGGTTCGGAGCACGGCGTCCACCTCGACACCGTCCGCCATTTTCCGTCCACCATCATCACCGATCGCATCGCTCCAGAGAACGTGCATCGGCTCATCGCGTCGATCCGCTCCATGGCGGCGTGAACGAAAAAAATCCGCTGCTCGGATACTTACGCCGGGAAGGTTCCGGCCGGCCCATGGCATTTTTCCCCACTGCGTGGAACTCCGCCGATTGACATCAGCAAGGAAAGCGGCCCCTTTGAAGCGGTCAATTCCATGTCAAAATCCGCCCTGCTTCTCCTCAATCTCGGATCCCCAGACTCAACGTCCGTGCCGGACGTGCGCCGCTACCTGCAGGAATTTCTGGGTGACGAGCGAGTGATCGACAAGCCGGCCAATTCTTTTCTGCGGCGCGTGCTGGTGAACGGCATCATCATTCCGACGCGAGTGAGAAAATCCGCCCATGCCTACGAGAGCATCTGGACGCCCGAGGGCTCGCCGCTGATTCTCACGAGCAAGAAGACCCAAACCGCGCTTCAAAGCCGCATCGCATTGCCCGTGGCACTCGCGATGAATTACGGCAACCCTTCCATCCCCGACGTGTTGCACCGACTCGTCGCCGACGGCGTGACACGCCTGCTGCTGTTCCCGCAGTATCCGCATTACGCGATGTCGAGTTGGGAAACCGTCGTGGTCAAAGTGCAGCGCGAAGCGGCGCGGCTGGCACCGTCCATGAAGATCGAGTGCGTGCAGCCCTACTACGGGGACGCCGACTACATCGATGCCCTAGTCGCGAGCGCACGGCCCTACCTCGCGCAGCCCTACGACCACTTTCTCTTCAGCTACCACGGCATCCCCGTGCGCCACTTGGCCAAGGCCGACAGTTCGTGCGCGCATTGCCAGGTGGTCGCGGATTGTTGCAACACGCCGTCACCTGCCCACGCGACCTGCTACAAGGCGCAAGTCACCCAAACCACGCTGCGCTTTGTCGAACGCACGGGACTGCCCGCTGGCAAATGGTCGATCTCGTTCCAATCCCGCTTGGTCGGCGAACCGTGGCTCTCGCCATTCACCGACAAGGAGTTCGAGCGGCTCGCCGCCGAGGGCAAGAAGCGCCTCCTGGTCATCACGCCCGCGTTTGTCACAGACTGCCTCGAAACCCTGGAGGAGATCCGCGTCGAGGGCGCAGCCTCGTTCCGAGCAGCCGGCGGCGAAGAGTTAACCCACATTCCCTGTCTCAACGACCAATCGATGTGGATCGATTTTCTTGCCAGCCGCGCCGAGCGGTGGCAGCAGACGGGCGCCTTGTCCGCCTAGGAGTCCGATGATCGGCAAATTCCTCGTATTCAATGGCGTTATGCCCGGGAAGATGTATTCCGAACTGGGCAATCTCTTCACTTTTGTTAAGGAGTTGTCGCACTGGTGACCGTCCCTCCGCCCTCAAATCCAAATCCCGAATCCGAGGCCCCTCGCAGCGCTGCGGTGCTGGTGCTCGACGCGACCGGTCGGATCGAGGTTGCGAGTCCCGAGGCTGGGGCCTTTTGGCAGATGAGCCCCAGCGGTCTGGCCGGGAAGTTCCTGCCGACGCTGTTTGTTTCCGAGGTCGCCTCCGACACGCCCGACTGGGTGCAGGACCAGTGGGAGGCGCTCCAAGCCGCCGCGCTCGACCAACCCATCGCGCTGGAGTTGCAACCGCCCGGGGCCGCCGCGCTCGATTGCATCGTGCGCCTGGAAAAGACCGAGGAAACCCCCGCGCGCTTCTTCGCCTTCATCAGCCGCCCGCCCGCGTCGGCCGCGTCGAAAAAGAGCCCCGGGAGCGACAACTTCCTGGCCGTGTTGAACGACCGGAGCGCACTCGGCTTTTTTGATCTGAATTTCGTCACGCAGTTCACCTATCTTTCGCCGGCTTGGAAACGCATGCTCGGATACACCGAATCCAGCTTGCCCAGCACTTACGCCTCGTGGGTCTCTCTCATCCATCCGGATGACACCACGGCCGCTCCCGACAAACTTTCCGGTCGCGCCCCATCGACTGGCGCGCGGCCCTTTGCGGTCGAATACCGCATGAAACACGCCCGCGAACACTTCGTCTGGGTGCAAAGTGTCGGCGTGCAACTTTTTGCTCCGAACGGCGCCCTCCAACGCGTGGTCGGCGCGCACCTCGATGTCACCGAACGCAAGGAACTCGAGGAATCGGCGATTCGCGCCGAGGACCGACTTGCCTTGCTCAGCGAACGCGGCCGCGTGGCGTTGTTCGAATTGGATTTCGTCGGTGAGCAGACGTGGCTCTCGCCGGCGTTCAAACACCTGCTCGGCTACGACGAGAGGGAACTTCCCTCCACCTTGGAATCATTTTTGCGCGGCATGCCGCCCGACGACACCACCGGTGGACTGTCCGCGTTTTTCTCCGCCAAGCATCCCGGCCAATCCGTTTATTTCGACACGATCCGTTTGCGTCACCGCAACGGCACCGACCTTTGGGGCTACACCGGTGTCATTCGCGTCCTTTCCCGCAAAAGGGAGCTGCTCCGCGTGCTTGGCTTTGTCACCCCGATGCCGGAAGGCGCCTCGGCTGGCGGAAAGTCCGGCCTGACCGCCGAGCAATTCTCGATTTTGCTCACGGAGTTGCATGAAGGCGTATTGATCGTCGATCCGCGCGGCCGCGTCGTTTTCCTAAACACAGTCGCCGAGCGCCTGCTGGGTTGCGCGGCCGATCGCACCGTCGGCGAGCCCGCGGCGGATGTTTTCCGTCTGGTTCATCGGGTCAGCGGCATGACTGGCGAAAGTCCCTTTGATCGCGCGCTGGTCTCCGGAGAATCGACCCCGCTCAACAACGAATTCCTGCTCGAGCAGCCTGCGGATCGGAAACCCGTGCCCGTGCTTTTCAGTTGCCGTGCGGTGCTGGACACCAGCGGGCAAGCCACGGGCGGTGTGCTGGTGTTTCGCAACCCGGACGAGATGACCCTCACGCCCGACGAGCTCGTCCGCGCCAATCGCTTCGACGCGCTCGGTCAATTGGCCGGCGGCATTTCACACGATTTCAACAACCTGCTCACGACGATCCTCGGCGGCATTTCACTCGCGAAGGATAGCAGCGACTACACCGGTCTCGAAAACAGTGAGCGAGCCTGCCTCGCCGCCAAGGCCCTCTCGAAGCAACTCCTCACCTTCTCGAAGGGCGGCACGGGCACCCGCCAGGTTCTCAAGACCACCGAGCTCCTCGGCGAGGCGATACGCCTCGCCGGGGCCGGCTCAACGGTGCAGGTCGAACTGGTCGCACCCGCCGACCTCGCCACCATCTTGGTCGATCGTGCGCAAATGCTGCAGGTTTTCCAAAACCTCATCATCAATGCGATTCAGGCCATGCCGGGCGGTTCCGGAAACATCTGGATCACCGCCGGCAACGTCACGCTCAACGACAAGCAGATCGCTCCGCTCCCAGCCGGTCCCTACGTGGCCGTGGAAGTGCGCGACAACGGCAGCGGCATCACCGCCGAGAACCTCGAGCGCATCTTTGATCCGTTCTTCACCACCAAGAGCACCGGCACCGGCCTCGGTCTCGCCACGGTGCTTTCCATCGTGAAACGTCACGGCGGCCAAATCGGACTGACATCGGAACTCGGTGTCGGCACAACCTTCACGGTCTTCCTGCCCCGCGCCGATCAGGAAGCGGAAGTCGAAGCCCGCCGCTCGCCCTCGCTCCGTTTTGGCACGGGTCGCGTGCTGTTCATGGATGACGATCCCGGCATCAGTCACCTGACGGCTCACATGCTCACGAGTCTCGAATACAAATACGACCTCGCGAAAGACGGTGAGGAAGCGATCCAGCTCTACAAGCGTTACCTCAACATCGGACGACCCTATGACGTTGTGATCATGGATCTCAACGTGATCGGCGGCATGGGCGGCGAACAATGCTTCAAGCACCTGCGCGAACTCGATCCCGAGGTCCGCGCGATCGTGGCCAGCGGTTACGACAGCGACGACATGGCCCGCCAATTCCTCGACATGGGCTTTTGCGGCTACCTGACGAAACCCTACCGCATCGCCGACCTCGCGCGCATCATCAAGACGGTCCTGGGCAAGTAGGCCCGCGCGCTGGATTTTGTCAGGCCCGCCACGTGTAGGCGTGACACAGTGCCACGGCCGCCGCGTCCGACTCGTCCAGCGCCAGCGTCCGACCGTGACCAAGCAGGCCCATGACGGTGCGTCCGACCTGCTCCTTGCTGGCATGGCCGCGGCCCACCACCGCCTGCTTTACGCGCAGCGGTGCATACTCGAACACCTCTTTTTCCTTTAACGCCACAGCCGCGATCGCCGCGCCGCGGGCCGCGCCAAGAATCTGCGCCGTGCGGATGTTCTGCACATAAATCGTCTGCTCCAACGCAACATGCCGCGGATCGAAATCCGCCACCAGAACCGCCACCGCCCGATGAATCTCGGCGAGGCAAAAAGCCATCGTGTGCTTGGCCGGAAGTTTCACCGTCTGGCAGCGCAACATCACCGGCTGACGCCCGGCCCCAAACTCAATCAACGCCAATCCCGTGCCGCGCAAACTCGGATCGATGCCCAGCACGCGGCCGACAAATGCGGTGCGCTGCAGGGAGGGCGCTTCCGGCCACTCTTTGGGCGCAAGCTTGCCCTCGAGTTTCGC
This sequence comes from uncultured Opitutaceae bacterium, assembly GCA_947085115.1. Taxonomy (GTDB): domain Bacteria; phylum Verrucomicrobiota; class Verrucomicrobiia; order Opitutales; family Opitutaceae; genus Didemnitutus. Next base: position 3,230 of record CAMTVF010000103.1, on the reverse strand, counting down.
CTTCCAAAGTTGCCTGACGGATGCGCGAGCCATGGTGCGCGCTCACGAAAGACACGAATCACCCGAAAGAAAAGCGGCGAATCATACCCGTTACCGTCCGGTTTGCGACTTTGGCGTCTTTGCCGGCCAGCAGAACACGGCTAGAATGTCGCTCCAGGGATCGAGGTGAAACGCGTTGTCCTCAACGCGTCTGTTCTTTTCGGAAAGCGTGTTGGGGACAACACGCTCCCCCTTTGGCGGGTCTTGGCTACAAACGAAAAGCAAATGCCAACCAGTATCAGCCGTCCCTCCTTTCACCATCCTGCCCCGCGCGGATTCAGCTGATCTGTCCGTCCACCACCTGCAACACCTGCCAGTTGGCACCGTCCGTGGCGGGCGGTTCCGTGCCGGTGGCGATCACCTGTGATTCCCCGTCAAGCGTGGCCCAGAATTTCCGGCGCCGGTCCGGGTCGAGTTCACCGAGCACATCATCGCACAGCAACACGGGTTCGATCCCACTGTGCGCCTTGAAGTAGTTTGCTTGCGCGAGCCGCAGCGCGATCGCGAGGCAACGCTCCTGGCCCTCGGACGCAAAGTTCCTGGCCGCGCGACCATCAAGCATCAAGTTGAGATCGTCGCGATGCGGCCCACGCCCGGTGGACTTCAACACCATGTCGCGCGGGCGCGTTTGCTCAAACTGCGCGGCAAACTCCGCCGTCGTGGTGGCGCGTGAGTCCGGCGCGTAGGTCAGGGCGGCTTGTTCGCTCTCCGGCACGAGCCGGGCATGGGCCGCGCAGAATAGTTTGCTCAGCGTCGCGATCCCTTCGTGCCGGACCGCCACCAGCTGGGCGGCGTGCCGGGAGGCTTCGTGCTCAAAGGCGTTCAGTTGTCCCGCATCGCGCCTGCCTTGCTTCAGGAGCGCATTGCGTTCCGCGATCGAGCGCGTGTAGCCCTGCAGGGCCGCAAAGTAACCGCCGTCCATCGCGGCCAAGGTGAGATCGAGCCAACGACGCCGCGCCGAGGGCGATCCTCGCAGCAACAGGTTGTCCTGCGACGAAAAGACCACGGTGGGAAACTTGCCGATGAAATCGGCGAGCCGGGCGACCTTGCCGTGCTCCCATTCCACAGTCCTGCCGGCGGAGCCCAGCGCGATCGTGATCCGGCTCTGGCCATACTGCTCGTGTTCCAACAGCAGGCCGAGGCCCGCCTGCGTTCGCCCATGGGCGACCAGCGCCCGCGGTTCGGCGCCGCGAAACGAACGCAGCGCCGTCACATAACCCAGTGCCTCAAGGAAATTCGTTTTCCCCTGACCGTTCGCTCCACCCAGAAAGGTCCGGCACCCCTGCAGCGCGACAGTTGCGAGCGGCAGATTGCGGAAATCCTGAAGCGTAACGGAGGCAAAGCGCATGGACAGTTACCGCCACGAACAGCGGAGGCAGAGATTAGGAATATGGTCCTGACGGGTTGGCCATGAAAATTCCTTTGTCTCCACCGTTATCTCCGTTACCTCCTGTTTATCCGCTCCCCCATGACCTTCGAGGACTCGCAGCAAGAAACCACCCGCGCCCTGCAAGGATTGACCGCCTTGCGCCCCGCGATCGACCGCGCCGGCGACCTCATCGTCCGCGCGCTTCAGGGTGGCAAGAAGATCATCGCCTGCGGCAATGGGGGCAGCGCCGCCGAGGCCCAGCACCTGGCAACCGAGTTGGTTGGTCGCTATTTCAAAGACCGTCGCTCCCTGCCTGCGATCGCGCTCAGCGCTGATGGCGCGCTGGTGACATGCATCGCCAACGACTTCGGTTACGACGCCGTGTTCGCGCGCCAACTCGATGGCCTCGCCCAGCCGGGCGACGTGCTGGTCGTGCTCTCATCGAGCGGCAATTCCGGCAACATCCTCGCGGCACTCGACACGGCGGCGCGCCTCGGCGTGACCAGCATCGCGTTGCTAGGCCGCAACGGTGGCAAAGCCAAAGGACGCGCCTCCTGCGAGATCATCGTTCCGGGCGAAAGCGGAGCCGCGGCGCAGGAGTGCCACCTCTTTCTCATCCACCACTTCTGCGAACGGGTGGATGTCACCTTCGCCTTAGCCGGATCCATTCAATTGAACCGCGAATGAACACGAAGGGACACGAATGAAAAACAGGGCTGCAGGCAGCCGGTTTTGATGCCCACCAAGAAGTGAATGATTTTCTTTCCCCGCCTTTCCCCAGCCTCTTCCGAATGGGTGTTCATTGGTGTCCATTCGTGGTTTCCTGCTGCATCGTTACGGCTAAGCGCAGTTATCCGACCGCGCACAACCGCCGCGGGCAACTGACCGCGCTCCTCTGTCCTGTCTGGTGACTCGCGCATCAGAGCGCTATAACTGCTCGACCAAAATCTCCGTCGGCCTGATTTCCATTTCCTCGGTGTCTTCGCGGCGGCGATGGGTGCGGCGTTGCCTCACCCGTTCCTTCGCCGCCAGCCAGTGGTCGAGTTCCCGATCCGAGGGGCAACCTTCCTGTTGCCAGAGCAGATAGGCTTCGTGGCGGATTTCGTCCATGGGTTCGCCGATGTTGTGCCGGCCACCGTGATCCCTGTGAATGCGGTTTTCGCGGATTTTCATAAGAACTCCTTTGGGTTCCCCACAATTATAGCATCGAAACCGGTGTCGCGCTGTGCAAATCTTGCATTTTCGCCCCCCCCCTCGCCGAAAGCTCCGCTAATGGACGGCCTGATTTGATTCTTGCCGCGCGTCCCTTCCGGGGGCTTTTTGACCTTCTATGAGTAACGATAAAGCCTCCACCAACGAAGTCGCAGTCATCAAGACCAGCTACGGCGAAATGACCATTTCCTTCTGGCCCGATGTCGCGCCGAAGACTGTCGAGAATTTCAAAAAGCTCTCCCGCGATGGCTTTTATGACGGCACGGCCTTCCACCGCATCATCAAGGGCTTCATGGTCCAAGGCGGCTGCCCCAACACCCGCGAAGGCGAGACGGGCATGCCCGGCACGGGCGGCCCCGGCTGGAAGGTGAAGGCCGAGTTCAATGCCAAGTCGCACGTCCGCGGCGTCATCTCGATGGCCCGTTCGGCTCACCCGGACAGCGCTGGCTCGCAGTTCTTCATCTGCGATGGCGACGCCAAGTTCCTCGACCGCCAATACACCGCCTTCGGTGAACTCACGGCCGGCGACGACGTCCTCAAGCAGCTCGCCAATGTCCCGACCAAGTCCGGCGGCGGCGGCGAAAAGAGCACGCCGATCGAACGCGTCGGC
>CAMTVF010000102.1:0-14864 GCA_947085115.1 uncultured Opitutaceae bacterium | reverse complement strand
TGGTTTGGCGGACGCGAATTGAATCCCCATACGGACACTAGTTCGCTTGGCGGTATGCTTTACCAAGAATCCCTGACTCTCGTGGCAATCTGCATTCTTAGCGCTCTCGCCGAGGGCCACCTCAAGGCTTACGCATCTCAATTGGCGAATGAGCTGTCGTTTCGCGCGTTTACGGACACAATATACAAAACCAGATATGCTCTGTCTTGGTTTGTGCTGACGGGGTCTCTCCTTATTGGCAGCGCACGCCTTGTGGTAATATTCTGCAACATTCTTTATATAACCATCGGCTTTAGCCCGCTAGATGTAACGTCCCTGTTTATTTCAACGAACACAGGGCTCCCTCAGCACAGGGTGATAGCACTTTTCTATATTGCAATGATGTTGGTCCTCATGACCCCAGCCGGTAAATTCCTATATCGGTATTTTAAATTTGGCCGCAACATCTCCAAGGCTGCCTCTCGTTTCATCGAGACATAGTTAGTGAACGCAATGCAAAGGCATTTGCACACTGATTCCCGTTGTCTCCTTTCCTTCCTCAACGCCATGAAACAGTTCTCAAATGAAATCGCTTCCGGTCGGTCCCCGGCAGTTATGGCTGCGGCGGCCATCGTCATGCTGACATCCACCTGTTTGGCTGCCCTGATGCGCACCAACTCAGCGCGGTTGGCTGTGGGCGCGGTGTTTTTCCCCGCGCTGCTTGTTCTGCTCAGGCAGAGAGAAGCGCACAGGGTCGTCCAATGGGCGGTAGGACTCGCGATCGGGGCAATGCTGGCTGGCCTGGGGCTGGCGCTATTCCTCTGAGTTCCCTTGTGGTCCCTGAACACCCCGATCCCCCCATGAAAATTCCCCAAACATTCCACCGAATCTGGCTGGGCCAGAAGCCCATGCCGGCTGAATTCCAGCAATTCGGCCGCACCTGGGAGCGGCTGCATCCCGGCTGGGAAATGAGGCTGTGGACCGATGCGAATCTGCCCGCTCTCACCAATCAGGCGGCATTTGACGAAGCTCCCTCCTTCGCCGCCAAGGCCGACATCCTTCGCTACGAGATTCTCCTCCAGCACGGAGGCGTCTATGTGGACACGGATTTTGAATGCCTGCGCAGCATCGAGCCACTGATTGAAGGGATAGATTGTTTCGTCGCGCAGCAGCGCGACCTCGACGCGGACTTTGGGAAATTTTGCTACGTCAACAACGCCCTCATGGGCGCGGTTCCCGGGCATCCGCTGTTCCGCGATCTCGTCGGGCTGCTCGGGCAGCACATGCGGGGGCTCCCGCCCGATGTCCCGGCCTCCTACCTGACCGGCCCGCACTTCCTGACCACGGTGCTGCAGGCACATCCAACCGTGAAAATATTCCCGGCCCGGCAATTCTACCCCTACACGGCCACCGAACGCTGGCGGCGCCACGAAAAATTCCCGGAAGCCTACGCCGTGCATCACTGGACGCTGAGCGACGTGGCCGTGATGCGCGCAAAACCGCGGCGGCTCGGCGATGGCGGCAGACCCAGCCTGGCGGTTGTCCTAATGCCGGTGCGGGAGGGTGACACCCTGCGTTTGCGCTGGGTGCTGGAGGGGCTGTGCCTGCAATCCGTGACCGACTTCGAGGTGTTGGTGGTCCATCGGAGGAACATTGAAGCAGTTGCCGCCCTGTGCGGGGAGTTCAGCGGTCGGCTTCGGATTCGGCGCCTCTCACCGCCGGAGGACAATCAAAACGGCCCGACCGTCGCGGCGCTCCGCAACCTCGCCCTTGCCCAGGCACAGGCCTCGCGCGTGTTGTTTCTCGACTCCGACTGTCTGCCCGACCCGGATGTCGTGGAAACGCACGCGCGCTATGCCGACAAGGCGATGCTCTTGTTCGGTTACCGGCGCATTTATCCGGTCGAGAAGATGTTTTCGTATCGGGATGCGGTGGACTACGGCGGGATCGCACAGAACTCCGTGCCTGAGCGGAGGAACCTCTATGTTGTCCCTTCCGGGGAAAGCTGGAAGGACGTGGCGTCCTGCTGTTTCAGCGTGCCCGTCGCCTTTGCCGTGACCCAAGGAGGGTTCGACGAGCATCTGTCTGAAGGCGAAGCCCGGGCCTTGGCGGAGAAACTGGCTGCCCACAACTGTCCGTCCGTGCCCTGCATTTACAGCGCCAGGGTAACCCAGATGGGCCCGGAAACCCGGACATCATCAGCAGGTGGTCAGGAAGGCGCGCAGCCCATGATGCTAAGGCTCAACGAATCCATCGCCAAACTTCATGCGCGGGGGAAGGCGGCGGGACCGGGGATCAACGGCCAGTCCCCTTACGTTTTGCGTGTCGCCTCCCTGGACGGCGCGAAGGACCACCGGATTTCCGCGCTGCATTATCATTTGCTCGGCGAATTCAAAATTGCCCAGGCGCCAAACGAAGCGATCACCCGCGTTGCCAAGCGGGTCGCGGTCGAGTCCGACAAGCGACAACGTGTGGAAGGATTATGCATCGGCTACATCCAGCAGTCGCTGGGTGCGGGCATTCTCGTCCCGGCGATGGCAGCAGGCGAGAATCCCGGTCCGGCGCGATCCGTCCCGGCGGAGACATTGGGAAAAGTGCCATGAAGGCAATGGCACGAACCCCAAGAATCATCGCCGCTGATCGGCGTGGACAACTCATACCAATTACGGGCTGCTTTGAGACTGTGGCGCGGAGCGCCGGTAAGGCGCACCGCCGAGGCTGCGCACTCGTCGCCGGCCCGGTGCGCCGCGGCGGAGCGAGGCCGCTCCGTCCCCTATCCCCAAGACACTCGCGCCATGGTCCCAAATTAATTGGTAAATGGTATCACTCCTGCGCATCCGATGCAGATCCTTTGCTTTTGCTCCTCCCATGAAAACACCCCCCTCCCTCCCCGACTCAAACGCGCCGCGCAACTGCTGTTGCTCGGCTTGGTGCTGTTGCCGGTCATGCCGGCCGCCGCCGAGACCGTCCCGCTCGATCCGGCGGTGCGCACCGGCAAGCTCGCCAACGGCCTCACCTACTACATCCGCCAGAACACCAAGCCCGAAAAGCGCGTCGAACTCCGACTGGCCGTCAACGCCGGCTCGGTGCAAGAGGATGACGACCAGCGCGGCCTGGCTCACTTCGTCGAGCACATGGGTTTCCGGGGCACCGTCCGCTATCCGGGCGACACCCTCATCCATTACCTGCAATCGCTCGGCGCCGGTTTTGGACCCGACATCAACGCCACCACGAGCTTCGACGAGACCGTCTACCGGCTGACGCTGCCCACCGACTCGGAGGACGCCTTGCGCCAAGGCATCGAAATCCTCAGCGACTGGGCGCACGGCGTCACCTTCGCGCCGGCGGACATCGACAAGGAGCGCGGCGTGATGGTCGAGGAATGGCGGCTGGGCCGGGGAGCGGAACAGCGGATGGCCGACAGGATCGTCCCGGTCCTCTTCAAGGATTCCCGCTACGCCCGGCGGCTGCCCGTCGGCACGAAGGAGTCCCTCGAGGGATCGAGCCACGAGGCCATCCGGCGCTTTTATCACGACTGGTATCGGCCGGACAACATGGCCGTCGTCGCGGTGGGCGACATCGAGCCCGACCGGATCGAGGCGGCCCTCAAGGCGGAGTTCGGGAAAATCCCGGCCGCCGCCAGCCCGCGCGTCGCGCCGCCCGTGGCTGTTCCCGACAACCAGGCCCCGCTCTTCGCCATCGTTTCCGACAAGGAAAATCCCTTCAACCTGGTTGTCGGCATCTGGAAGACCGAGCCCGGCCGCTATCACACTCCTGCGGACTACCGGCGGGATCTGGCGGAAACCCTGTTCAGCGTGATGCTGAACCTGCGGCTGCTCGAACTCCAGCAGCAGGCCGCGCCGCCCTTTCTCCATGCGCAGGCCGGCCACGGCCGGCTCATGGTGCGGGCGAAGTCCGGGTTCCAGCTGGGGGTGGTGGTGGCCGCGGGAGGCGTCGAGCGCGGGTTGTCCGCCGCCTATGCCGAGGTGATCCGCGTGCAGCGCCACGGGTTCATCGCGGCGGAACTCGAGCGGGCGAAGGCCACGCTGCTCAAACAACTGGAGCAGGCCTACAACGAGCGCGACAAGACGCCGTCCGCGGTGTTCGCCGACACTTATGTCCGGCATCATATCCAGGGCGATCCGGCCCCCGGCATCGAATTTCTCCACCGCAATGCGCAAGCCCAACTGCCCGGTCTTTCGCTCGGCGAGGTCAACGCGCTCGCCGCCCGCTGGATCACGCCGGAGAACCGGGTTTTTATCGTGAAGTCGGTGGAGAAGGAGGGCGTCAAGCTTCCGACCGAGCAGGCGTTGCAGGCGGTCGTGCAAAAAGTGGAAGAGGGCAGGATCAAGCCCTACGCGGAAAAGAAGATCGAGGGCTCGCTGCTCTCCTCGCGCCCGACGCCGGGCCAGATCGTGGCCGCCAAGCCGCTGGACGCGATCCAGGCGTTGGAGCTGACGTTCGCCAACGGCGTCCGCGTCGTGCTCAAGCCGACCGATTTTCAGAACGACCAAATCCTGCTCTCGGCTTACCGCCCGGGCGGCCAGTCGGTGTTTCCTGACGACTATAACCTGTCCGCCCAGCTCGCAGGCGCTTACCTGGCCGAAGCCGGCGCGGGGGAATTCTCGAAGACCGAGTTGCAGAAGCTGCTCGCCGGGAAGAACGTGGCCTTTGCCCCGGACGTCAGGACCTACTTCGACGGCCTCAGGGGGGCGTCCTCGACGGCGGATCTCGAAACCCTGCTGCAACTGGTCTATCTGACTTTCGCCGAGCCGCGGGCCGATGAGACCGCCTATGGCGCCGTTCTCAACCGGCAGAAGGGGCTGTTGCAATCAGCCCGGGCCAACCCGGGCATGGCGTTCTTCGACGAGGCCCAGCGGCTCCTCCACGGCAACCACCCGCGGACTCCGAATGCGCTCCCCACCGAGGCGGACTGGGCGACGGTGACTTTCGACAAGGTGAAGGAGGTCAGCCGCAGCCGCTTCGCCAGCGCCACCGGCTACACCTTTGTCATCGTCGGGGCGTTCAACCCGCCGACGGTGGCGCCGCTGCTGTCAACCTACCTCGGAGGGCTGCCCGCCAAGCCCGGCGTCGAGTCGTGGAAGGACCTCGGATTACGGATGGCGGAAGGCCCGCTGGCGCAGTCGTTCCAGCGCGGGAAGGAGCCGTTGAGCATCGTCCTGCTGAACATCGAGACCCCGGCCGAATGGAGCGCGGAGGAGGGGCACCGGTTCTGGTCGCTGGGCAACATCCTGTCGCGAAGCCTCATGGACAAACTCCGCCTCCAGGCCGGCGGGACCTATGATTTTCAGCTCAAGGCCGAACTCACCAAGGCGCCCTATGCCCGCATGAATTTCACGATGGTCTTGCCGTGCGCTCCCGCCAACGCCGACAAGCTGGCGCAGGCGGTGCTGGACGAGATCAAGCGCGTGCAAGAGCAGGGCCTGACGCCGGACGAAATCAAAAAGGAGACCGAGTCACAGCGGCGCACGATCGAAAAAGAGGCGAAGGACAACGGCCGGTGGCTGGGAAAACTGGAAATGATCTACCGCGACGGCGAGGCGCTGACCCGGCTGGCCGAACCGGATAAATTGATCGCCCTTGTCACTGCGCCGGAGCTTCAGGAGGCGGCGGTCAAGTATCTCGACACGGGGAAATTCGTCCGGATCACGCTTTACCCGGAGACCGCAGCCGCGAAGGCGAAATGATGCGAGGACGCTATGACTTGCTGCTGCATTGTGAGTGCGCCGCAAACGCGGTCCGATAGCTCCGTGTCCGCTGTGCCGCACTCTTTCATCCTCTCGCTCCCCGCGCTCCCGTTGGTGCGCGGAGGAACCGTGCGCAAGCATCGTGCGGCGGCGTGGTGGTGGAGTCGCGAGGGCGATACGCCAACTCAACCGCAAGCAGACCTGCCGACCGTGCTGCTCGTGCACGCGTTGACCGGCGGTGCGCGCGCGGGCGGCGAAGATGGTTGGTGGGAGCCCTTGATCGGTCCCGGGCGAGCGTTCGATCCGCAGCAGTATCGCATTCTTTGCTTCAACAACCTCGGTTCTTTCTACGGCAGCAGTGCGCCGGGCAGTCCGGGCTTTCCGCGCAGTCGCAAAGTGAAGCTGACAAGCATCGATCTGGCGCACGCGATTCTGCAGGGGCTTGATGCACTTGGCATTCGCCGCGTCCATCTCGCGACGGGCGGCTCCTTGGGCGGCATGGTGGTGCTTGCGCTGGCAGCCCTGGCCCCAAAACGCTTCGCCCGGATCATGCCAATCGCCACAACAGGTGTGACGAGCGCGTGGGTGGCGGGCTGGAACCATGTGGCGAGGGGTGCCTTGCGCGTCGATCCCGGTTATCCGCATCACGCGGCGCGCGGGCTCGAGATTGCCAGGCAGATCGCGATGCTGACTTACCGCGCCGAACCCGGGTTGGCGCTCAAGCAAACGGCGCTCGGCATTGGCAGCTATCTGGAGCATCATGGCCGAATGCTCAACGGCCGCTTCACGGCCGCGTGCTACGAAGCCCAGCTGGACGTGATGGATAACCACGACCTCAACCAACCTTTGCCCGGCCAGCGCCGACCCGCGCTCGCAGGCATCGAGGCGGCCACGCTCGTCGTCGATGTCGATTCCGATCAACTCTTCCCTCCCGCCCAATCCACCGCGCTGGTGCGCGCGTTGCGGAGCCAGCAAGTGCGGGTCAGCCGCGCCACGCTGCGCAGCCTGCACGGCCACGATGCCTTTCTCATCGAGTGGAAGCAGCTCGTGCCGCTGATCCGCCGGGCGCTGAAACTCCCCCCTCCATGAAATCCCCCTGGCAGATCTACAAATTTGGCGGCACCTCGCTCGGCACTCCCGGCCGGCTCCCGCGCGTGATCGAACTGATCGCGAACGGACCGCGTCCGCTGGCGGTGGTGGTCTCGGCCCTTGGCGACACCACGGATTGGTTGCTGCTGGCCGCCCGATCAGCCGCCGATGGGGAAATCACCCAGGCGCGGGGCGAACTTGCCCGCGTGCGCGAGCTGGCGCTCAGCATCGGGCGCCCCGTTCTCACCACGCACGGTTTGCGCGCGTTCAAGGCCGACCTCGATGAAGTGATGACTCCCGTCGAGCGCATGCTTTCGGGCATCGAGCTTACCCGGGAATGTTCACCGCGTTCCCTTGACGCCGTGATTTGCGCCGGTGAGCGAATTTCCATTGCGTTGATGGCTCGCGCCCTGAACGAACTCGGCACGGTGGCCAAGCCTTTCGATGCGCGCGAGTTTGTCGTGACGGATGCGAACTTCGGCGCGGCGGCGGTGGACACCGCTGCCACTGCGGCGAGGTTTGCCGGGATTCTCCCCGGTTTGGGCGGATTGGTGCCCATCATCTCGGGATTCATCGGCCGGACGCGCGACGGCCACACCACGACGCTCGGCCGCAACGGTTCCGATTACACCGCGACACTGGCGGCGGCGCTTTTCAGGGCCGAGGCGGTCACGGTGTGGACGGATGTGCTGGGCGTCATGACGGCCGACCCGGCGCTCGTGCGCGAAGCAGGTCCCGTGGACCGGCTGTCCTACGACGAGGCCCTCGAGCTGGCGTATTTTGGAACGCGGATGTTCCACTCGCGAACGATCATCCCGTTGCGCGACTGCGGAGCGGCGCTGATCATTCGCAGCACCACGCAACCTGACGCTCCCGGCACGCGGATCGACGCCACGGGCAATCCCGATCCGGCCCGCCCGACTTGCGTCACCAGCTTGGAGCAGCTCTCCCTCATCGGCGTGCAATCGCGCCGCACGGGCATCGGCCGACCGGTCGGCAGCCGCATCATCGGCGCGCTCGATGCCGAGGGGGTGCGCGTGTGGTTGAGCACGGAATCGACGCTCGGCCAGACCTTCTCGGTGGTGGTGCCAATCGCTGATGAAGCCCGCGCCAAGGATATTCTCGAGACGACGCTCGCGTCGGAGTTGTTGCGCGGGGATCTGACGATCGGTCCGGTGCTGTCGCCGGTGTCGATGGTCACGCTGGTGGCGGAGACGATGGGGCGAAAACCCAATGTTGCCGGCCGGATGTTGCACGCGATCGGCTCGGTGGGCGTGGCTGTGCGGGCCTTGGCGCAGGGCGCTTCGGCGCGGAGCATTTCAGTGGTCATCGATGCGACCGACACGGCGTTGGCGGTGCGGACGGTGCATGCGGCTTTCAATCTCGCGCACGCTGAACTGAACGTGCTGCTGCTCGGCAAGGGCATCGTGGGCGGCAGCCTGTTGAAACAGCTGGCGGCGCACGGCATGGATTTGCGATCGCATCACGATGTCAATGTGCGCTTGGTGGGACTGGCCGGCAGCAGGGGCGGTGTGTTCGATGCGCGCGGTTTGGCGCCGGAGAAAGCGGCCGACCAACTGCAACACGCGAAGAAGCGGAGCGGGGTGAGTGAACTGCTTGGCGAGTTGGCGCGACTGCCGAACCCGGTGCTCGTCGATTGCACGGCCTCGGCGGGCATGGAGGAAATCTACGCCGACGCTTTTGCACGGGGCATCAATGTCGTTTCGGCGAACAAACAGCCGCTCGCCCTGCCGCGTGCCCAACGTGAGAAACTGCACGCGGCCGCCCGTCAGCATTACCGCGTCTATCTCTACGAAACCACCGTGGGTGCGGCGCTGCCTGTCATCGAGACCTTGAAGAATCTCGTGCGCACGGGGGACGAGGTGGTGCGGATCGAAGGCGCGTTTTCGGGCACGCTCGGCTACCTCTGCGAGCAACTGACGGCCAAAGTGCCGCTTTCGACGGCGGTGCGCCGCGCGAAGGAGCTCGGTTACACCGAGCCGCATCCGCGCGATGATCTGTCGGGTCTCGATGTGGCCCGCAAGGCGCTCATTCTGGCCCGCGAACTCGGCCTCGCGATCGATCTCGGCGATGTGCAGTTGGAGCCGTTTGTGCCGGATAAATTTCTCGCGGAGGACGATGCGGAAAAGTTCATTGCCAACCTCAGCGCGGCTGACGCGACCCTCGAAGAGCGCGTGAAGGCCATGCACGACCAAGGGCAGCTTCTTCGCTATCTTGCCCGGATTGAGATCACCGCCGAAGGCGGCAAGGTCTCCGTGGCGCCGGTGGGGGTGGATGCCATGCATCCGGCCGCGACGTTGCGCGGGGCAGAGGCGTTCGTGGCGTTCCACACGGAGCGCTACAGTGAATATCCCATGGTGGTGCGCGGAGCGGGTGCGGGAGGCGACGTGACCGCAGCCGGCGTGCTGGCTGACATCCTGCGGCTCGCGCAGAATTTGCGGAGCGGCCGGCAAGGATAAGGCACGCGGCGGGGAATTTTCGGCAACGGGATCGTGCGCTTCGCGCAAGAAAATTCGCCCCCGTTTTTTGAATTGGGAAACTCGGCGCAATTTATGCGCAGAGATTCCCGAGTTAGCGCAAGCGATGGTTAGCGGGCGAGCGAGGCGATGCGTATGATGCCGCAACTTTTTATCATGACTGCCGCCACTCTCCTTGCCCGCTTCCAATCCCGCCAATCCGTCCCCGCCGTCGCCCCGGCGGATCGCCGCGTCATCAAGCGCGACGGCTCTACCGTCGCGTGGGACGCCGCCAAGGTCACGCGTGCGATCGCGCTGGCGTTCTTCGAGGTCAAGCAGGGCACCACCGTCAATCCCCGCCGCGATGACCTCGCAGCCCGCTTTGGACTGGACGGCGAAACCTTTACGCGGGTGCAGGCGATTGCGGCGCGGGTAGCCCGCATGCTGGAACTGACCTACCGGATCGGGCGACACCCCACGATTGAGGAGATTCAGGACACGGTGGAAAAAGCCATCGCGGCGGAGGGCGAGTGGGAAGTGGCGCGCAGCTACATCATCTACCGGGCGCGCAAAGCGGCCAACCGGTTGAACCACTATGCGGAGAACGGGCTCAGCGACTACATCGCGACGGCCAAGTATGCGCGCTTCCGTTCGGATCTGGGTCGGCGCGAGTCCTTTGCCGAGGCTGCCCGACGCGTAATGGCGATGCATTTGCAGTTTTTCCGCGACAAACTGCCCTTGCGTTTGCCGGCCCCGGCCGAGGACTCGCCCGCGCTGCCTTCCGATCATCGCTTCCTGAACGAATGGCTCGCGGGGGGGACCTTGTCGGACGCCATTCACCGGGCCTTTGGCGCTGTGGCGATGAAACGCGTGCTGCCCTCGATGCGCTCGTTGCAGTTTGGCGGCAATGCCATCCTCAAGAACCACGCGCGGCTCTTCAATTGCTCGTTCAGCTCCGTCGATCGGATCGAATTTTTCCGCGAATATTTTTTCCTGCTGCTGGCCGGCACGGGTTGCGGCTTTTCGGTGCAGCGTCATCACGTGGATCGTCTCCCTTCGCTGCCCGTGCGGGGCGAGGAGATGGAGTTGCCCGTGGAGCATTTCACGATCACGGACACCATTGAGGGCTGGGCGGACTCGTTGGATTTTCTCTTCCGCAGTCATTTCGGGCGCTTCAAGGCGGAATTCAATTACTCGCAGATCCGGTCGCGCGGCACCGCGTTGGTGACGGCTGGCGGCAAGGCGCCCGGGCACCTGCCGCTCAAGCAGGCCTTGATCGACGTCGACGCCATCCTCACCGGTGCGACGGGGCGCCAGCTGAGGCCCATCGAGGTTTACGACATCTGCATGTTCACGGCGCGCGCGGTGCTCAGCGGCGGCATCCGCCGCTCGGCGACGATCTGCCTTTTCTCGCCCGACGATCAGGAGATGATGTCGGCGAAGACGGGCAACTGGTTTGAGAAGCACTCCCAGCGCTCCGCGTCGAACAACTCCGCCGTGGTCCCGCGCCTGCAGTCGGATGACGCGCTGTTCCAGCGACTCTTCGCCGCGCAGAAAGAGTTCGGCGAACCCGGTTTCTACTTTGCCGACCATCCCGACTATGGCTGCAACCCCTGTTGCGAAATCGGCCTCCACCCGGTGGTCGAGGGCCCTTTGCCTGACGACGAGGTCGCGAAATTGCGCGCGCTCGGTTACGCGGGCGAAGTTTCGCCGGACATGCGTCTCTCCGGTTGGCAGATGTGCAATCTCAGCACGATCAACGGTGCCGCGCTGCAAACCGCGGATGATTTCCTCGTGGCCTGCATTCAGGCGGCGGTGATCGGCACGCTGCAGGCGGCCTACACGGAGATTCCGTATCTGGGACCGGTCACGCGCTATCTCAATGAGCGCGATGCCCTGCTCGGTGTTTCGGTGTGCGGGTTCATGGATAATCCCGAGATTCTCTTTAATTCCGAGGTGCTCGAGCGCGGTGCCCGGCTTTGCCGGGCGGCGAACCGGATCGTCGCGGGTGTCATCGGCGTCCGTCCGGCCGCGCGCGTGACATGCGTGAAGCCCGAGGGCACGGCCTCGCTCCTGCTGGGCGCGGCCTCCGGCATCCACCCGCACCACGCCCGCCACTACTTCCGCCGCGTGCAGGCGAATCGCCGCGACCCGGTCTATCGGCATTTTCATTCCATCAATCCGCAGATGACCGAGGCATCGATCTACCGGCCCGCCACGGATGATGTGATCACCTTCGCCGTCGAGGCACCGCCGCATGCGATCTTGCGCGAGGAAATCAACGCCGTGCAGTTCCTGCAATTTGTCCAATTGGTGCAGCAACACTGGGTGCTCAACGGTGAGCAGCCCGGTTCGCGTTCGCCCGGCCTGCACCACAACGTCTCCAACACCTGCACGGTCAAGGCCGACGAGTGGAACAGCGTGGCCGACTACATCTGGCAACACCGCGAACACTTCACCGGCGTGGCCCTGCTCGGGCACGACGGTGACAAACGCTACGCCCAGGCGCCGCGCGAAGCGGTGATGACGGAAGACGATTTCGCCAAGTGGAACCGCCTGAAGTATTCCCCGGTGGACTACACGCAGTTGGAGGAGAACACCGACGAAACCGCCCTCAAGGAAGTTGCGGCCTGCGCCGGTGGAGCCTGCGAACTCACCTGATTGCCGGGAATTGACGTCGGGCGCGGCGCAGCCTTGCATCGCGCCCATGTCGCCCGACCTGATCTTGCTGGAGCAGCGCTGCCGAGAGGCGCTCGGCGCCTCGTCCGGCGACGCCGCGCACGATGCGGAGCACGTTCACCGTGTCGTCCGCAACGCCCGCCACCTCGCCGGGCGGGAGGGCGCGCGGTTGGAGATCGTGCTGCCCGCGGCATGGCTGCACGACTGCGTTACTGTGGCGAAGGATTCACCCGAACGCCGTCGGGCTTCGCAATTGGCTGCGAAGCAAGCGACCGACTGGTTGCGTGCGTGGGGTTGGGCGGAGGAATCGTTGCCGGAGATCGCCCACGCGATCGAAGCGCACAGTTTCAGTGCGGGGATTGCGCCGCGGACGGTGGAAGCCCGTGTGGTGCAGGATGCGGATAGGCTCGATGCTCTCGGGGCGGTTGGCCTCGCGCGTTGCTTGATGCTCGGGGGTGAGATGGGACGTCCGCTTTACGTGCCGGAAGATCCGTTTGCGGAGCGGCGGCCACCCGGTGATCGCCGGGCCTGTATCGATCATTTCTTCACCAAATTGCTGGGTTTGGCCGCAACCATGCAGACGAGCGCGGGAAAGGTGGAGGCGGAGAGGCGCACGGAATTCCTGCACGACTACCTCCGACAATTACGGAGCGAGATCGAGAGCTGAGCCCGAATAGGGCCCTTGAACCACTGGGCCTAGAAAATGCAGCTGAAACCATTCACGGATGGATTTCCGATACCTTAAGAAGCTTGTCGACCTTCAGCTCGCAGGTGAAAGATTTTGACTGCTGAATCCAGACTGAGTCAACGGCGCTGGGCTGGCGGGGCCAGACGGCGAACGGTTACGCTTCGCCGAGGTTGTGGCGCAGCATGGCGGCCAATTTGGCCGCGTTGCGCAGGGTGATCATCTTGCCCTTTACGGAAATGAGTTTTTGGTCGCGCAAACGCGCGAGGGTGCGGGAAAGGGTTTCGCTGCTGGTGCCGAGTTCGGCGGCGAGCACCCGCTTGGTGCCCCGTAGCTGAATGATGCCGCCCGGTGCGGTCCGTTCGTTTTTCACCAGCCAGTTGAGCACGCGGGTCTCGACGTCCTTCAGCGTGAGGTCGTCGAGCATGCCCACGAGCACGCGCAAATGCGCACTCATGGCGCCGAGGATGCGCAAGGCGAGATCCGGACGGCGGCCGATCAGTTCGAGGAGCGGTGCCTTCGGGATGAGCAGCACCGTGCTCGGTTCGACCGCCCTCGCATTGGCCGGATAGCCGGTGGGCGAAGCGAGGGAGGCTTCGGCAAACGACTCGGGGGCCCGAAAGACATGGATGACCTGCTCCTTGCCGGCGGCGTTGACCCGGTGGACATTGATTGCGCCGCTTTGCACGAGGTAACAACCGTGCGAGAGCTCGCCTTCGTGGAAGAGATAATCGTCCTTCGCCAGCGAGACCAAGGAACTGAAACTGGCAATTGCCGTCAGGTCTTCGATGGGCAGACCGCTGAATTGCTGACTGCTGCGCAGCGTCCCGATCAATCCGGTCAGCTTGAGGTCGTTGGCACGGGGCGGGGGCGGGGTCGGCATCGGGCGCAAGCTAGCACGGGTTTGCCGAGCGATTCCATCGTATTCGGTGGTCGGTGGCGTGGGGGAACAGGCGCACATCATACCTCTGGCCGGAGTGGTGTGGTGGCGTTGTGGTCGAGGTAGATCACGGTGATCGATCAGGGCCGATAACGATGGTTTTGCAATACTGCTGGAGCGATACGGAATACTGGATTGAGCGCGCCTTGGCACCGCGTCCCTCCGTTAACCCGAGGCAACAACTGTCGATTTCAGCGCATCCCCGCCGCTTCCGGTTTGAGCGCACGGACTTTCAGGTCGAGTTTGTCGCCGGGGTTCACGTCGTTGCGAGCAATTCAGCCCCGGTTCATCCAGATGCGAAACTGGATGCGGGCGACCGCGATTGGTCAATTACGCCGTTCTGCTGGCCGGCAAAATGATCAGGCGGATGCTTGCCAACACGATTCGCCGCGACTGTCCGACAGCAGCGCGCGATGGTCCGAGGCGCAGCGAAGGCGCCAAGGCTTCTGGACAATCCGTGCGAAGCTCCGGTCAACCGGTGCGCAGACAGGCGTGGCCGGACCGGGCATAGTGTGCCCACGATGCAAGAGGAAGTTATCCGTGCGTTGCGCGACCGCCGTGGCCAGATTCGCGTCCGTTGGGAGGCGTTTTTGCGCATTGAGGCCGTGTCGACCCCATTGGCCAATCCGGACACCCTCGTCTTTGGCATCAACCAATCGGTCAGTGAACTCTTTACGCTCCTGGGCCAGCCGATGCCACCCGTGCCGGAGCCGGAAGTGGAGTGCGTTTGCGGCAAGAATCCGTTGCTGGCCTATTATCGTGCGGGCGAGCAGGCGATGCTGGAGGCATTGGTGCTGGTGCAGGTCGGGATGCCGAAGCTGAACCCCGTGGAACGGGACCGCGCGTTTGCGGAGCTAAAGCACGTGGTCAACGTTGTCGCCCGGCGTGAGATCGGTGCAATCGCCGGCGTTTGCCAGCAACGCGAACAACCCTCGGTTTAGGCGGGTGTTGCGGCAACCACTCACGCTAGAAAACACAGTTGAAACCACGGACGGCACGGATTTCCAATGCCTTAAGCCTATATTCAGTGGTTGGATTGAACCACCGAGGCACCGAGGTCACAGAGAAAACGGCTTATGGAAGCAAGGTGGGATCGCGAGGACCCACTCACCTTATGGGTGAAATGGCTTTCCCGAAAATCTTATGAGAGTTCCTTTGTGTGGTATGTGAAGGTATGTGGTTCTCCGCAATGAGAGCTGACTGGAAAATTTTCCGTCCCGGGGCATCGTCAGAGCCTGTGGGTGAGGAAGTGCAACACCAACAGGCGGCCAACGGGAGACGCTCGAGGATTACGATGGGGTTGAACC
>CAMTVF010000101.1:0-3102 GCA_947085115.1 uncultured Opitutaceae bacterium | reverse complement strand
GCCGATTCAAGCCGAGCGCCTGCGCCAGTTGGTTTGGCAAAAGGCCCCGCGGATGCCCGCTTTTTTCAAAACAGCGGCACAGGTGGCGCGCTTCAAACGGGCGCAGCGAGAGTTCGACCAGGTGCTACTCGACTTGGCGCTGGCCAGTCCGCAGGCGATTCAACAGCGCAATTCCATCGCTTTGCCGCAACGGGCCGTCCGGATGATTAACGCCACGCCATGAACAAAGACCTCATCATCAAAATGCAGGGCCAGTTTGACCAACTGGCTCAGACGCACCCCGAGGAAGCAAACCTGGAATTCTGGTTTGCCCGTGATCTTCAGGAGCCGCTCGGCTATGCCCGCTGGGAGAACTTCCTCACTGCCATCCAGCGGGCCATCGAGTCCTGCAGGACCACGGGTTACGAAGCTGAACACCATTTTGTGGCGTCACGAAAATGGTCCCCCTCGGCAGCGGAGCGGAGCGGCCCATCGAGGATTTCATGCTCACCCGCTATGCCTGCTACCTCATCGCCCAGAATGGCGACCCGAGGAAGGAGCCCATCGCCTTTGCCCAGAGCTACTTTGCCGTGCAGACGCGCAAGCAGGAAGAGCGGATGCAACTCATCGGGCGGCTGGAGGCCCGCGAGAGGCTGCGCGCCTCGGAAAAAGCGCTGTCGGAGAACATCTTCGAGCGCGGCGTGGGCGACGCCGGATTTGGCCGCATCCGCTCGAAGGGCGATGCCGCCCTCTTCGGCGGGCACACCACTCAGGCCATGAAGGACATTTTGGCATTACGCAGACAAGGCCGCTGGCGGACTTTCTGCCTACCCTGACCATCGCCGCCAAGAATCTCGCCACCGAGATGACCAGCCACAACGTGCAGCAGGCCTTCAACTTCAGGGGTCCGGCTTAGCGCAAAGCGCCAAACAGAAAAGCCCGCCATTGCTGGCGGGCTTTCCTAAATTGGCGTCCCCACGGGGAAGCGTCCAAATGCCTATTTGATAGTGTTTTCCGAAGCAGGCGAACTAGGCGAACACCGCGAATCAGGCGGACTGTGTAGAGTGTTGTGTAGAGTCCTTGCAGTCGTCTTCTGGCGAAGACGCCGGAGTTGCCGCGCGCACGAAGCGGACACTTGGGCCGCAAAAAAATTGATCCTTTGAGGGTTACTTCGCCGGGCGCTTGTTTTTGGGTTTCGCCGATTTTTGCGCGTCTGTGCGCAGGGCTCGCGTTTGCTGGAGCATTTCTTTGTCCCAATAGTCGATCATTGGTTTTGGAACGCCGGCGTGACTTGCTGCTTTGCGCCAACCACCAAGTGTCGCGTCTTCCACTTGGTCGTAGATTTCACGGACGACTCTGGCCGATACACCACCAATCTCTGCCAGTCGGAGTAACGACGAATAATGTGTCGGGAGTTGATTGTCACCGAGCCACGTCAAGGCGATCAGCATGTTGGCGACGTTCGGATTCAGGTCGAAGGCCGGAGCGAGCGTCCAAGTGCGATTGGTCTCATCGTAGAGAAAGGCGTGGTTGCGACCGTGGTCGTCACGATTTGCGGCCAAAAGATTAAAAACTGCCCGCCGAAAGCATTCCGCGGCCTCATTCGCTCCTCCCAAGCGCCGACTCAGGCGCATGAACTCTTCGTAGTCGATGGCTCCATCCGAAGCGCGACGGTGAAGCATGCCGCTTAGTGAATGAACGTGCCGGCGGCCGATCGAACCGTCGGCGCGACCGTAGCGATCAAATCGTTCACAAGCGAAGTGCTGGCGCTCACCATCGCGCACGAGACAAGCTCGAGGCAGGCGGATACCGGCCCTCTTTGCCATCAGCCAATAGGCAAACTCTACTGCGCCCTCGGCCTCCTCGTTGGAACGCGCAAATTTCAGAATACTGGGCGAATAACCGGGCGGCGGTTCGCCCCCAACGAGAATTTCCCGGCACTCTATGATTTCTCCGGCAAAGCGAAGGTGTGCCGCCGTTTTTGGGAAGGCGCCTCCCAATGAGGTGCCGCCCTTGGCGAGGGCCGCGTTTCGGCGATCCGTCGTGAGTGGCACTGGCGACACCCGCAGAGCATCGACGGCGTGGGATAGTTCGGCCAAATTCGCCGAAGTGGGGGTTTGCTCGGCGCCAAAGCCTATCGCGGGCTCAAAAGTGATGGCGCCAGGACCGCGCGACCCAATCACTGCGAGTTTTCCGAGCACGGACCTTATGTCGGGCGCTTCCTGACGGAGCATGCGCTCGCCCCACGCGTCAGGCAGCGAATCAGCAATTAAGCCCGGTAGTCCACCGATGAATGGTGTGTCACCCGAACGGAAAAGGCGCGGACCCGCTGCAAATGTGGCGAGCGGAAGATTCAGCGGAGAGAGATCGTGGCCGCTTTCAAGAAAAGCTCGGTCTAGCTCAAGCGCGTAGGCCGGTAGGTCAGCCCGGTAAGCGAGCACGCCCAGCGGTTGGCCGAGAAATTTTAGCCTGAGCAGTGTGGGTTCGTCCATAGACCGGATTTTAGTTTGGCCGACGCTTGAGCCTTACACGCTGGGGAGGCTTGATGTTCTGACCCTCGGACAGAAATGCGGCGATGCTCTTTGGCGATTCAACCGGAGGCTTCAGGGCAGCAAGAAACCGGTCGGCGAGTCCCAGCGATACGAATAGCTTGGCCAGGGCGGGGAACCCTATCCTACCGGTGCGCTCGAATCGACGCAGCGTCGCGATCGCCACCCCGCTCTTTCCTGCGAGGTCGACTTGGCGCCAGCCCAAGGCCGATCGATGCGCCCGCAGCGCATGGGCGACCTCCCGCAGGACATCAGACTCTGTTTTAAGTGATAACACATTGTCACTGACGATTAGATTATGTATTTAAGCAATCTTTTATGATTTCTCAATTCACAGCGTGAGATCGCCTCGGCTAACGGCAAGGGGCGAGCGCCAAGCCAACCGCGCCAGCTCGCGCCGCGCGCATTTTTTCTTTGTCACGCGGACGGGTGCGACCTTGGCTCGCCGCATGCCCCGCCGCGTCCGCCGCCCCGATCCCGCCCGCCAGCTTCCGCCGGTCACCGACTGGCGCACGACCGACGCTGACGAGACCCTCAAGCGCCACGTCCGCGCCCGCGAGGAGCGCCCGCGTGT
>CAMTVF010000100.1:0-36279 GCA_947085115.1 uncultured Opitutaceae bacterium | reverse complement strand
ATTTCGACCGTGGCGCCGGCTTCGGTCTTTGGGTAACGGTTCACAATGAGGATGTCGCCCTCAGAGACAGAGAACTGTTTACCCTGTGTTTTGATAGTGGCTTTCATAAGTTCAAAGGGCCGAAATAAGGGGACCGGGGTAAGGGTAAGCAAGGATTTATTTTCACCGCACGCTTTTCCGAGTGAAAAATCCTTTCGCGCTGGGCAACCGCAGCTTGCGACGGAGCGTTTTAGACGTCAATTCGGAGGGCGTGGCTCGGATCATTGAAGCGTCGGAATGGCAAGGCCGGGACGTCGTCAAGATGGCGAGGTCGCTCTTGGGCAAGGTCTTGATCCGCACGACCCCTAGAGGTAGAGATGCCCGGGCAATAATTGAAACCGAAGCCTATGTCGGGCTTCTCGATTTGGCCTGCCATGCGAGCAAAGGTCGCACCCATCGCACACAAGTTATGTTTGGACCCGGTGGCCGATGGTATGTTTACCTCTGCTACGGTATCCACGAAATGCTCAACTTGGTCGTCGGGCCAGAGGGTTTTCCGGCGGCGATCTTGATCCGGGGCGTTGAGGGTGCCAACGGGCCGGGCTGCGTCACGAAAGCGATGGCTATAGACCGAACTTTCAACGCGTTACCCGCTTCAACCCAAACCGGACTTCATCTGGAGGACCACGGCATCAGCGCGCCGCGATCCAAGATAATTGTGGGACCGCGCGTTGGGATTGATTTTGCAGGACCTGTCTGGGCCGCCAAACCGTGGCGATTTCAAATTCCAGAAGGAAAACTGAAGCGACCCGCTCGGATTTGAACCGATCATCGGTTACTTCGTCCCCGGGGTGTAGCCTGCGAGAAGCAACGACGCCGTGCCAAATTTGAGTTTCAACTGCATCTTGACCGGCAACCGGGAGCCGTCTTGGGCAATCCAAACCTTGATTTCTCCCCCGCGCTTAAAAAGTCCCTTCGGGGCTGTTTCCATGCGGGGCACGAGGGTGAGCGCGCGGAAGCTGCCCATCGGCGTCCGGATTTCCTCGTAGCCCTCGGCGTGAATCGAAAGTGGATAAAGATCGCGACCAAAATGAACCAGGATGTCGCGTTTCTCTCCGGGTTTGAGATCCCAGTCCCGCGTTTGCACAAGCGCACTGATCAGATCGAGCGGAGCGCCATGGGGAATTGCGATCTCGGTGCTTCGGCCGGGGCGACTCCGATCGACGTGATGGGCTACAAGTTGCTCGTAATCGAAAATTGTCTCTGAATCCGTGGCCCGTTTCGGATCCTCTCCACTCTCTTTCACGGAGAGAAGCCGACCACTTTGGCGATCGACGACGACCTCCGCGACATTGTCAAAGGCGTAAACACCGCGAACAAGGCCCTTCGATTTCGTGGTCGTGATCACCTTCATCACGGCAACACCGGCTGGCGTCTTGTCGCCATGCGCCTGAATCGTGATTTCGCCGGCCCGACCAAAGATAGCGTAGCCGACGTTATACGTGAATTTCTCCCCTTCCTGAAAGGCGGTAAAGGGTGCGGCCCCGGCGGTCATGGGCGGCAAAAATGCGAAGAAGAGGAAGGCACAGCGAAACATCGAAGGACTGAGATGACAATTAGGGCACGACGCTACAAAGAAAGTTCCATCTGATTTGCGCGGCCCACCGCCCAAGGCCTCCACCCCACGTTGGCGGGGCGTGGTGGCGAACTCCCGGGAAAACCCGTGGGGCGTGCAGACGATCTTCGGCCGCACCCGATCTACCAAGGCCAGTAATTCCGGGTAATCGGCGTGGTCGGAGAGTGGGAAACACTTCATCGCAGCCGTAACGATACTTCGTTGCCGAATCGAGCGCCCAACCCGTGACGGCGGCGATCCGCTTGGGGTTTATCCAGTCAAGCAAGGGCGCCCCACGCGGTGCGATAACCACATGCCCGGAGTGCTGATGGGCGTCGAATTCAGGGTGGGGCGGCATCGCCTCGCCGAGTTCGCGATAGATGCGGGCTAATTGCCATGCCTGGGGATGAATCATCACCGGCAGGCCCACGTTTCCGACCAGGCGCAGGAGTTCCTGGGTCTTGCCCAAAGCGTAGGCGTAGAGCACCGGCGTAGCGCCCTCCGCCAACGCGCGGCGGCAGAAGTCAACAATGGCGGCCTCGACGTCCGAAGCCGGTGGCATGACATATTTCGGCAAGCCATACGTGGTCTCCATAATCAACACGTCTGCTTGCGGTGGATCGCAAAGCTCCGCCGCCAGATTTCGCCGCAACTTGAAATCCCCTGTATAAAGCAATGAGCCAAGGCTGGAGGGCTAGGTGAATCATGGCCGAACCGAGAATATGTCCCGCCGGATGCAAGGCGACTGTCGTATCCAGCGTCAACTGCTCCACCTGCCCAAACGGTAACGCGCGCACGTTCCGTCGGCCGCCCAGTCGTTCCTGCAGCAGACGTGCCGTAGCCGGAGTGCAGACCAGCTCGCGGTGTCGCGCGATGTGATCGCCGTGGGCATGCGACACAATGGCCTGAGTGACGGAATGCTGTGCATCGAGGTGCCAGCCGATTTGCGGCAGCCAGAGGCCCTTTTTTCACACACTTCCCATGCCATGGCAAAACCGTAGGGCGCGCGCTCCGACCGTCAAACGTCCGACGCGACCTGGTGAAAATACTTCCGCACCGCCAAACGCCACACGGTGACAAAGAAAGCGGTTAACGGCACCGCCAGCAACATTCCGAGCACCCCGCCGAACGCGTGACCCCAGAAGAATACCGCGAATATGATGGCAACAGGATGCAAGCCGGTCTGCTCGCCCATGATGCGCGGGGTCAAGACCCAGCTTTCGATCAACTGCACGATCACAAACACTCCGAGCACAATTGCCACGAGCGTCATGCCGCCATTTGGCTGCAGCAGGGCGAGTGGGAGCGCCACGATCAAACCAAGAATGGAGCCGAGGTAGGGGATGATGTTGAGCAGGCCGATGAGCAGACCGAGCGCCAAGCCGAAGCGAAGTCCGGCGAATGAAAAGCCGACAGCCAGAAGCACGCCCATGAGCAGGCCGATCAGCATCTGCCCGCGGAAAAACGCAACCAAGATGCCAACAAACTCGCGCACCAAATACACGACGTCATCACGATGTCCGGAACGGAGGAAAGGCAGGTTACCCTCAAGTTTCTTGGCCGGATCGGTGACTGCCGAGAGAAGAAAGAAGAACAAATAGACGGGGATAATCGCGAGGGATGCCACCAGCGTAAAGAAGCCGAACAAACCCGCACCGGCCTGCTTGAGCGAGGGGGCGAACTGCCCGAGGAGGTCCTGGGCCTGATGCGCAAGCGAATCGACGGCGCTTTTGATCGTCGGGTTTTGAAGGTGGCCGCGCGCGACCGCAATCCATTCCGGCAAATGCCGATCACCCCAGGAGAGAGTCTTTTGCCACAGCGTCGGCAGATAGGCGGCGAAGTCCACGATCTGCGAGATGACCGCCGGTGCCAGGGTCAGCAGCAGACCCGCGGACGCCAGCAAGACCAACCCGTAGAGGAGAATGACCGCCGCCAGTCTGCGCCCCCGGAAAGCCCGCTCAAAAACAACCACCACCGGTCGCAGCATGAGCGCAAGGATGCCGGCCACCGCGATCGGCCAGATGACATTGGAAAAATGGGCGACGAAGCGCCCTACCAGTGCGATGCTGAGAAAGCCCAGCGAAAAGATGCCCACGACAGCAGCAAAGCCGATCGCCGTGCCAACGAGGCGGCGCTGGGTGGGAGCGAGCAGCGGCGGTTGGTCGGCGGCCATTCAGGGGGCCTGCAGCGGGTCGACGGGCAGCTGCGGGCGCTCCTTGCCCCGATGGTGGCGGAAGAGCCAGCGAGCCATTGCGGGAAGGAGCAGCATCGCGCCCAGCATGTTGAAAAGAAACATGAATGCAAGGAGGATGCCCATGTCGGCCTGGAACTTCAGGGCTGAGAACGCCCAAGTGCCGACGCCGACCGAAAGCGCGGTGCCCGTGAAAAAAACCGACATGCCCATTGTGCTGAATGCGTAGTAAAGCGACTCCTCGAAGAACTCCCCGCTGCGCAGCTTGTTCAGCAGCGTGCTGAAAAGATAGATGCCGTAATCGACACCGATGCCGACGCCGAGGGCGACGACCGGCAAAGTGGACGGTTTCAGGCCGATCTCCAGATGCACCATCAGCGCATAGCCAAGGTAGGAGACGATCACGAGTGGCAGCACGATGCACAGAGTCGCACGCCACGAACGAAATGAGAGCAGGCACAGGGTCACGGTTGTCGCGTAAACCCACAGGACCATCGGAAACTGGGCGGCAGAGACAACCTCGTTGGTCGCGGCCATCACGCCGATGTTGCCCGTGGCGAGTTGGAAGCGGGCGCGCGCGCTGCCGTGCACCGCGCGAAAATCCTTCACGGCGGCGACGACCCTCTCGATCGTCTCGGCCTTGTGGTCCTTGAGATAGATCAGCACCGGAATGACCGAACCGTCGTTGTTAAGAAGTCCCGTGGCAGTCTCGACTGGAGAGACGGCTTGGGCGAGCATCTGCTGGTTGCGGGGGATGATCCGCCACTTGAGGCTTCCTTCGTTCCACCCGGAGTTGATGTTCTTGGCCACCTCGGTGAGCGTGAGGATTGACTGCACGCCCTCGACATTGCGCA
This sequence comes from uncultured Opitutaceae bacterium, assembly GCA_947085115.1. Taxonomy (GTDB): domain Bacteria; phylum Verrucomicrobiota; class Verrucomicrobiia; order Opitutales; family Opitutaceae; genus Didemnitutus. Next base: position 31,640 of record CAMTVF010000100.1, on the reverse strand, counting down.
TTTCCCAGCCAAAGCGGTCGATGAGTGCCATCACATCGTGCTCGATGACCCCATTGGGAACTGTCTCAACGAGCACGGTAATAATGTCGACGCCGATGCTGAATTTCGAGGTGACAACCGCCGTGTCCTGATTGTAGCGGGAATCCTGCCGGAGCTCAGGCACTCCGGCATGGAGGTCGCCAATCCGAACCTTGGGAGCCATGTAGATGCCGTAGGCGAAAAGCGCGGCGGAGACAGAGATCACGATCAGGGAATTTCGCGGCCCGGAGATTCGAACGAGGGCGTTCCATAGTGGCTGGAGGGCGAAGCGCCGGATGTTCAACTGGCGACGGAAATCAGGCCCCATTTTCGTGTAGGAGAGCAGCAGGGGCAGCAGAAGCATGTTGGTGAAGATCACCAAGCCGACCCCAAGCGACGCCGTGATCGCCAATTCCTGAATGATCGGGACCTTGACCAGATAAATGGTGATAAAGCCGATTGTATCGGTCGTGATCGCCACCGAGCCGGGAATCAAGAGGGAACGAAAGGCACCGCGCGCCGCCTTCAGCTCATCTTGACCGATATTATACTCGTAGCGAAATGCGCGCAGCATCTGCGTCGCATGGCTCACGCCGATCGCAAAAACGAGGAACGGCACCAAAATCGACAACGGATCAATCCCGAATCCGAGGACATTGAGCAGGCCCATTTGCCAAATCACCGCACAAGTCGAAGTGACGAGCGGAATGAAGGTCAAAATCGTCGATTGGGAGAAATACCGCAGAAGGAGGGCGGTGATAATGAACGATACCCCAAAAAACATCAGCACGCCGCGCGCGCCGTCGGTGATATCGCCGATAACCTTGGCGAAACCGATGATGTGCACGCTGACGTGCTCGGAGGTGAACTTGTCGCGGATGTTCTTCTCGAGAGTGTCGGCCACCTGCTTGTAATCGAGGCGCTTGCCGGAGCGCGGATCCACCTCGAGCAGCGACGCAATGATGATGGCGCCGGAAAAATCGTTGGCCACGAGTTGGCCGACACGGCCGGACTTGACGATGTTTTGCCGAACCTTTTCGAGTCCTTCGGGCGTGGGCACAAAGTCGGCCGGAATCACGTTCGCCCCGATGAGTCCTTCCTCAACCACCTCGATGTAGCGGACATTGGGTGTGAAGATGGAGGTGACAAGCGCGCGATTCACCCCTGGGATGTAGAAGGTCTCGTCCGTGGCAGCCTTGAGCGCCCGGAAGAACTCGGGCGTGAACATGTCTCCCTGCCTTGCCTGCAAGGCGATCACAACTCGGTTTGCGCCACCAAATTGCTCCTGATATTTCTTGAAATTCTCGATGTATTCGTGGTCGCTCGGGAGCTGTTTCTCGAAACTCGCATCAACCCGCGTCCGGGCGGCGAAGAATCCCAAAACCAGCGTGACCACTACGAACAGGCAAAGCACCGCAGTGCGGTGGCGGAAAACGATGGCTTCAAGCCGGGCAATCATGGGTGATCGGGAAGGGTGTGACGGATGGCGCCGGCCTCGCCGACGGAGAGCAAGGTGGTCTGATCGAGGGCGATCAGCTCAGAGATGCTGGTGCCGAAGTCGTGGGGTTGCCAGTGTTCGAAGCTGGCGCCCGAATTGCGGCTCAGAAAAAAATTGCCTCCTTGGCCGGCCAGCACGACAACGCCGTTCGGGAGCGAAACACCGGCGGTGATGAGAACCTTGATCTCGCTGGAGCGTTCGGCCCAGTTCTCCCCGTGGTCCTGTGAGATGAAAATGCGGCCTCTCAATCCCGCAACGATCACGGCGTCACCGTCAACTGCCACCAGCGCGAAGAGGGATCCCCGGTAGGCGATTTCGCGAGGAGTCCAAGTCTCGCCGACATCAGTTGAGACCAACAGTGTGCCGGTTTCTCCGGCAAGATAGAGCCAGCCGCCGGGACCGCTCATGATGCGATTCAAATGAAGATCGGCGGCGTCCACCTTGCGGTCAGACCAAGTCCGCCCGCCGTCGTTGGTGGCGACAAACCGTCCATAGGCCCCGACCGCGAAGCCGCGATTTGCGTCCAGAAAATAGACATCCAGAAAGACGGTATCGAGGTCGGTGCCTCCATCCTGCCGGTTCCAAGTTCGCCCACCATCGAGCGTGGCGATGATGACGCCATCGTGGCCAACGGCCCATCCATGAAATTCGTCGGCGAACGATACTCCCGTGAGCATGGCACGGGTTGGAGCGGGACTTTGCACCCAAGTGACCCCTTCGTCGGAGGATACAAGCACATGACCGCGGTCTCCGACTGCCACCAGTTTGCCGCCGGCCCGGGCCACGTCGAGCAGGAGCGACTTGGCGGCAAGCGGAGCAGGTTGCGAGGTCTCAGCGCTCCACAAAAGGGATGCGGAAACGAGGAGCGCGATAACAGTCGACATCCAGCGCATGGGTATTCCTAGGGAAGAAACGACGGATCAATGTGCCAGTGATGCTAGCGCACGGGCTGCTGGCTCTGTTGGATTCGGTTTGGCGCGTGCGAGTGATCGCGCGGGGATTTGGGGTATTGGGGGGGTTCAAAAAAGCAGGGCCGGTCAAGGACCGGCCCTGCGGGAATTCAAAACGAGCGCGTTACCGCACGCCCTCCTGACGGAGCCGGGCGGGTGTAAAGTCCTGCGGGCCGCGCTTGATGCTGAAGTCATACATCTTGCTCTGGTTGTCCAAGCCGAAGGCAAGGTAGCGACCGGCGATGAGGTCGGTGTGGACTTCGAGCGTGCTCCAGAGGGACTGGACATCGTAGTAGTTGATGCAGTGCGCCTCGGAAACGCGCCAGAGCTGGCCGCGTCCGTCGTATTGATCAACAGCAAGGATCTGCCAGCTGTCCTCGTCGACGTAGAATGTCCGGCGGGAGTAGATATGGCTGGTGCCCGGCTTGAGCGTGGCATCGACGACCCACACGCGGTGCAGTTCGTAGCGGGCGAGGTCCTGGTTGATGTGCAACGGTTTCAGGATGTCGTCATACTTGAGCGAATTGCTGTGCAGCTTGTAGGAATTGTAAGGGACATACATTTCCTTTTTTCCAACGAGTTTCCACTCATAGCGGTCTGGAGCGCCGTTGAACATGTCGAGCTGGTCCGAGGTGCGCATGCCGTCCGAGGCCGTGCCGGGGTTGTCATATTCGATGGAGGGAGCTAGGCGGACGCGGCGTTGGCCCGCGTTGTAGAGCCAAGCGCGGCGCTTTTCCTTCACCTGATCCATCGTCTCGTGGACGAGGAGGATCGAGCCTGCCAGACGCGCCGGAGCGACGACGGTCTGCTTGAAGTAGGCAAGGATGTTGTCGAGACTGCTCTCAGTGACATCGTCGCGCGAGTAGTTGATGAAGAACTCTTCCTCAAAGTCCACGAGCGTGTAGCTGCCGTTGCGCTGCGGGGCGGCCTGACTGATGTTGCGGGCGACCGCAATGCCGCGGTAACGGGTGAGGTGGTTCCAAATGACCTCCACGCCGGTTTGCGGGATTGGGAACGGAACACCGACGACGGTGCCCGAGATGCCATTGCCGCCCGGGTTAAGGGTGGCGGTCGTGGCGGTGACCTTGGTGGCATCGTAGATGCGCTGCGGGTTCGAGGCCGACCGATGCGTCGGATAAACGGGCATCTTGTAGGATGGATACGTCTTGAGGAGCGCCAGATGGCCGACGCTGAGTTTCGAGGCGTATTGATCCGCGTTGGCCCCGGTGATCGTGAACTGAACGGCATCGCCCGCGAAGGGATCGGGGTGGTGCATGCCGGGCGTGTAGCCAGCGGGTGCCTTGGTGATTCCGCCGGTCCATGCCGGGATGGAACCGTCGGCGTTGCCGGCTTTTTCACCGCCAAGCGGGGTCAGGTCGTTGCCGAGGCGCGCGGCCTCGGTCGGAGAGATGCCGGCGGTCGCGTGCCAAGCGAAAGCCAGCACGGTGCAACCGGCGAGAAGGGTTCGAATTCCTGCTTTCATGTAGGGTATGGGTAAGTGGTTAGAATGAATACTTCAGGGTGGTGGAGACGTAATTGCGGTCCGCCAGAAGATTATACCGACCGGCACCCGAGAAGCTGACGTAGCGAAGCTCGAGCGCCCACTTGTTTTGGTAGGTGAAATCGGTGCCGACAGTGACCGTCTTGCGTCCCCGGATGAAGTTGCCGAGCGGAAGCGGCGTGTTGCCTTCAACGTCGTGTGCGAACGTGACGAGGGGGGTCATGTTGATGCCCTTGAAGGCATTGTTGTAATCAAGGCGGCCGACGACTTGGTAGCCCCACGAGAAGGTGCTGGCAAATGCGCTGGCTGGCTCGAAAAGCGGCAGGACACCGGATGCGTTGTTGCCGGAGCTGTTCATGGCATTCAGATCGCCGCCGGCAAAGGTGCCGACGCCGTCGTAACGCAGCCTATGCGGAGCAGGCAGATCCGCGTTCACGAAGCCGGCCTCAACGAGCATGGTGGTCTGGTCGGACCCCCAAATGCCACGTGTCACTCTCGTGGCGGTCATCTGGCCCGTCCAAACCTTGTGCCGGCGGTAGCCGGGGATGTAGGTGTTGAGCGGGAATACACCGAGCTGGTTGGCGGCGAAACGGGAGCTCAGGGGAGAGAGGGCGGCAAAAAGCAGTTCCACATCGTCAACCTGCAGCGGCTGGTTGTTCCGGTAGCTGACCTCGCCCTGGAAGGCGACGCCTCCGATGTTGGTGTTGAAGCTTGCGCCGAAGAGATGGATGTCCTCCGGGAACTCGATGAGGTAGCGTCCGGTGGCGGCGGCTCTGAGGAGTTCGCGTGTGGCCAGCTGGCTGGTGACGCCTGCGACGGTCGCGTAGAACGGTTGCAGCGCGGCGGGCAGTGCGCTGGCGGGCACGCCGGTGAGCGTGGCGCCGATGAGTGTTGTGAGCGAGCTGGAGACGTTCGCCGGGCCGACGGCGGCCGCGAGGCCGCCGATGAACGCGGGGTTGGCGCCGAGAATCGCACCGGAGTCTGAGGCGGCGAGGGCACCGTTGACCGGCACAGTCGGTGTGCGGGCGGAGATGGTCGGCAGGCGGCTGTGATAATTCATATAATAGAGGCCGAACTCCGTGTTGTTAAGATTTGAGAGGTAGCGGAAGTTCAGGCCATACTGACCTGAGCTTCCGGGCTCGTTATCTTGGCCGCGTGGAATCGCGCCGATCGCGCTGCTGTCGGCGATGCCACCGAAGCCTAGGTAAACCTTGGTGCCGCCCTTGGCGACGAAGTCATTCGTCGAAAAATAAGTGCCGGGGGGATCGACGCGGGTGCGTTCCCAATCCAGGAGGTAAAAGGCGTCCATGGTGAGGTTATCAGAAATGCCGAGGGAGGCGGACACCATGTTGATCGGTCGGAGGGCTTCCTTTAGTTCCGAACCCGGCGTGCGCAGTTTCGCGACGTCGATTGCGTTGACCGCGTTGATGCCGTTCGGGATGAACGTGCTCTCACCCCAGCTCAACACCTGCTTGCCGATGCCGAGACGGGCCGGCATGTCGCCGAGGGTGGGCTTGAAGTAAACATAGGCGTCAAGCAACTCAGCGCCTTCGCCGACAATCTTGTCGGCTTCCCGGCTCAAGGGCCGGCGTTCACGCTGGCGCTCCGAGTTTTCGACATCCAGAAAGTAGAAGCCGCGGACAAACACGCCCATGTTCTTGTAGTCGAGCTGAAGATCATGGTTGGCTTTCAGCAGGAACGAGGCGAGGCCCTGATTGTAATTCAGATTGCCGTCGTCCGCGTTTACCGAGCGCTGCTGGCCGGGGATGCCGGCATACCGGGCGGTGATGCCATAATACATGGCGGATGGGTCATTGAGGCGGTAAAGGCCACCGACAGACAAGGTCGTGTCGAAACTGCCTTTGATTTCACCGAATTCGAAGACGAATGCCTGCGTAACAGGCACTGCCACGAGCGCGGCTAGGGCGGCGATCGCCTGCGCGAGCAGACGACGATGCATGGGTTTGCTTGGGTTCATAGCGATGAGAAACACTATAGCCTCACACGGAGGTGCTTGGGGGGTTAGGGTCTAGCGAGCCATCAACATGGCTCATCAGGCCGCAATGAAGGGTATTTTTTTGACTTTGTTCAAGTCTTAATCCTCGGAGTGCTAGGAGTTTGGTTTCGCCATTAGCGTTTTGACCCCCGGCCGAAAACCGCAACGGTAGCTCAATGGACGTTGCGCCAGACATTCACATCAAGGGCGCGAGAGAGCATAACCTCCGCAACCTAGAGCTCCGAATTCCTCGTGGCCAACTCGTCGTTATCACTGGACCGAGCGGTTCGGGCAAGTCCTCGCTGGCATTCGACACGCTCTATGCGGAGGGCTACCGCAAGTATATGGAGAGCCTCTCGGCGCAGGCCCGGCAGATCCTTGAGCAACTCAAGCGCCCGGACGTCGATTTCATCCACGGTCTCTCGCCCGTGCTAGCCATTGAACAGAGGACCGGGGGCGGTTCGCCGCGCAGCACAGTTGCCACGGTCACGGAGGTGGCCGATTACGCCCGGCTGCTTTGGACTCTCTGCGGTCGCCAGTATTGTCCCAAGGACGGGGGCACGGTGGCCAAGCGATCACTCGACGACTGCGTCGCCCAGCTCTTTCGCGAAGCGTCGGGCGAGCGCGCCTTGGTTCTCGCCCCTTGGATGAAGGCCAAGCCGGCCGTCCTGCGCGATGAGTTGCCCGCATTGCGGCAACGTGGGTTTCAACGCGTCCGGATCGACGGGGAAGTGAAGTCACTCGATGAACCTCGCCTGCTCCCCAACGGCTCCGCCGCCCTGACCGTCGAGCTCGTGATCGATCGCCTCGTGCTCAACGCCGATCAGCGCAGTCGCGTGGCCGACTCCCTGGAATTGGCGTTCCGCGAGGGCCAGAATCGCGCGCTGATTCTTGTGCAAAGCTCCGCCGATGCGCCGTGGCGCGAGCTACCGCTAAGCCAGAATCTAGCCTGCGAAATTTGCGGTGACGTCTTCGAACCGCTCACGCCGCGGCATTTCTCGTTCAACCACAAGGAGGGCGCATGTTCTGATTGTGGCGGTCTGGGACGGCAGCTCACCTTCAGCGAAGAACTGGTGATTCCCGATCCGGAAAAGTCTGTCCGCGAGGGCGCGATCAAGCCGTGGCGCATCGGCGGAAAGAATCTCATCATCAAGCACAACGCGCTCCTCAAGCAGTTGGCCGAGCAGTTGCCGTTCGACCCGGATGTGGCCTGGAGGAAACTCCCGGAGAAGACCCGTCACGCCATTCTGCATGGGGCCGGGGAGCGAACCTTTCAATTCAAGCTGCGGCGCATGCGCGAAGCGAAGGCAATGCCGTTCGCCGGGGTAATCGATGACCTGATGACCAGCTTTCGCGAAACCGACAGCGAAGGATTTCGCGCGCGGCTAACCACCTACATGGTCAGCGGCCCCTGTCCGGGCTGTGCGGGCCGCCGACTCCACGCGCGTAGCGCGGCCGTGAAACTGGGCGTCACGTCGAAATCCGGCGGCCTCGGTTTTGCTGATTTCAGTGCCTTGGACATTTCGGCGGCAGGGAACTTCATTCGCGAACTCGCGCCGATGCTCCTGGAAGTCGAAGCCGCGCACGAAGTCGTCACGGGGGTCGCGCAGCGACTGCATTTCCTTGAGGAAACCGGTCTCGGCTACCTCACCCTTGAACGCGAATACAGCACGTTGAGCGGCGGCGAATCCCAGCGCGTGCGCCTTGCGACCCAACTTGGCATGGGCCTCGTCGGAGTGATCTACGTGCTGGATGAGCCGAGCATCGGGCTGCATGCGCGCGACAATCAGAAGCTCCTCTCCACGCTGCGCGACTTGCGCGACCGCGGTAACACGGTCGTCGTCGTCGAACACGACGAGGAGACGATGCGCCTCGCTGACCAACTGATCGAGCTGGGGCCGGGCGCCGGGCGCGAGGGCGGAGAAATTCTTTTTCAAGGCACTCCGACGGAGTGCATGAAGTTGTCCGCCTCGGCTTCCCGGACCGGCGTGTATCTCGCGGGCAAAATGGGCGTGACCAAGGACGCGAAGACCCTGGGGCCCGACGGGCGCTGGCTGACGGTCCGGGGAGCCACCGAGCACAATCTCAAGAACATCGACGCTGCGTTTCCCGTGGGGCTGTTGACCTGTGTTTCGGGAGTCTCCGGTTCCGGCAAGAGCTCACTTGTTAACGACATTCTCGCCATTGCGACCGCGCGAAAATTAAACGGCGCGAAAGCTTTGCCGGGCAAACACAAGGGGCTCGCGGGTCTCGAGCACTTCGAAAAAACGGTGCAGGTCGATCAGGAGCCGATCGGCCGCAGTCCTCGTTCCAATCCCGCGACCTACGTGGGACTGATGGATTTGTTGCGCGAACTTTTCGCGAAGGTGCCGCTCGCCAAAGTCCGCGGCTACAAGGCCAGTCGCTTTTCCTTCAATGTCCGGGGCGGCCGTTGCGAGCGCTGCCAGGGCGACGGGCAAATCCGTCTCGACATGCAATTCATGGCCGATGCCTATGCGCCGTGTTCGAGTTGCGACGGCCGCCGTTTCAATCGCGAAACGCTCGAGGTGCGCTTTCACGGAAAAAACATAGCCGACGTGCTCACGCTCACGGTGCGAGAGGCAATGGACCTCTTCAGGGCCATTCCGAGGATTGCCGAAAAACTGGCGACGCTCGACGCCGTCGGCCTCGGCTATCTGCAACTGGGGCAAAGCGCGACCACGTTGAGTGGGGGCGAAGCCCAGCGACTCAAACTGTCGCTGGAACTGAGCAAGCGCGAACAGGGCCGCACGCTTTACCTCCTCGATGAGCCAACCACGGGTCTGCACTGGACGGATATCCAGCGCCTGATCGAGTTGCTTTTCAAGCTGCGCGACGCCGGCAACACCGTGGTCGTCATTGAGCACAATCTCGACGTGATCAACGTGGCCGATTGGATAATTGATCTTGGACCGGACGGCGGGCCAGCTGGCGGAGAGATTGTTTTTGCCGGTCCGCGCTCTGCCATCAAGCAGGCCGCTCGTTCGCACACCGGGGCGGCGCTCGCGACTTGGCGGCATTGAGCCAACGGCGGCGAAGCGGGCCGCGGAAAGTTCTGCAACTCGGGTGCAACATGGCGTGTGTTAAGGGGAGAACCGGCCAACAATCCCAATCCTGCCCCCTATGAAAACCCTCATCCGTTCCGCCGTCGCTGCCGCGACTCTTTCGGTCGCCCTCACCCTTTCCTCCTTCGCTGCTGAAGAGGAAGCGGGCTATGTCGATATCGGCCAACTCCTGCCCTCCGAGAAGGGTCAGTATGTCGAAATCAATCTCTCTCCCGCGCTGCTGAAATTTGCCGCGCGCATCGCCAAGCACCACGAGCCCGAAGCGGCCGACCTGGTCGGCGACATCAAACGCATCCGCATCAACGTCGTCGGTCTCGACGACACCAACCGCACCCAAAACATCGCGAAAATCGAAGCGGTGCGCACCAAGCTCGAACAGCAGGGCTGGACCCGCATGGTCACCGTGCGCGAGAAGAACGACGGCGGCAACGTCGCTGTTTTTAGCAAAATACGCGGTGATGCTATCATCGACGGTCTCGTCATCACAGTCATCGACCGCAAGGGCGAGGCAGTGTTCGTGAACATCGTGGGCAACATCAGCGCCGACAAGATCGGTGCGCTCGCCGAAAAATACGAGATCGAGCCGCTGCGGAAGATCAAAATGAAGGTCAGCAGCAGCCGCCACTGAGCGGACCTGACACGATTCGGCCGACATTAACTCTCGAGGTCCCCCCATGAACCAACCTCCACTCGTCCCGGCAATCCGTCGCCGTCGCATTTGGCCCTGGGTTCTTGGGCTCTGTCTCACTCCGTTTGTGGTTCTGGCTGTCGCGGTCGGCCGCTACGTCACCCTCGATCGTGATGCATCTGTGCTGCGTCAGCACATTATGGCCGCTTCCGGCGCCACGTGGGACACCAAGATCCAGATCAGCGTGGGGCGCGGCACCTTGGGCACGGTGCGCGCAGGCCTTCACCTGGTCGACCACGCGCACCTCGCCGATGCGCGCCTCGCCTTGGGTGCCGTCCGCCACGCCAGCATCGGTGTCTACGAACTCGCCCCGGAGAAGGTTCGGGTCTCGCACCGGCAACTGTTGACCGAAACCGACCAGGGCATGCGGCGACGCGGTTGGAGCCGCCTCGCGAGCGTCGCCGAGCAGAAGGAATCGGTGATCATGTATGTAGCAGACGCCTCCACAATCGATGGGTCGATCGAGCTTTGTCTCGCGGTGCTGACGGAGCGCGAGTTGGTGGTCGTCTCCGCGCAAGTAAATCCCGAGGAGCTTGGCAAACTCCTCGAACGGCACGCCGGCAAGGAACTGCGCAAGAATTTCCGGCAAACCGCGCGACTTTAGGGAACAGGGTCTTTCACTTCCAAAGAGGTCCATCCAAGGCACGGTCGATTTTTGTCTCGGTGTGCACCGACGGCCATCTGTCCGCCCTCTGAGCGGCGGGCGGCGTTGATGTTGCTTTGGTGCCAAGCTCGCTTCTACAAGACGGAATGCCGCGCGCGCTACCTACAATTGTCCACCTCGATGCCGATGCGTTCTTCGTGTCGTGCGAGCTGGCGTTAAAGCCGGAACTGCGCGGCACGAAATGCGCGGTCGGCGGAAGGGAGCGCGGCATCATCTCTTCGGCGAGCTACGAAGCCCGTGCCTGCGGAGTCTACACTCCGATGCCGACGAAGTTGGCGCTCAAAGTTTGCCCCGATCTGGTCATGTTGCCGCACACCTCGGGTCTTTACGGCAAGGTATCGCGGCAAATGTTTGACTTGTGCGAAACCCTGGCACCGCACGTGCAACGCAACTCGATTGACGAAGGCTATCTCGATATCGCGCCATGCGGTTTCAAGTCGATCGATGAAATCACCCAGCGAGTCCGGGCGCTGCAGACGCGAATCGCCCACGAATTGCAGATCAATGCGTCGTTTGGCGTCGCCACAAACAAGTTGATTGCGGCGATTGCAAGCAAGGCGCGCAAGCCGAAGGGCTTCACCGTCGTGATCCCGGGAAGAGAGGGGGAATTTCTGGAATCACTTCCCATCAACGTGCTGCCGGGCATTGGCAAGAAAACGGACGAGCGCATGAAGACCGCCGGCATTCGCTTTGTGCGCGACCTCTTCACCCGAACCGGGGGTGAACTGCGGGAATTGTTTGGCACCGGCTGGCAGGAAATGCTCGCCATGGCGCGGGGGGAGGATGATCGACCGGTCGAAACCGAACATGATGACGCCAAGTCCTACTCGCAACAGGAGACCTTTGGTCACGACATTCGTGAGTTTGCCAAAATCGAGCAGATCGCCAAGCGAATGATTGATGAGCTCATGCCGACAATCCGGGCCGACGGCAAACGCGCCCGCACCATGACGGTGAAAATCCGCTATCCGGGCATGGAGGACAATTCCTGCGGACGCAGCTTGAGCGAATCAACGGACCTCGAAGCGCCGTTCTATGGGCTTGTCGTTCCGTTGTTGCGTGGGGCTTGGACCCAGCGGCGGCCCCTGCGATTGGTCGGAGTGAAATTTTCCGGGATCGAGGGAGCGTCTGCGCAGTTGGAGATGTTTTCCGGAACAGCCGAGAGAAATCGCCGGTTGGCGACTGTCCTCGACAAACTCAACTCCGGCAAACTGCCGACAGTAAAGCACGGTCATCAGTTGCCGCCGCCCGATGCAACCGGTGCCGACTAGTTGAGGATTGAATCGCGCGCCGAACGCGCAATTCCTGAAAGCGCTCCGCCATGCCCATCCACGAATATTACAGTCCCGACACCCACAAGATCTACTCGTTCTTCGCCAGGACCCTCGCACAGGGCCAGCGCATCCCTCTTTGTCCGGATAACCCAAGGGCACGCATGGAAAAGCTGTTGTCCACTTTTGCGGTGGTTGGTTCGAAACAGGAAGAGCCGTCCGCAGCCGGCGGTGCGGCTCGCGAGCTTCCCGGCGGCAGGGACGAAGAGAGACTGGAGGCGGCGATGTCCTCAATGGAGAGCGAATTTTCCGGAGTCGACGAAAACGACCCGCGAGCGATGGCGCGCATGATGCGCCGCATGGCCGAGTTGAGTGGCGAGAAACTCGATGAGCCGATGGAGGAGGCCGTGCGCAAACTCGAGGAGGGCGCCGATCCGGACTCGATCGAGGAGCAAATGGGCGATGCGTTTGGTCCGGAAGGGGAGGGGGGCCGCGACGCCGCGATGCCTGCCCTGCCTGCAGATTCATCGACGAAGGGGAACCGCGCCAAATGCAAAGTGCGCCGCCCGCCAGCGCGGCGCGATCCAAAGTTGTATGACTATGAATGACCGTTCGTTCCCACCGGGGAAGTGCTGGGAATAGAATCTCTTCTTGGTTCTTGGTGCACTCGTGTGCATCTTCAGAAGATGTCACTTTCCGCAGTCGAACTCCGCATCGCCGCCGCCAAGCAAGCCGTTCTCACTGAGACCGGTCGCCTCCACGCCGAATTCGGCAAAGCGCGCGTTGAAATCAAATACGACGGCACGCGCGTAACCAATGTCGATATTGCGATTTCCGAAGCCATTCTGCAGGCGATCACCGTCCAGTTTCCCGAGGATCAGTTCTTCAGCGAAGAGCTCGCGGTCACCGACAAGCCGATTCCCCTCACCTCCCGCTACTGCTGGGTGCTCGATCCGATCGATGGCACCAACAACTATGCCAACGGCATCATCTACGTCTCCATCTCCCTCGCGTTGTTGGAAGATGGCCTGCCGATCTACGGGGTGATATACGACATGGCCCGGCGGGTTCTCATGCACGGCGGACCCGGTCGTGGTGTCTGGGACGGCGGCCAGCCCGCCAAGGTCAGCGCGAATTTGCCCCACTCGCACAGCCTGATCGGATTTCATTCACCCGTGGAGAAGATCTACGCCGCCGAAGGCAAACGGTTGATTGAAAATTTCAAGATTCGCGGTCTCGGCAGCAGCGCTTTGCATCTGGCTTACGCGGCCACCGGTCATCTGGAGGGCGTGGTCGAACATAATAACCGACTCTGGGACGTCGCGGCGGCGGCCGCCATGATTCTCGAAGGTGGTGGGGAGATCCACTACCTCACGACGCCACCGTTCCCGATGAAGGAATTCTGGCTCCAGTCCCCGCGCGTCCAATACATCGCCGGCAACACGACGATGTGTAAGCGGTTGCACGAAGTCCTTGGGCGCTAAACCTGGTAGGTTGTCAGCGGTTGAGGATCGAGCAGCGCGGTCTTTGGCAGTTTTTCGGCCAACTCGGCCATGAACCAGTCGCGGGCGGGTTGATCACCATGGGTGATGACGAGCGAGCGTGGGTCGCACTGCACAGCGTAATCAACCAGTTCATCGCGATCAGCATGCCCTGAAAGCTCGAAGCGCTCAATGTGGCACCGCACCTTGGCCTTCACGTTCACGGCCTCGAAGAGGAATTCGTCGCCCTTGCGAGTCGCCTGCAGTTTGCCACCGGGAGTCGCAGGATCCGAGTAACCGACGAAACAGATGGAGTTGTTCGACCCGGCCAAGAGACAAGAGGCGAGGGTGTAAGAGGGCGTGTGCTCGACGACCATCCCGGAGCTCACGACATAGATCCCCTGTTGCGAAGGCTGTTTGCCCGGCACGAGATCGCGCGGAGACTTGCGGACCTTCATGTCCTTCAGGATCGTGCGGGTGAAGTGCACGAGGTTGGTCTTCTTGGCGATGTCGTCGAAGTAATCGCACAAGTCGAGCCCGAGGCCGGACGCATAGATTGGAGCCTCGGCCAGTTTGCCGAACTTCCGCGCGTCGTGCAAAAGCGCTAGAATTTCCTGCATGCGCCCGAGGGCAAAAACGGGGATCAAGACCGACCCGCCACGTGCGACCGTGGTGTTGATCATGGTTACCAACCGGACCACTTCGCTCGAGCGATCCTGACCCACGGCACGCTCGGTGGCACCCCGCGTCGTTTCCATGATCAACGTATCAAACTTTCTCTGCGGGAATTTCGCCGGTCCGAGGATCCGCTGGGGTTCAAAGAGGACATCGCCCGTGAAGAAGATTTTCCGATGCTTGTGAACGATTTCCACCCCCGCTGCGCCAGCGATGTGGCCGGCCTGGTGAAGGGTAAACTCGATCTCCTCACTCTTCCCTGTGAACTTCTTCGGATGATTGAAAGGATGCGCGTGGAGGCGCGGCATGATCCGGTCGATTTCCTCATGCGTGAACAACGGATAGTCCATCATGCCTTTTTCCGCCCGTTCGCGAATCATCACGTTGGCGGAATTGTGAAGCATGCGATCGATCAGCATCCGGCTGGGTGTGGTCAAAACAACCGGAGTGTTGGGATGCGCCCGCATCAGCAGGGGCAGGGAACCGATGTGGTCGAGGTGGCAATGCGTGATGATGATCAGGTCGAGCTCCACGCCTTGCAGGGGGCTCAGGTCGGGTGCGGCCAGCTTGCCGGCCGACTTGGGATTCAATCCGCTATCGATGACAAAGTGGAAGTCACCCAACTGACAATAAAGTGAGTTGGCTCCGATGCCCCCGTCGCGATTGAGATCAATGAGCTTCATGTCGTAGGGGCCAAGGAGGCGCAGCCTCCCGGCGAGCGCAAGGTAAAGCTCTCTCCGACGCCCCAACCCCGCGAGAATCACCCGGTTGGAATTTCCAAGTCGAACCGGGGAATCCGCACAAAGATCCGTGCACCGTGTTCATCTACGCCGTGGAAACTGCCGTGCACCCGTGCATTCGTTCCGGAGATATGGTAGCTGTTGTAGGAGAAATGCTCACCCGGCGCGAGGCGCGGCGACGCACCAACGATTCCGTCTCCCTCGATTACCAATTGGGTGCCGTCGGCGTGTTCCACCACCCATTTGCGGCCGAGAAACGTGACCGTGCGATCAGCATCGTTATGGATGGTCAGGTAATAAATGAAGGCGTGCGGCCGGTCTGGCGGCAACTCACCCGCGCCGCGACGGTAGACGAGTTTGTCTAATTCAACCCGTAGCCCCGGTAATTCTAGTGCAGAAGCGGCCATTAGCGGTTGAGACAAGCAGCCCGGCGCAGTTGCATTGGTTCACCGGAGCAATTCATGAAGCACATCGCAGAAGTCGGGAAAGAGATCGGCATCGCCGAAGAGCATCTGATGCTTTTCGGCCGAGACAAGGCGAAGGTTGCGCTCGGTGCACTCGCCAACAAGGTTCCGCGAGGTCGTTTGATCTTGGTCTCAGCCATCACCCCGACGCCGGCTGGCGAGGGTAAAACGGTCACTTCCATCGGTTTGGCCCAGGGCTTGCGCGCCCTCGGGAAAAACGCGGCGCTGGCTTTGCGGCAACCCTCGATGGGCCCGGTTTTCGGCCGCAAGGGGGGCGCGACCGGCGGCGGGCGCAGCACGGTGCAGCCAGCGGCGGACATCAATCTGCACTTCACCGGTGATTTTCACGCCATCACATCGGCGCATAACTTGCTCGCGTCGATCATCGACAACCAATTGCACCGGAAGCAGACGAAACTGCTGCCCAACCAAGTGCTTTGGAAGCGCGTGCTCGACGTGAATGACCGCGCCCTGCGCAGCGTCGTGCTGAACGCCGGCGCCAAGACGGGGGAGCGCAAGAGCGGCTTCGATATCACCGCGGCTTCCGAGATCATGGCGATCCTTTGCCTCTCCGATTCAATGGCGGATCTCCGGGTGAGAATTGATCGGATCGTCGTCGGATTCACCGATGAGGGCGTGCCGGTTCGCGCCGCAGAATTCAAGGCCACGGGTGCCATGCTCGCACTCCTGCGCGACGCCATGAGACCCAACCTCGTGCAATCGATCGAGGGCGTGCCCGCCTTCGTCCACGGTGGCCCGTTCGCCAACATCGCCCACGGCTGCAATTCGGTCCTGGCTACACGGCTTGCGTTGGCGCACGCCGAATTCGTCGTCACCGAGGGCGGGTTCGCCTTCGACCTCGGCGGCGAGAAATTCATCGATATCAAGTGCCGCCAGAGTGGGTTGAGCCCCGACGCCCTCGTGCTCGTCGCCACGGTTCGCGCGCTCAAGCTCCACGGGGGAGCCCTGCAGGCCGAACTCGCGCAGCCGAATCTCGACGCGCTTGATAAAGGCCTCGCAAATCTCGAGGCCCACGTCACGGCAGCTCTGTCCTTCGGCCGACCTGTGACGATTGCCTTGAACTGTTTTCCCACGGACACCGTCGAGGAAATGGAGAAAATTCACGAATTCTGCCAAAAGCTCGGTGTGCGTTGCGCCAACTCAGAAGTCTTCGCAAAGGGCGGCGAGGGCGGTCGCAAACTCGCCCAAGCTGTCCTCGAGGCACTGCCTCTGCGGAGCACCCCAATCGAATTTACCTACGCCGATGATCTGCCTGTGCACGCCAAGATGGAGGCCATCGCCAAGCGCTTCTATGGTGCCGACGGGGTCGACATCCTGCCAGAAGCGGCGGCCAGGCTCGCGCTCTTCGAGGCAGCAGGTTTCGGGCGGCTACCCATCTGCATGGCGAAGACCCAGAATTCGCTGTCGGACGACCCCTTGAAGCTCGGCCGTCCTCAAGGCTTCCGGATCACGGTGCGGGATTTCGAACTCGCCGCCGGTGCTGGCTTCATTGTCGCTCTCACCGGCCAGATGATGCGCATGCCGGCCCTGCCCAAGGTGCCTTCGGCCGAACGCATCGATGTGAACGAGGCCGGGGAGATTGTTGGTATCTCGGGCACCTGACCACCGGCTGCAATCTCGACCTCTCCGCGAGTGCAGGACACGCTCGCGGAGACTTTTCTAACTTGCCAGCGTTGCGCGACGGTCGGCAAACAGGTGCATGGCAAAGCTCGCGCTCCTCTCCGTCAGCGACAAACGCGGTCTGGTTGAATTTGCATCGGCTCTCGTGCGCCGGCACGGCTACACGTTGCTTTCCACCGGAGGCACGGCCCGGTTGCTCGCTGAGGCCGGCCTGCCGGTAACCGAGGTCAGTGCGCACACGGGCTTCCCCGAAATCATGGAAGGCCGGGTGAAGACGCTGCACCCGAAAATCCATGGCGGGTTGCTCTGTCGGCGCGACAAAGCCGAACATCTCGCGCAGGCGGAGAAGAACGGCATCGATCTGATCGATCTCGTCGTGGTGAACCTTTATCCCTTCGAGCAGACGGTCGCGCGGCCCCATGTCGAATTCGAGGAGGCCGTTGAGAACATCGACATCGGCGGACCTTCGATGTTGCGCAGTGCCGCCAAGAACCACGAGAGCGTGACCGTTGTGTGCGATCCGGCTGACTACGCTGCGGTTCTGGCAGCATTCAGCGATGAGTCCACGTTGCCTGACCTTCGCCGGTGCCTTGCCCTCAAGGTCTTTCAGCGCACGGCGAGTTACGACGCCGCGATCGTTCGCTACCTCGAAGCCCAGCAGGTCGAGCCCGATCTCGATGTATTAAGTGGATTCCCGGACACATTCTCGCTGTCGCTCAAGAAGGCACAGAGCCTGCGCTACGGCGAGAATCCGCACCAAAAGGCCGCGCTCTATGGCACTTTCCACGAGCACTTCCAACAGCTCCAAGGCAAGGAGCTCAGCTACAACAATATTTTGGATATCACCTCGGCGACATATCTGATCGGCGAATTCGAGCGGCCCACGGTTGCCATTTTGAAGCACACCAATCCCTGTGGCGTCGCCAGTGCGGACACATTGCTGGCCGCCTGGGAAAGGGCTTATGCCACCGATCGCCAGGCGCCCTTTGGGGGCATCATTGTCGTGAACCAGACCCTCGGCCTCGACGTCGCGGAGCAGATCAAAGACATTTTCACGGAGGTGATTATCGCGCCGCGAGTCAGCGACGAGGCCATGGCGATCTTTGCGAAGAAGAAGAACCTGCGCCTGATGATAGCCAAGGAAGGCCTTGGCGCCGATGCGTTGCAGGAGATCCGTTCGGTTGTCGGGGGCGTTTTGCTGCAAGACCGGGACCGCACGCTGGGTAACATCCGCGAATTCAAGGTGGTGACCAAACGGCAACCAACCGCCGCAGAATGGGAAGCCATGCTTTTCGGGTGGAAGGTCGGCAAACACGTGAAATCAAACTCCATTGTCTATTGCCGCGGCGAGCAGACGCTCGGCGTCGGAGCGGGTCAGATGGCGCGGGTCGACAGCTCGCGGATTGCGGTCTGGAAAGCAGGCGAGGCCGGGCTAGATCTTCAGGGTTCAATTGTCGCCAGCGAGGCGCTGTTCCCGTTTGCGGACGGGCTGCTCGCCGCCGCTGATGCCGGCGCGACGGCCGCGATTCAGCCCGGAGGAGCGATTCGCGACGAGGAGGTCATCAAAGCGGCGGACGAGCGCGGCATGGCGATGGTGTTCACCGGCAGCCGCCACTTTAAACATTAGGCAATTGCAGCGCGAAGTGCGGAATCGGAGAATGGACTGGGACAAATTCTGTTAATCCAAGAGTGAATCTGTGCTTCCAATCGCCGGCGAGAGGGCGATTCGGCTAGCACCGGCCCGCAACATCAGACATCGTGGCGGCATGTTCGACCCCATTGAGAAACTGAAAGAATACGTCCGGCACGCGAGCGTGTCTGCAGACTCCAAATTCGCTGACGGCATGGTTGGCGCGCAAAATTTCCTGACGTCGCTGTTCAAGGAAATCGGCTTCACGGTGCAGGCCGTGCCGACTCAGTTGCACCCCGTGATTGTGGCGAAGCGCGTGGGCGACAAGAGCTGGCCACACGTCATGATTTACGGACATTACGATGTCCAACCCGCTGATCCACTCGAGAAGTGGAAGACTCCACCCTTTGAACCCACCATCAGGGGCAATCGCATCTATGGGCGCGGCACGGCCGACAACAAAGGACCGCTGTTGGCGCACGTCGCGGCGGTGGCTCAGGTTTTGGAGAAGAATCCGGACCTGCCTCTCAACATCACCTTCATCGTGGAAGGCGAAGAAGAAATCGGCAGCAAGAATTTCAAGAGCTTCCTTCGTTCCTACAAGCATCTGCTCGACGGGGATTTCATTTTCATGTCCGACACCGGCATTCCCTCGCCTGACCAATTGGTCGTGACAGTCGGCCTGCGCGGCATGCTTGCGTTTGAAATCGAACTCACCGGTCCGAAGACCGATCTGCATTCCGGCATGAATGGCGGCGTGCTGATGAACCCACTCCAGGCCCTCGCCGAGCTGTGTGCCTCGCTCCACACGCCGGACGGGCGCGTCAACATCCCGGGTTTCTACAAGAAGGTCGTGGAACCCGAAAAGTGGGAACGCGAGCAGTTGAAGAAAGCAGGCCTGCAAAAGGCCGCGTTTCAAAAATTCCTTGGCATTCCGAAATTTCACACGCCGCCCGGTTACACGCCCTTTGAGGCAATTCGGTTTCTCCCGACTTTGGAGTTCAATGGTTTCAGCGGTGGCTACCAAGGCGAGGGGACCAAAACGGTCATTCCTAGCAAAGCCAGTGCGAAGGTCACGTGCCGGCTCGTGCCGAACCAGACCCCAGAAAACATCAAGGAAGCGGTCTTCAAGGCAATCAGGCAACGCTGCCCAAAAGGAGTCACCCTCAAGATTCACGAGCAGCACGTCGCGACCCCTTATGTGGTCATTCCACCGGACCGCTCCAATACGCCGAAGAATCAATCGCCGCAACTCGCCGCCTGCTTTCGGGCACTCGACCAAGCTGCGATCGAAGTCTGGGGCAAACCAGCACTCTACCTGCGCGAGGGCGGCAGCGTCGGCCTCATCGCCGATATCAAGACCGTGCTCGGTCTCGACGCCGTCATGATGGGTTTGTTCCTGCCCCAGGACAACCTCCACGCGCCCAACGAGGGCTTTGACCTCCGGGTGATGAAGAAGGGCATCGCAACCAGTGCCCGGGTGCTGGAAGCACTTGCCCGCGGCTAAGTCCCATCTTCAGTTAACGTTACTTTCAGCGGCGCCAAGTGGCTCCGTTTTTTATCCCCGTCGATGCGGGCTGGGTGCAAAAGGGGCCGCGGAGCAATCCGCGGCCCTTAAAAAAATTGCGCTGCTTACTTCTTTAAAACAACAAACTCGACGCGGCGATCCTTGGCCCACTCGGATTCTCCGCCGGTCTGCTGTGCTTCGGTCGAGCCTTTCGAAAGAATTTCCAAACGAGCGGAAGAAATGCCAAGGGACTCGAGGTATTTCTTCACGGCGTTTGCGCGACGATCTCCGAGACCAAGATTGTATTCCGCGGTCCCGCGCCAGTCGCAACGGCCCTCGAGAAGCATGCGTTTGTCGGAATTTTCATTCAGCCACTTCACGGCCGCTTCGATCTTTGGTCGCTCTGCCGAGGAAACCGCCGAACGATCAAAATCGAAATAAACCGGTGCCATCAAACCGCGGATCGTGAACTCGTCCTCGGTCGCGCCAGGGGGCAGGTTGCGCAATTCCAAACCGGTGCCGGGAGAGGCATCGCCAAAGGGCAACGCCACTTGATCGGGGTTGATGGTGTTCATCGTCGTCAACTTCGGGTCTGGGCGAACGGGCTTCTTGGAGCAGCCGGCGAGCAGGAGCACGGAACTGGCGATCACGAGGACGAAAAGCTTTGGGAGGTTCTTCATGGCAAAGATAGGCAGGAAATCAGGCGAGATATCGACCAAAGGGCGGGGGGCGAGCAAGATAAAACCCGATGAAATCGACTACTGCACCCACGCATTGGAGCGATGATCAATCAATCCAATCTCCAATGCGTAGCGCGTCAAGCTGGCGACATCGTGCAAATTAAGCTTCCGCATCAGATTGGTGCGGTGGTTATCGACCGTCTTGACGCTGATCCCGAGCTTCTGGGCGATTTCCTTGGTGCTATGGCTCTCCGCCACCAGTTTGAGAATTTCGCGTTCGCGGTCGGTGAGGAGGTCGATGCCCGATGCCGGGCTGTTATTGGCGACCACATTGCGCAGGAGCGCGGCCACCCCGGGCCCGAAATAGGTGCCACCATTCGCGACGGTCTCGAGGCCCTTCTTGAATTCTGTCAGTCCCGCTGTCTTTTCCACGAAGCCATGGGCCCCCGTTTCAAGCATCTCGCGGACCAGCGCTGGGCTCTCGTAACCAGAAAACACCAATATCCGGGTGTTTTTAAGCGGTTTGGCAATGCGGCGGAGAATATCCACCCCACTCAAACCCGGGAGACGCGCATCGAGCACTATGACATCAGGCTTTAACTCCAGGCAAAGGTCGCATGCTTCTTGTCCATCTCCGCTCTCACCAACGATTTTGTAATTTGGATCAATCCGTAGAATCTCCGCCAGCATCTCGCGAATGGCGGTTTGATCCTCAACAATGATGATCCGTTTGGCTGGAGGTGTGGTAGACAAGGTGGCTGTGGGAAAGGCCCTAGGCGATTCTGAGGACAAGCCATAGCGGTCCCCTAGGAAAAGACAACATGGATGTTTTGCCCTACCGGTAGGGGGAAGGTGGCTACCTGCAAAGAATGTGGTGGGTCGACCGGGATTCGAACCCGGAACCAACGACTTAAAAGGACGCTGCTCTACCATTGAGCTATCGACCCGTTCCATGCAGAGAGTCGGGAGTTATTTTTTCAGTTGGCAGCTAAGGCAAGAATTATTTGGCACCAACCCACGCATTGCTCAGTGTAAGTTCGAGCGGTCTCACTAAAAACGAAGCCTTTTTCTCATTCCAAATCACCTCAATGGGAACAATTCACCATTTTCCGCATCATAACGAGCCTGAGCACATGACAGCCAAGGCCCAAGAAGTTGCATTAGACCATTTGTTGGTGGAACGTTTTAAAGGCGGGGAAGCAGCTGCGTTCGACCAACTCGTCACCCGTTACTGGGATCGCATCTACGCGATGGTGAACCAACTGCTCCGCAATCAGCAGGACGCGGAGGAGGTCACCCAAGACGCCTTTATCCGAGCGCACCGCGGCTTGGTCAATTTCCGGGGCGACTCGGCCTTTTCCACGTGGCTTTACCAGATTGCCACCAACCTCGCGCGCAACCGCTACTGGTATTGGTGGCGGCGCAAGCGCGACAAATCCATTTCGTTCGATGCCCCCGTTGGCCATGATAATACGACCACGATCGCGGAACTTATCCCCGCCGAACAAGAGACTCCTCAGGATGCCACTGTCACGCAGGAGTTTGTTAACCGCGTCGCCGAGTGCATGGACGAACTCAACGAGAAGCACCGCGAGATCCTGATCCTGCGCAACGTGCAGAATCTCGCCTACGAGGAAATCGCCGAGATTCTCGGCATCAGCGTCGGCACTGTCAAAAGCCGGATCGCCCGCGCCCGCGAAAGCCTGCGCGAGAAACTAGGGGGGGATTTTCAGAAATGAAGGACACACGATTCACCGAAATGGTAAACCTGTATATCGACCGGCAAATTTCGCCGGAAGATGCGGCGGAATTCGAACGCGAGATTCAGACGAATCCCCAACGCCGCCAAGTTTACCGCCACTATTGCCGCATGCACCGGGCCACCGCGCTGGTCTACGGGAGCTTTCTGGCCCAGGGCGACCCAACCGAGGGCCCGGTGGCATCCCAATCTGCGACCATCGCCCATCTTCAGAATCGCCAGCGGCAACGCCGCGCTCGGTGGCTTTACGCCACTGGTGGTCTCGCGGCCGCCGCCAGCCTGGCTCTGGTCTTTGGGCGCATGAACTTCACCGAGGCAGGCAATGCTACGACTTCGGTCGCCCTCGCTGCAGCAGCCCCAATGCCTGCGATCGTCGCGGAGGCAACAAAACCAGAGGCCCCGGCAACCTTTCCAGATTCCCAGGCGGGTCTGGCGACCCTGCGCTCGAGCCAACTCGACGAGCGCGATTACACCGCGCTCTTGGCCACTCTCCGTCAGGAAGAACAGCGCCTCATTGGTCTGGGTCAGCCGGAAAATGCCGCTGCGCGCATTTCGCTTTTCAGTGAAGGTGTGTTCGAACAACGACAGGCGTTCCCAACCCGCACCCCGAATTCACTCCAGAATCGGCGGCAACGAGGGACGGCAGAGTTTACCGCCTTTCAGTTCCAGCGCTGAGGCTTGCTACCAACCCGTTTTTCTTCAGCCCGCCCGGGTGGCGGGCTTTTTGTTACCCGAGCGCTTTCTTGATCAGCGCTTCGGTCGTGGCGCCTGAACCCAGTGCGACCCAAGCTTGACGCACAGCCCTGTCGGCATCGGGCATCTTGTAGCCAAGTGCGATGAGAGCCATCACGGCATCGCGCACTTTATTCTCTTCGGGCGCGGTCGCCGCTCCACTGGACGTAACTTCGGGGGCAATCGAACTCACGCCCACCTTGTCGCGCAATTCAATCACCAGCCTCTCCGCGGTCTTGCGACCGATGCCCGGGCATTTCGCAAGCAAGGCAACATCGCCTGCGGCAATCGCTCCGTGCAGCACAGGCAGGGAGAGTTTGCTCAGCACACTGAGCGCGGTTTTCGGACCGATGCCTGAAACTTTTTCCACCAAAAGCCGGAAGAAGTCGCGTTCCGCTTCGGTGCTGAAGCCATACATCGTCTGCGAGTCCTCGCGATAAACGACCTGCGTGTGCAACCGGGCCTGCTGGCCTGGTTGGGGCAGGCGCTCCGCAGTGGTGACCGGGATATGGATTTCATAGGCCAGTCCGCCGATCTCGATGATCGCCTGGAGCGGAGCAGCAGAAAGCAGGGTGCCGGTGATGCGGTTGATCATATCAGGCTTTCAACCCGAGCACGTCCTGCATGTCGTAGAGGCCGGGCTGCTGTTGCACGACCCAAAGTGCCGCCCGCAACGCACCGCGGGCAAAAATCATCCGATCACTCGCTTTGTGCGTGAGTTCGAGTCGCTCACCGGGTCCTGCGAAAATCACCGAGTGCTCACCGATCACGTCGCCACCGCGCAATGCATGCACTCCAACTTCCTTTGAACTGCGCTCGCCGGTAATCCCAACCCGCCCATGGCGGAGGGCGTCGTCATCGAGCTCTCTTGCCTCAAGGATCAACTCCAGAAGGCGGGCCGCTGTGCCACTCGGGGCGTCCTTCTTGTGGCGGTGGTGCATCTCGACGAGCTCGACGTCAAATCGATCATCGAGCGTGCGCGCAGCGCGGGAAGTCAGTGCAAACAAAAGGTTCATCCCAACGGAAAAATTCCCCGTCCAAACGGTCGGCACGCCCTCTGCCAGGACCAAGAGTTTGATCTTCACGGCGGCTTCATGGCCCGTGGTGCCAATAACCAGCGGTTTCTTTTTCTTCACCGCCAGCTCCAGCAAGTTCGAGGTGGTTTGATGGGAACTGAAATCAACCACCACGTCCCCGAGATCAAGAGCGGCTGACAGATCGTCCTGCGAGGATACCGTCGCTGCAATCGTCAACCCAAGCTCTGCCGAGGCCGCTTGCACCGCGAGGCCCATGCGACCTCGGGCGCCGAGAAGAATGATGCGGGGCGTGCTCACTTTTTTTGCGAATAGGCGTCGAGCACCCGGAAGAGCGTCTTGCGACTGGCGCCACTCAGGGGGCAGAGGGGGGGGCGAACTTCTTCCTCACTGCTGATGCCGTCGCGAACCATCGCCGCCTTCACGGGAGTCGGATTCGATTCGATGAAGATCGCCTTGAAGACGGGGTAAAGTTTCCGATGCAGGGCGCGCGCGCGCGCGCAGTCACCCTTGAGCGCAAAATTCACCATCTTCACCACGGCTCCGGGATAAAGATTGCTAACGACGCTGATGACGCCCTTCGCGCCAACGGCCATGAACGGAATCGTGAGGGGATCATCACCACTCAACACAGTCACCGCATCGCCGCAGGCTTGGAGAATCTGATCCACGCGCTCGACGCTGCCACCGGCCTCCTTGACGTGACAGACGTGCGGATACTTTGCCCTCAAGCGCGCGATCACCTCGACGCTGATTTCAATGCCACAACGACCGGGGATCGAATAGAGAACGATCGGTTTGTCCGTTGCCTCCGCCACGGCTGCAAAATGCTGGAAGAGTCCTTCTTGGGTCGGGCGATTATAGTAAGGCGCGACCACGAGCATGCCGTCCACGCCTGCAGCGTGCGCTTTCTGGGTCATTTCAACGGCTTTCTTGGTGTTGTTTGAACCCGTGCCGCCAATCACCGGCACGCGACCGCGTGTGCGCTCAACGACGCAACCAATCACTTCCAGCGCTTCGCCGGGATCAAGCGTAGGCGATTCACCGGTCGTGCCCACGGGCACGAGACCATTGATGCCCGCCTTGATCTGGAAATCGACCAGGTGACGAAGGTCGTCATAGGCCACGGTCCCGGACTTGAACGGGGTAACAAGGGCGGTGATGGATCCGGTAAACGGGCGGCTCGACTTCATGGAGAGTTGTCTCAACAATTAAACGTGCCTGTTAGGCAAAGCACAGCCTTTTTAGCCGGTTCACGTCAAAAATCCTACATGAGCACCACCATTCACACCGAGATTATGAACGATCTGTTGAAGCTCGCCGTCGAGAGTGGCGCGAGCGACATCGTGATCAAAGCCAACAAACCGGGTTACCTGCGCATGGGGGGCCGACTCCGCCCGGTCGAAATGGACCCGATCACCAACGAACAGGCCGACGGGTGGGTGGGTGAACATGTGCCGGTGGTATTTCGCGACAAATGGGAGCGCGACGGACAAGTCGATTTCGCCTTTGCCGCTGCGGATATCGGTCGGTTTCGCGTCAACGGCTTTCACCAGCGGGGCACGGTCAGCATCGTCTTGCGTCATATCAAGAGCCGTCCACCGACCTTTGCGGAGTTGAACATCGAAGCCGAGGTCTTGATCAAACTGTCCCAGGCCAAGGATGGCATTCTGCTCGTGTGTGGCGCGACAGGATCCGGCAAGAGTTCGACCATGGCGGCGATGATGAGCTGGATTAACCAGAATCTCGAGAAGCATGTCGTCACGATCGAAGATCCGATCGAATACACATTTAGCGACGACAAATCCCTTTTTCAACAACGCGAAATCGGAATCGACGTGCCGAACTTCGAAATGGCGATCAAGTCGGTGCTGCGGCAAAATCCCGACATCATCCTCATCGGCGAAATGCGCGACCGTGAAACTTTTGAGACCGCCATATCCGCCGCCGAAACCGGACATTTGGTCCTCTCGACCATGCACGCAGCCACCGTCGCGCAATCGCTCACACGTCTTTTCGAATTCTTCCCCCCGGAGCAGTTGGCGCAAGCCCGCCGCCAGATTGCAGGCTCGTTGCGCGGTTTTGTCTGTCAGAAACTGATTCCCGCCCTTGAGGGTGGTGGTCGATTTGCTGCGCATGAAATCATGGTCGCCGACGCCACGATTCGAAACCTCATTCTCGAGGGGCAGAACGACAAGATTCAGCAGTTGCTCGATAGTGGCGCCGATGGATTGTCGAAGTCCTTCAACAAGGATCTTTATCGGCTGATCAAAGAAGGCAAAATCAGCAAAGCCGACGGCGTGCGTTTCTCGCCCAATCCTCAGGCGCTCGAGATGAATCTTAAGGGCATCTTCTTTAATTCCTGATGACGCGGATCGGCACGGCAGCGGTATGCGGGATTTGCGCGGCCACGATGCTGTGGGCCCAGGAATCCACGACGCCACTCGCCGCGGCGAAGGAACAACTGCGTTCCCTCAAGAAGGATCAAACCGCCGAAGCCACGGGCCTCGCCAATCCCAATTTGCGCAGCATCCTGCCGGCACTTGAAGTTGCTCCGCCGCGCACCGCACCGGTCGTGACGCCGGCGCGACCCGATCCAGTTCAAAAGGCGAGCACGCTCACCGATGCGCGCAGGAATTGGTTGCTCGACGGATTTGAGCAAACAGAACACCAAGCTGTCGGCGCGACTCCAGCAGACCGGACGGGCGTAACGGGTGAGATCGCCGAAGAAAAACTCGATCCGGCCGATCCCAACTATTCCTTCAAAGTCTACGAGCGTCGGCGCTCCGGCCGGCTGGCCGACCGGCAAGAGAAGTCGAGCGCGGCGGCAAGAATTCCCAACGGTCAGAATCCATTTGCTCCGCTCATGCAGGAGTGGCTCGCCGGTTCCCCGGTGCGCGAAACGCTCGACGACATTCTCCGGCCCAAGTCTACCCAGTCCACTGCGATTGATTTTACCGGCGGCGGCAACCGAGTGAGTAGTCGCGCGAGCACGACCGCGAACTTGCCGATCGGCACCTTGGGCCTAGCCAACCCCGATCGCGAAGTCGCCAATCCTTACCTCGACGCTTTTGATCTTTCGACCCGCAGTGCAGTCGGCTTATCTGAATTGCGCGTCCCGGCGATCATTCCCGCTCCGACGGTGCTGCCCCAAAGTGCTACCACCAATCAATTTACCTTGCCTCAGCTCCCGAAAGTCGAATCGCGCCGGAGCGGACCACCGGGTCAGACAGACGACAAGAAATACTTCCCGCAGCTCAAAAAGTTTTAGGGCTTGGTTTTTACCGGCGGGGGAGGTTTAACCACCCCTTTAACGTATGCCACTCGCACTACTTTTTGCAGGACAAGGCGCTCAGAAAGTCGGGATGGGCAAATCGCTCCACGACGGTTCTGCGGCGGCGCGCGCACTTTACACGGAAGCAAACGCCGTTCTGGGCTGGGATTTGACAAAGATTTGCCTCGAAGGTCCGGAGGCCGATCTCACCCCAACCAAAGTCTGTCAGCCTGCGCTATTTGTGCATGGATTGGCGGTCGTTGCCGCCTTGAAGGAAGCAGGGAAACTTCCCGAAGTAAGTTACGCCCTTGGCTTGAGCTTGGGTGAAGTAACGGCGCTGACGGCAGCGGGTGTTTTCGATTTTGCTACGGGCCTGAAAGTCGTGGCCGAGCGCGGTCGTCTGATGCAGCAAGCCTGCGAGAAAAGAACCGGCGGCATGGCAGCTATCATCGGGGAGGAACGGGAGCGGATTTGCGAACTCTGCCGGGAATTCGATATCGAAGCGGCTAATTTCAATGCGCCGGGGCAGATCATTGTGTCGGGCGAAAAATCCAAGGTCGACGCGCTCGTCGCGGCGGCAAAAGACCGAGGCCTCAAGCGCGTCATGCCTTTGAACGTCGCAGGCGCTTACCACAGCCGCTTGATGGACCCGGCTCGCGTCGAGTTCGCGCGCTACCTCGAATCGGTGACGTTCAATCATCCCACTTTCCCCGTCCTGACCAACACCACCGGCCAAATCGTCCAGGAGCCGGCACAGATCCGCGAGGCGCTGGTCAAACAAGTGGTGTCATCCGTCCTATGGGAAGATTGCATGCGCAACGCCGTGGCGGCGGGCGCAACCGAATTCTGGGAGTGCGGCCCAGGGGGCGTTCTCGCCGGTCTTGCGCGTCGCACCGACAAGGCGTGGGTCGTGAAATCAATTGCCGAATATTCCGAAATCCCCGCCTGAGATGTCCGAACTGCTGACTAGAAATTTTTGTATCATCGCTCACGTCGATCACGGCAAGACGACGCTGTCCGATCGGCTGCTCGAGTATACCAACACCGTCTCGCAGCGCAACCTGACGGCGCAGCATCTCGACGCGATGGATTTGGAGAAGGAACGCGGCATCACGATCAAGATGCATCCGGTCCTAATGACCTACCCGGCCAAGGATGGTAAGATCTACAAGCTCCACCTCACGGACACACCGGGCCACGTCGATTTTTCCTACGAAGTATCGCGTTCGCTGGCGGCCTGCGAAGGTGTGCTCCTGTTGATCGATGCAGCCCAAGGCGTCGAAGCCCAGACGGTCGCCAATGCGCATCTGGCTTTCGCGCAGGGACTCAAAGTTATTCCAGTCATCAACAAAATCGACCTGCCGAGCGCAAATCTCGAGCTATGCGTGAAGCAATTGGAAGACATCCTTACGATTCCCGGCGAAGAGGCGATCTTGGCCAGTGGCAAATCGGGCATCGGCATTGAAGAAATCCTCGAGGCCGTCGTTGCTCGCATCCCGCCGCCGCGCTGGACGGAGTATCCGACGCTGCGCGCGTTGGTGTTCGACTCGAAATACGATTCCTATCGCGGCGTCATTTCCTACGCGCGCGTATTTTCCGGCACCGTCAAAGCGGGCGAGATGATGATGATGATGAGCACCGGCCAGCGCGCCGAAGTGAAGGAAGTCGGCGTGTTTCGGCCCGGCATGGAGAAGGTCGCGCTACTAGGTCCGGGTGACGTCGGCTACGTCATCACCAACATCAAGAACACCGACGAAATCAAGATTGGCGATACCATCACGCACGCCAACAAGCCCGCCGATGACATGCTTCCGGGCTACAAGGAAATCCACCCGATGGTGTATTGCGGTTTGTATCCGCTCGAATCGAACGACTACGAGAAGCTCAAGGTCGCATTGGGCAAGCTGCGCCTCAATGACTCCGCGCTCATCTACCAATCGGAAACGTCAGTGGCGCTCGGGTTTGGCTTTCGCTGCGGTTTCCTCGGGTTGCTCCACATGGAGGTGCTGCAGGAACGAATCCGTCGCGAATACGACATCGATATCATCTCCACCTATCCGAGCGTCGTCTACAAAGTTAAAATCCATGCCGGTGATGAGATGGAGGTTGATAATCCCGTCAATCTGCCAGATCCCGCCTCTATCGCAGAGATTTCGGAGCCGACGATTAAAGCCGCGCTGCATATACCCAATGAATTCATGGGCGACATCCTCACCCTCGTGGTGGAGAAGCGCGGCCGGTGTGACCACACCGACACACTCGACGGCGCACGCGTCATGCTCACCTGCACGTTGCCGCTGAACGAGATTCTCGTGGATTTCAATGATCGCCTGAAGAGCATCACGCGAGGTTACGGCTCGATGGATTACGAGCTGTCCGACTATCAGCCTTCCGATCTCGTCAAGATGGACATCCTCGTGAACGGCGATCCCGTGGACGCGTTCTCCAGCATTGTTCACCGCTCCAAGGCGGAAGGCCAGGGCCGTGCGCTCTGCGAAAAGCTCGCCGCGATTATTCCGCCGCAGATGTTCAAGATCGCGGTCCAAGCCGCCATCGGAGGCAAGATCATCGCCCGCGACAACGTGCGCGAAATGCGCAAGGACGTCACCGCGAAGTGCTACGGCGGCGACATCTCCCGTAAGCGCAAGCTCCTTGACAAACAGAAAGAGGGCAAAAAGAAGATGAAACAGATCGGCAAAGTCTCGATCCCTCCGGACGCCTTCATCAAGGTTCTCAGAACTGGCAATTAACCCCCAAGCCTTCCGTGTTCAGCTTTCTGCTCTCCGAAGAAAAGAAAATGCGGCGCCACGCCGCCAACTGGCTCGAGGTCGCGGATCGCGTCTACAAATTTCGACGCGACCTGCTAAGCACGGCGCAAGGCCAGCAGTTGCTTGCCACGTCGGGTGAGCTCAAGTTGCGCCTGAATGAAAAGGCCGACGCCAGCCGCCTGAAAATAGCGATCGAGAAACTCGAGGATGTCCTGCGCGACACCGGCGGCCGACTTTATCCGACTTCATCGATGGTTGAGAACGTCGAGTTTTTCATCGTCGCGGCGATTGTGATCCTCGGCTTGCGCGCGTATTTCGTGCAGCCATTCAAGATCCCGACGAATTCGATGTGGCCGAGCTACTACGGCATGACCCACGAGCTTTTCGCCGCGGGCGAAGAACCGGGGATCGTCGCGAGGGCAGGGCGCTTTGCCGCTTTCGGAGCCACTCATTTTTCCGCCGTGGCCCCAGCCGGTGGCGAGATCTTGGTGCCGGTCATTTCGCGTGATTTGCGGGTGATCTATTCCCAGAAAACAGAGCGAATGCTCGGAGTCATTCCGTCGCTCAGGCGGGAATACGTTTTCATGGTTGGCGGAGAGCTCGCGCGGCTCACAGTGCCGGCGGATTTTGATTTTGAACGCGTGCTAGAGGAACAGTTTGCGGGCAAGAATGGCGATCTGCAGGAGGTCTTGCAGGAGCAGATGCAAAAACTCGGACGGACGCCTGAGTCGTCAATGATGACCGTCACCTCGGGCAATCGGCGACAGGACCAGCGTGTTTTTTGGATTCCGCTCGGCAAGAAGGTGCGCAAGGGCGAAACCATCGTTTCTTTCGACATCCACACCGGCGACCTGCTGTTTGTGGATCGTTTTACCTACAATTTCTTTCCACCCAGTGTCGGCCAAGGTTTCGTTTTCAAGACAGGCAACATCGCCGAACTCAAAGCAGACGAAGGCGACAAGTATTTCATCAAACGCCTTGTCGGGCTGCCAGGCGACAAATTGGAGATTCGCACTCAGGGTTTTGTCCGCGACGGCGGTAACAAAGCATCCGATCCAGCCGGCCAGCTGTTCCGTAACGGCGCGCCGATCACTGGCACCAATGCCTTTGCCGCGAACGCGCTAAAGACCGGTGATTATCCCGGTTACGTGAATCACGGCCTGCTCGGCATCGGACGCGTGGCCGAGGTTCCGACCACCTCCTACATGGTCCTCGGTGATAATTCACCGCGCAGCAAAGACAGTCGCTATTGGGGTTATGTGCCCGACAAGGATGTCGTGGGTCGACCGCTTTTCATCTATTATCCGCTTTCTAGGCGTTGGGGCGCAGCCGATTAAGGATGCCAGCAATTAGCGGATACGCTTGGCGGTGTGAAAACAGCTCTAGGCGCACAATAAGCATTATGTCTTTTATTTAATTAGGCCGATTGCTCTTCGCGAGCGCACCTAGGCATTCAAGACGTGTTCTGAAATACGTCGGACGACAGCTTGTCCTCCGTCTTCGATCAGGTAATGTCCGATCGAAGTGAGGTAACACTGACCTGCGTGAGGCAACAAGGCAGCCCAGCGGTCAAAATAGTGCCGGTT